>JAFXHP010000038.1 GCA_017536285.1 Clostridia bacterium
CAGTAATATTAGGGTTATACCCGAAAATGAAAAACCACCCGCTATGCGGGTGGATATTTATTTGTTGACGAAAGGTTATCTGAGTGGTAAAATAAAAGAAGAATATAACTCCTGTGGAGGCGGCACTATGTATGACTTGATTATAAAAAGCGGAAATATAGCAGACGGAAGCGGAAAGGCATCTTATGTAAGTGATATAGCAATATCCGATGGTAAGATAGTCTGCATTTCAGAAAATATAAAAGGCGAAAGCAAAGAGGCAATCGACGCATCTGGACTTACCGTAACACCGGGATTTATCGATTCTCACAGTCATTCGGATTATGCGGTTTTTGATTATCCCGATATGATTGAAAAAGTCGAGCAGGGAATAACCACATCAATCGGCGGTCAGTGCGGAATGACTTTAGCTCCGAACGGAGTAAAGGGCGACAAACTGGAAACTTTCGGCACTATGGTAAACGCCGCAAAGGATATTCCTCTTGGCTCAAACCTCAAAAACTTTGTGGGACACAGTGCTTTAAGAATAACTGCCATGGGATATGAAAACAGAAAGCCCACATCCTCCGAGCTTGAAACAATGAAGGTATATTTAAGAGAGGCTATGGAAAACGGAGCATTGGGACTTTCCTACGGCCTTATCTATACGCCGAGCTGTTATGCTGAAACCGATGAACTTATTTCTCTTGCAAAAGTAGTGAAAGAATATGATGGACTCCTTAGCGCCCATATAAGAAACGAGGGCTTTGAATTTATCGAGGCGGTGGAAGAATTTTTAACCGTAATTAAAGAAACAGGCGTAAAGGCGGTATTTTCCCACCACAAGAGTATGTATAAGCCCAACTGGGGAAAGGTGAATGAGTCCCTTGAAATGATTGATTCTGCGATAAAAGACGGCTATGACATACATATTGATGTTTATCCCTATGAGGCATCAAGCACAAGCCTTGCGGCAACGATAATTGCCAAGGAATTCAGAGCACTTGACAGCAAAGGTATCGCAGAAATGCTCAAGGACAAAGTTATGCAGGACAGAATAAAAGATGCATACATAAAAAGAAATGGTGACAGTCTTTCAAATCTTTTACTTGTGGAATGTCCCGCCTTTTCGGAATTCGAAGGAATGAGAATTGACGAAATAGCAAAGCTTTTGGGAAAAGATGACTTTGAAGCTGCTTTTGATATTTTAATCGGCTCAAATGCCAATGCAAATATCTGCAATTTCAGTATGAGCGAAGATGATATTGAAACGGTGCTTAAATATGAAAGAGCTATGATATGCACCGACTCTTCCGTGGCAAAGGATGCTAAAACCTATCACCCGAGATTAAAGGCATCTTTTCCGAGATTTTTTGGGAAATACGTCAGAGAGCGACAGGTTGTTACTCTTGAGGAAGCGGTGAGAAAATGCACTTTTATGCCTGCTTTGGTTTACGGACTTGAAAATAAGGGTAAAATTGAAGCAGGGTTTGATGCAGATATATGTATTTTTGATGCGGAAAAAATTATTGATAAAGCAAGCTATGTAAACTGCACCGAGCGGTGCAGGGGACTTAAGTTTGTAATAATAGGCGGCGAAGTTGTTGCGGAAAACGCAGTATATAACGGAAAGAAGAAAGGCAGATTTATATTAGATGAAAGATAAGTATCGGAGGACAATTTATGATACAGACAGTTAAAGGTAAAATTGATAAAAATTTTGAAGGCAGGGCGCTTTGCCACGAGCATATAAGCTGTTCGG
>JAFXHP010000039.1 GCA_017536285.1 Clostridia bacterium
AAGTCAAGAATGTCTTTTGTTACCACGTTATCTGTCCACTTAAATTCAAAATCGAGTGTGCCGGAAAGATTTATAAGAGCACGATTTACCTTTACTGCGATGGTGCTTCCCGTTATCTTGTATTCCGCATTTCCTGCTTCGTTTCTTGTACCGTCAGATGCAAGTGCATAAACCTTTGTGCCCGCTATTACATAGTCATAGCCTTCCCAGCCTGTTTTATGCAGTCTGTCAGAATCAATATAAAGGTTCATAAAAGAAGAGTCTCCCTCTCCTTTTAACGCATCTTCACACTCTGACATAAAGTAAAGATTTTCGCTGTCTCTTGCCACCTTTGATTTTATTGGGTTGTTTCTCATGGTATCGTTGGTATAATGAACGTTGTTAAATCCCAGATTATCACGGGTATATGTTCCCTTGTCATTGTAGTATTCGGGAGTAACGCCACTCCATGCTGAAATGTCGGCTAAGTCAATGGTAATTTCGCCCGATACCTCTCCAAGAGGTTCTGCCCCCTTGAAGCGTCTTACCGCGTCTACTAAATAACAGTAATAGAGATCCTTGAGTTCGCCTTTAGTCGGTTCCATATCACGGCTTCCGTTATCGTCGAACTGATCGGGAAAGGCATTGGGCGTTCCGCCCCAGGACTGATATCTTCCCGCTCTCCATTCGTTCCATCCTGTAATGAACATAAATTCAGGATCAACCTCAAGAGCACGGGATAACTGTTCACGGAAGAAGTATCCCTTCTTCTTTCCTTCCGTACTCTTGTCATCTCCAAGACCGGTAGTATAGCCTCTGCCTGTTACATACTGATCGTTCATAGCGACTTTTGAGTTTGATATATATGAGAAATTTGCAGCAACACCAACCGTTACCTGCTCATAGGTTCCGTCGCCGTTATCGCCGAACTTATTCTGAGGATACATTTCAAGCCAACCCCAGTGGTCTTCTCTTGTTGAACCTGTATTGTAAGAAGGTTGTCCCGGTCTGAAGGTGAAGAAATCAAGCATCTCTTCCATTAGCTTTGCATCAAGCTCATCGCCTTCTTCAGGCTTTAAGTGTTCGGGGTACGCCATAACAACAGGTTTTCCTTCCCACGTAAACCAAAGATCTGAATATTTCCCGTCCTTGTATGCACCTGAGTAAAGGCGTTTTAAGTTGAGCTTTCCTTCTGCAACCGATTCTGAAAAGTTACACATAAATGCAACCTTGGGCACATCGTTTCCTGCCTCTAAAGAATCGTAAAGTGCAGAAAAAAGCACTTCGTACTGGCTTCTCCAGGTTGAGTGTCCGTTTGTGGCATCAAAGAAAAGGGCGTCAACACCTGCATTTTTAAGCATTGTTGCGTGCTTTCTCATTACCCAGTAATCTGTTCCCGAATAATAGCCGAAAAGCGGTTCATCCCAGTAAAACTCCACGCTGTTTGTAGGCCACAGTCTGTGGTCATAATCATACTTTGCTTCGGGATGAATTTTCATAAATTCCGTGTTGTTAAAGGCTTTTTTATGCTCCGAAGGTCTTCTCGCGTGCCATGTCCAGTAGAAGATACCAACCTTTTTACTTTCATCAAGAGGGCCAACCTCTTCAAAATCCGCTGCTCTCACACCGTAGTCGTCAGTAAGTGCCCAGGTTGATGAGTGAGTATCCTGATATTTGCTTCTGTCAGCCGGAACATATGCACCGTTATACACTTCACTTGAGAAGGTAACATCCTTTACAAATGTGCCGTTGGCACTTAAAAAACTCATTATGTATACATTGTGCACACCGTCGGTTTTTTCGATGCTACCCTTAAATACCTTATCAACGCCCGATGCACTTGTATCAATGTTTATCGTTCCGATTGCTTTGCCCTTTGGCGAATCAAGCCTCACAAAAAGATAGTCACCGTCATAGCTGGAATCCGAATCGGCGTGATGGCTTGTAACAGAGACGGAATTTATCCCCGTAAGGTCAACATCCTTTATCTCGAAATAGCCGTACTCCCTGGTGAATTTGATGTAATTTTCAACTGTTGGAGCATTTTCTCTTACAGCAGAATCCGTCGCTTTATAGCTTACTTCTTTTGCCATAACCGTAAACGGAAGAAGCGACAAAATCATAAGAGAAATAAGTGCAAGTTTCAATACTTTTTTCATTATTTTTCCGTCCTTTCTTTTTGTATAATTTTATTTTAAATGAACATAAATTATAATGCAATACGTTTTTGTATCAAATTTACCTCGCATTTGTAAACTTTTATATTGACTTTTATAAAATTGCCAAATATAATAATTTAAGGAGGCGATTTTATGAGGCAGAAAAACTTAAGATTATCCTGGGAACGAAACTATTTTACCAATGAACCAAGCTATCATATTCAGAGGCAGAATTATATTTCAAGGGACAACAAGGTTAAAAATATCTGCGTTTTCCACTGGCTTCAGTACGACTCTGCCAAGCACAACCACGACTATATCGAGCTTGCTTACGTAATAAGCGGAAAGATGGTTCATTATATCGGTGACGAACGTGTTATTTTGGGTAAGGGAGATTTTATATTTGTAAACTACGATGATGTTCATCAGTACAAGCTTCATTCCGGAAAAACCGCCTACATAATAAACTGCGCCTTTCTTCCCCGTTTCTTAAACCCCATGCTTGATTCCTGCCGTGACCTCGGAGAGTGTCTGGCTTCCCATCCCTTTTATTTCCTTAAAGGAATGCTTAATGCGGATCCCGGACATTTTGTTTTTAAGGACGATAAGCAAAAAAGAATAAGAAACCTTCTTGAAGATATGATTAAAGAATATGATACTTCCGACATCGGAAGTGAAGAAATTTTAAGAAGCCACTTAAATGAAATAATAATCCATGCAATGCGTCAGATTACCGACAGAGATGTAAAATCCAGAGACGATCTTATTTTAAGAGTTCTGCAATACGGAAAAGAAAATATTAAGATTCCCGATCTTTCCATAAACAAGTTTGCCGAAAAGGAAGGATTAAGCAGGCAGTATCTTTCAAGACGATTTAAAACAGTTACGGGACAAACCTTTACAGACTATTTACGAAACTTGCGAATAAACCTTTGCTGCGGAGTTTTAGGTGCAACGGATCGCCCCATTACAGAAATTGCCGAGGAAGCAGGTTATAGGGATATGAATACATTTTACAAGCATTTTAAACAAGAGACCGGAATGTCTCCAAGCGAATATAAAAAAGCCATGAAAAACTGAGTTTTCATGGCTTTTTTTATTATTGTTTTTCAAGACCGCAGGGCATTGTAATAAAATCGTCGCTCCACGCATTATTGTATGTAACAAATCCGTCGGGGCCTCCGCCCTTTCTGAAAGGAACTCTGTGCAAAGGTCCGAAGGTATTTCTTCTTGTAAGCGAAAGTTCAATTTCGATTTTATCGCAAGGTTCAACCTCGACTCTATAAGGTTTCCATGCAAGAACTTTGCCGTTTACGCGTATTGCCGATGCATTTCCCATAGAGCTTAAGGTAAGGCTTGATTTTTTTTCTACCTTCTGATTGAAAATATATGTAATTTTCCCTCCGTAAAGCGTAAATCCCTGCTTGGTTATATCACCATAAGTGATTTTTTCAGGACTTTCTTTTATAACTCCGTCAAATACGCCAAAGTCTCCAAGAATATATATAGCTTCAAGGTTTACCTTTTCTGTATAAATCCCCTTGACCGTAACGGTGTTAATTCCCTTTTCGATTTTGATTTTTGCTTTTCTGAAGCAAGGATCAACCCACCAGTCATCCGTAAAAGTAACATTCTTTCCGTTTACCTTCGCTTCATCCCATTCTGAGGCGATATAGCCTTCTGTTTCAATCTCGGATGTAAAGGAATAAGTAAGTTCAAAGGGGAAATATTCTACTGTGGGATTTTTAGCCGTGTACCACGGCTGATACATCGCTCCGCCACGGTACGGTATTTTTGCTTTATCACGAAGATGTCTGTCTATTTTAAGAATATCGTCTTCAAATTTTTCTCCCTCTGCATAGCATTTTGCCTTTTCCACCACAAGTACATTAGGTTCATCGAGTCTATATGCAAACACATCCGAAAGTGTTATTTCCGGAAGGCTTTCCTCATTTGATGCTTCAGCTTCAAATGCTTTACCCACGGTAAAAAGCCTCATTTCGCCTGCTTCAAGAGTGATTTCGCCCGTAAAGCTTACATTTTTCACTTTTCCGCTTTCAGGACACCACTCGGTAAGTATTCCTTCCGGGAAAGTACATTTGAAAGTTTTACCTGACTCTGTATCCATGTTAAGAAGTGCAACAAGGTATGTTCCGTCTTTTGCTTTATTTACCGCAGAAAATACGGAAGGTTCATCCGCTATGAGTTTGCGGTCTTTTAATATATCTTCCATAGAAGCATTTCCCAATGTAAATTCTGCCTTTTCAGCATCAATATACGAAGGAAGCTCTTCGACTGCAACTATTCCTCCCGCTTTCTCAAATTCCTTAAGCAGCGAAAGCGTACTGCTTCTCATTGTGAGCATACCGGATACTATTACCTTTTTATATTCAGCATTACCGAACTTGATTACGCCATTTTCAATTTTTGCCTTTCTTGCAAGCATTTCTTCATCGCCATAATCAAATTCCACATTGTTTGAAAGAAGGAAGCGATACATATCCGCATATTTTCTTTCAAGCTCAAGACAGGCAGGATCTGTTGCTTCAAGCCACTTGCCCCAACCTGCATAAATCTGACACCACATACTTTCAAGAGGGCTTATAACAAGCACATCCGCCGTGGATTCTCCCTCACCTAAGAAGGATGCTATTCTTGCAAAATAGTCTTCTAAATGCTTATACTCCTTATACCAGGAGGACTGATAGAATATGCTTGCGGGATAGTCTCTCTTGCACTCACCCATCATTGTATACCAGGAAAGGTGCGGACATCTTAAGTCGATTCCCATGAGTGCTTGCCAGTCTCCCATATTTTTATAGTCCTCAATTCTCATTTCCCAGCCGGTTGCACCGTAAAGCTCAGACAAAAGATGCTTCTTTCCGCACTGATGAGCAACTGAGGAAAGCTGTTTAACAATGTTATAATGGCTGTTCTGTCCCAGAATATCAACGCCCGGATACTGCATATGCTCATAACAACGCATAAGTGAGCCTGCCATAATTGCACCTGCAGATAAGGTATCTTCATGAAGAAGATGCCCCGTAAGTATAAGATTATTGTCAAGACACCAATCGCCTATCGGCTTTACAAAATTTTCAATGAATAAAGCTGCCGCCGTTTCCGAGTAGTGCCATTTAACCTTGGAAACATCTTCCCCGTCTTTTTTTAAAAACAATTCCGGTAAATGCTCCTTTAAGTCATAACCCCATTTCTCTTTAAAAATCTCAAAGAAATTATCTGTATAAGGAGCACAGTTGGTATAATCCATACCGTCCCTTACAACGGAAATCATAAGTTCTCCCCAGTGAGGTTCATCGGTAAATATACCCTTTATACTGTTTCCGATTTTTTCACCGCAGTATTTTTTATACTTTTCGTGGGTGGACTTTATGAAGCCTTCAGTTGCTTCCATTTTCATTGTGTCAAGATATGTATTACCGTTATATTCGGGACTTGTCGGTCTTTCAATAATTTCAAAGGAAATTATATCCTTATCGCTTGTTTTTTCCTTGTCATAAGGCTCGATATCGAAAGCCTTTACACCGTCAAGGCGACAAGCAAATGCTGCGAAAGCATTATCCGTAAGTCCCATATTCATTCTTATAAACTTCTGACGATACTCTTTATTCTCCGTCACAATTCCGCCTGCACTGCCGGAGGGCCAGCGGTCTTCATCATAAAGCCAGTTTTCCATACCAACTTTTTCTCCGTATTCCGAACAGGCATTTATTATGTCAAACCACTCGTCGCCAAGATACTCGGTAATAAGACCGACTCTGGAATGCATAAAATAGCCTCCGAACCCCATTTCACGAAGAATATCCACCTGTCTTATTATTTCATCCTTTGAAAGCTTTCCGTTCCATGACCAGAAGGGTTTTGCACGGTATTCGCTGCCGGGGTTTTCAAAGCATTTCTTATCCATACTGATGCCTCCTTAAAAATAAAGGTATACTGCTTTAATTATACAGCAGTATACCTTTTTTGTAAAGTTATTTATTCAATATGTGCTTTATATCTTGTAACGTCAGTTCCGTTGTGGTTTGTAAGGAAGGAAACTCTGTCTCCCTTTGCATAGCTTGGCTGTGTATCCGTATCATCGGAAACAAGAGCCACATAGTGGTTTCCGAAGGGCTTTCCATCATATTCCTGAACGTAAACCTCTCCCCAGTTAACTAAATCCGTGCTTATACGCATCTGTGTTTCGTGCTTTATCATTTTTTCTGTTACGGTAGGATCGGCATAGGATGCGGTCATTAAATAAACTCCGTATTTTTCAAGGTAAATTACCCTGGGATGCCAGGAGCAATATGCAACGGGAGTTTCCTTTCCGAAGTTACCCGGCTCTGTAAATGCGCCGTTATAATATTTCACAAAGTCACCCATTATACCATCTTCACGACGTCTTGTTCTTGCAACATAAACGTCAACATTTTTAAGGCTTACAACTGCTCTGTTGGCACGGATGATATTATAGAAAATGTATATATATTCATCGTCAATATAAGTGGAAAAGTCACCGCTTCCGCAGGAAAAAACATCCCCCGTCTGACCAAGTACGTTTCCTGCACCGGGATTAAAAGTATCTGTAAAGCAAACCTCTTCGGAGGTTAATACCCAGCGGTCAAAGGTCCAGTTTTTACCCTCGTCGTCGGAGTGCATAAGACCTACATGACGAAAATCCCAGTCGCATTTTGGCGTGTCGCAAAATCCTTCAGCATCGTAACCCGTTCCCTTACCGTTCCAGCCTGTTTCATTATGGAAAAGGCAGAAAAAACGGTGTGTTACAGGGCATATATAAAGACCAAAGGGCCAGATACTCCCCCTTGCCTTTACGCCTTCGGGGTAGCGTACTCCGTCAAAGGCAAAATCTGCGTGTCCCACACAGAAGTTAAGGTTTATGGCGTATGCCTTTTTTATATCGTCAAGGCTTGTTCCCTTAAACATTGCAATTTCACCCATATGAGAGTGGCCGCTCATTGCCCAGAGGCTGCCGTCCTTATCACGGTACATAGGTGTTGTTCCGTCCTGATAAATTCTGTCCTTGTTTAAAAAGGCTGTGGGCATGGATTCTTCGATTACTATGTTTATTTTGTTTTCCATAATGTTACTCCTCATATAAATTATATTTTTCAAGAATGTATTTACCTGTATCAAACATCAGCTTTTCAAGCTGCTTTTGCATAAAGAGCTGAGGTTCTAAAAGCCTTGTATCTTTTTCAAATACGCGTCTGTTTCCGAGCCAGTATCTGCTGTGACGAAGACAGCTGGATGCTTCAAACGTAAAATATCCCTTATACCCCGAATCAATAAGGGCGTGCATAACATCATCCATATTAATTGTTCCGCAATACGGAATCAGATGCTCGTCTCTGTGTCCGCTGTTATCGTGTACATGAAGGGCGTAAAGCTCATCACCCAAGGTCATAATTTCGTCATACTGATTTCCTTCGCAGTTGGCGTGGCCTGTATCCCAGCAGGCGTGAAAAAGCGGATGGTCAACATATTTTACAAATTCAAGCATATCGCTTCCACTGTTGGTAAAATACATCCCGCCCATATTTGCCTTTGTGCTGTTTTCGCAAAGCACGTTTACACCGCATTTTTCCATTGTCGGAATAAGCTTTCTGAAAAATTCTCTGTTCCTTTCAAAATACTCTTCTTTGGAAATTTCCTTAAGCATCCCTGCGTGAACAACCGTATTCTTTATTCCCATTTTACCGCAGACTTCAATGGAGCGGATTGTAGTTTTAAGCAGATAATCAAACTTTTCTCCTTTCTCAAGCGGGTTTCCTCCGGGAGAATGCGCCTGAATAAAGGTGGCTCCAAGGCTTTCTGCATAAGACTTTAAGCTTTTTGCATTTTCCTTCCAGTTGTCGCTTACTAAAAGTGCATCATTTTTGTCTGCCGTATACAAATCAAGGTCAAGATATAAAAATCCCGCCTCGCATACATGCTTCACTCTTTCTTCATAAGTATCGCAGTATCCTCTGAAATCGCCAAGTGTTGTTGCAAGTTTCATAAAAAACGCCTCCTTAGGTTACATTTTAACACGATGTAAATTCCAAGTCAACGCCTTATATTGCAAAATTTGGTAATATAGTTCACTTTTAAAATTAATAAGCGAATGCAAATGCATCCGCTTATTTAAGCTTATATAATATTTTCCCTATTATTTTTTTACAATTTTTCATTTCTGCATTATCAGGAGAAACCGAAAGAGCATAGTTGATTTTTCCAAAAAGACTCATAAGATATTTCACTTTATCCATGTTACAGCCTATATGAGAAAGATGGGAGTCAATTCCGAATTTTTTGATATAATGAACTTCGCTCCGTATTTTTCTGCGATACTCCTTAGGAACGGATACTTTGTCATTAACAACTATTCCGGTAACTTCCTTCCTTTGCCCATCTTTAAGAAAAGCCGTCTTTTTCCTGTTTAAGTAAAACCCTTCTTTTGCAAGTGCATCCTCAACCTCTTTAATAACCTCTTTGGCTTCAAATTCTCCCGAAAAAGTCATATCGTCGCAGTATCTGGTGTATGTAATTCCACGCTCACTGCACCAAGAGCCTATATGAAAATCAAACTCCCTTAAAATTATATTAGATATAACAGGGGAAGTAGGTGCACCCTGAGGAACAGAATCCTCATAAATGCAAAGAGCCGTAAGCAATATTCTGTTGGCATAGGAATATTTTTCCTCGGTGAAAACCTTATTTTTTACCACCGGGAAGATTATGGAATCAAAGAAGTGATTTATATCAAGCTTTAATATACACTTTTTGTCAAGATGTGCCTTTGCATTAATAAGAGTAGAAGCACAAACTCTGTATGCGGTGGCGTAAGGTGATATGTCTTCGTACATGAGGATTTTTTCCGCAATTCTCCGCTGTATTCTTTTTAGAAGCTCGTCTGGAACAGAAAGTTTTCTTTCCGTGCCGTCTTTTTTTGGAATTGATACCTCGTGGTAATGCTTTCTCACCATTCTTGCCACGGAATAAAGCGTCCTTGCAGAAAACCCGAGATCCGTTGTTAAGGAGGAAAGCTCCTTATAAACTATCATATTAAGCTTTCCTCCTTCCTTTTCGCAGAGCAAAACATGAGAAAATCTTTTGTGGTAAGCTGTAACTTTCGGCCCATGAAGTGGGCAATATTACAGCGGCACCACATGGATGGAACGAAGTGACTTTTTTTATTTTTATGTAACCCGGGGCGACTCGCCCGAGGCGTCAAACAAGGTTTGACATACACTAATGCTCTGCTTAAAATAAACAAACGTGACAATATTATAGCTATATGCTTTAATATTGTCAATATTTATTTTACCAACAAAAGTTTATAGTAGGGTGTTAAAAGGTAGCACACTGCATCCGATGTATATTTTTCCGTATCAACATATCCAATCGCAGTTGAAAGTGCATCAAAAAGTTCTTTTTTATATTCTGCACCGGGTAAATTCATGTAAATCGATGCGGCATCTCCAATATCTCTTATATGCCACGCCCCCTTCAATCCGGCGGCAAAAAGAGACTTAAAGTGCATGGGGACATAGTAGGCATAATCCGATAAATAGCCGTTAAACCATGCAGGAGTTTCATTCCATGCAGTTGCCTTTGTATGTATAATTTCTCTGTTTTCTTCCGTAAGATTTTCTTTCGCACATTCCAATGCTTTATTAAATCCGTAATCGGCGTTTTGTGCCATTAGCCTATAACATCTTTCACGGAAAGCTATATCAAAATCATAGTCATAACAAAATCTTAAGGAAAGTTGCATCTGACCTATTGCAAACGGACGCATATTATCCCGGTATACAATCTTTTCCGATTCATCCATTCCAAAATCTCTGTATTTTAAGTAATCTTCCTTAAAGCTTTCGTCACCTGAAATTTTCCATGCCGCAAGATAAATCATGGGAAGGCGCATCATTTCGTGGGGTGCTGCATTCCAGAGTGCTGTAACAAAGCCCTGCCCTCCGTCTTCACGAAGCATATTCCATTTATTTTCTTCAGTTACATTGGCTCTTGCCCGACGTGCAAATGATAAAAGTGTTTCCTTTATTGCTTTTATTTCGTCCTCCTTCGCTTTTCCGCTTTCGTAATATTTTGCTGCAGATGCTACATAATGGGTATACTGATCTCTGGAAGAGTCAATATAGTGGCTTTTTCCGTCAAATGGCGAAACACTTCTTGCAAGAAATCCTTCGCTTTCAGATATTGTTGCACAAAGCTTAAGCCCCTTAAAAAAATCCCTTGCCTTAACTAAAAAAGCTTCTTCCTTTGTTACTTCGTAAGCAAGAAGTGCCGAATCCAGCATAACACTTCCGTTAATTACCGAGTCCTCCATGCCGGTTCCCCAGCCGGTAGGACTGGGGATGCACTTCTTTATAAACTCAGGCGAAGGAAGGTAGTTTTTAAAATCCCCTCGTTTTTCAGGCACTATGTAGTCGTAAAAAAGCTTGGTTTCATCCGAAAATAAGTTATCCATCATATATTTCCATATTTTTTTATCCATAAATTCCGTCTCCTTTAACCGTCTTTTCTATGCATTCCGAAGGATTAATTCCATAATAATTCTTAAATGCCTTAGTGAAAACCGAAGGCTCATAGCCTACGGAATAGGCTACGTTAGTTACCGTTGCTCCCGGGATTTTAAGAAGCTCCGATGCCTTTTTCATTCTTAATTCCGTAAGATATTCTTTTGGTGATACCCCCGTTATTTCCTTAAATATCCCATAAAAATAGCTTCTGTCGATACCTATATGTTCTGCAAGTTTCTCAACTCTTATGTCAAACTCCGTAAAATGAAGTTCAAGATAATTTATTGCATGTGAAACATACATATCCTTTGCTTTAAGAGAGCCTTCGTTATTGCTTCTTGCTTTTATACACTCGTCAAGGAACTCATAAAGCTTGGATGCAAGTATAAACTCTCCTCCTGGTTCTGTGTTTTCAGAAAGCTCAATTATGCTTTCCATAAGATAGGGTATCTTAGAGTGTCCGAAAAATGAAATTACCGGATTTTCATTTTTTGTACCAAGCAGGGAAAAAAATCGTCTTGCACTTTCCCCTTCAAAGCTTAACCATATGTGCCTCCATGGAGTTTCTTCATCCGCTGTTTCGATTCTTTGCTGTCCGGGAAATGTTACCATGCATTCTCCCTTTTTTACAGGAAAGCTTTTTCCATCCACTTTGAAAACTCCGCATCCCGCAAAACAGTACTGCATTATATAATCTCCGCTTATTATCGGCCCGAATACATGTCCTTTGGCAATATATCTGTCTTTTCCGCAGTTTCGCAAAGATATATCAAACTCCTTGACCGACTTTACTTTCTTCATATCCTCTCTCCGTTTACTCAACATTTTACATGCAAATTCTAACATAATTGCATTAACAAGTCAACAAAAACATGTTATTATGTTAATAAAAGGAGATGATTTAATGAAAAAGTATAAGGTAGCCATGGTTGGCGTTGGACGTGGAACCGCTTACGGTCACATATTTTCAAACCATCCTGACACCGAAGTTGTCGCTCTATGCGATATGGATAGTGCCTCTTTAGAGAAGAACGGCAAAGAATTCAACTTGCCTGATACTGCACTGTTCACAGAATATGACGATATATTAAACACCGATGCCGACATTGTTGTAATAGGTACGCCCATTCCCTTCCATGCGGAGCAATCCATAAAAGCCTTGGAAGCGGGAAAACACGTGCTTTGTGAAGTTACTGCATCAGATTCAGTTGAAAGCTGTATTAAAATGGTTGATGCGGTAAGAAAGGCAAAAACCAAATTTATGCTGGCAGAAAACTGTTGTTACATGCAGTTTGCCCTGGAATGGAATAAGAATATAAAGGCAGGCAAAATCGGAACTCCCTTCTACGCAGAGGCAGACTATGTTCACGAAATAAGAAGCCTCGTTGACGGTAAATGGCGTTCAAACCGTGCACCGCTTCACTATTGCTCCCACAGCTTAGGCCCCATTCTTATGTGGATGGACGACCACATTGTAAGATGTACGGCATCAGGAACAGAGTCACGAAGCTTCCCCGTTGCAACCGACGGAAATATAGACATGCAGGTGGCTCTTTTTGAAACCGCAAAGGGTGCAACGATTAAAATGGCGAGAAGCTCCGTTGCTCTTCGTCACCCCGCCCTTTGTACATATAACATAATCGGAACCGAAGGCTTTATGGAAAGCAGCAGAATGGGCTACGAAGGTAAAGGAAGGCGCTATTTTGCAGGCGAAGATCCTAAAGAAGGCATCGAAATCGACATAGACACTTCCGCCCCCGGTATCACAGATATTCCTCTCGGCTCTCACGGCACAAGCGAATATTTCCTTGTAAGAGATTTCCTTAAATCAATTGAAGATAACAAAACTCCCCCCATCGACATTGTAAAAGGAATGGATATGACCATTCCCGGATTAATAGCCCATGAAGCCGCAAAAAAGGGCGGAGTATGGTTAGACGTTCCCAGAATCACAGATTAAAAAAAATCTCAGACATTAATTTAATGTCTGAGATTTTTTTCTTATTTTACAATATAGCCAAGCTCTATCATTCTCTCGTAAATCTTTGTACCGAGAATGGTGTATCCAAGGTCGTTAAGGTGTGTGCCGTCGGATGCACTCTTTCTGAAGGATTCAGGAACTCTGCCAAGCTTGATGTCGGCAAGATCTGCTTCCGTGGGTGTTACACCCATATCTTTAAGAGCCTGTTCGCTTGACATATAGCTCTTTGTGGAAACGAACTTTCTTCCAAATGCTTTTTCCATTTCGGCATCAACTACGCTCCAGGAATCCTTTCCACTCCATGTAAAGCCAACAACGATAAACTTTTCGGGATCGGGAGTATTTTCAATCATTCTGTTTATCATAGCGATGAGCTTATCTGCCTGCTCTTTGGTGTTTTTGCCGTTTGTATTATCCTCATCCCAGATGCCGTTTGCACCGATGTAGATAACATTTATGTCAGCTTTCACATAGCTTGCAGAGGGAATTAAAAGGTCGCCCTTCTTAACTTCCACCGCTTCGCCTGACTGCTTTCTTGTAAAAGTTGCTTTCTTTAACACTCTGGGAACAACTGTTGTATCAACCTGAATTGAAAGTGTTCCCTCTACTCCGTTGATATAGCAGGGATTCCACTTTGCAGAAGTGGCTCTTGGGCAAACCTGTCCGCCGTCAGGAGTTGTAAGATATGTTCCTTCCTTGAATGTAACAAGAGGAAGGTCAACGCTTCCGGATTCGGGAATTACGAAATCCTCGCTCATGGAAATATCATATGCACCCTGACGAGCCGCAATTGTAAGAGCACTTTCACCACCGATACCAAGGTTTAAGGTCTTAAGACCCGAAAGCTTTGCTAAAACCGTAGGATAAGGAGAAGATGTTGCTCCGTCACCGTAGGTTAAGCTGTCACCCCAACAAGCAATTGTCATAGGCTTATCAATGGTAACCGTTCTTGTTTCTCCATTCCACTCTACATTAGCTCCAAGTGTTTCGGATACAAAACGAATAGGAACCATTGTGGAGTTATCTATAATCATTGCAGGAACGTCAAGTGTTTCGACTTTTCCGTTTACCATTACATAAGGAGAATCTATCTCAAGTACAATATTATTTGTGCCGTCCATTATGGAAACTTCTCTTGTTTCGCCATTCCAGCCAACCACTGCACCTAATGATTCAGATACGAATCTTACGGGAACCAAGGTTCTTCCGTCAACAATCTGAGGAGCCTTTACCAGTTTAACTTCTTTATCTCCGATTTTTGCATCAAGTGAGTCAATCTGCATAGTGATGAACTTATTGTTCTTCTTTGCTTCCTTTGTAAGCTCTTCAATGTCGGCCTCTGCTCCTTCGCCTTTTAATACTTCAAGCTCCGCACAAGTTCCGTAACCTGAAACAGACTGGGTGATAACAAACTTGATACCCTTTACCCTTATAGTGTCAAATTTAATCTCCTGAGTTTCTCTTTCTGCATAGCCTGACGCATAAGTAAAGTTGCCCTGAGCTATTTTTGTGAACTTTTCTCCGTCTGTAGTAACGTGTACTTCGGCAAGTATCGCAATACCCGAGGTTGACTTATCGTTTCCGTTTATCTGTCTGGGGGTGTATCTTATACCGGAAACAGTCTTTTCTTCCGGGAAAACTATCGTTACTTCGTGGGGTGCTTCTGCTTTGGTGGTTACTCCGTCCTTGGAAGTAAACCAGGAATGCCAGTAGGAAAGCTTTTCTCCGTCGAACATTCTCTCGGCGGAACCTTTAGTAGAAGAAGAAACCGTAATATCCCAGGAAGAATTGTATTCATAAGCATCCTTTGAAACAGCACCTGTTACATTAACGTATGTAACCTTTACAGGCTCGTATAAAGGAGCATCGGTCTTTGCCTCTTCCTTGGTCTCTGTCTTAGTTTCTTCCTTCTTTTCTTCGGCAGCACCTGTAAATGCACCTAAGAATCCGATTTCAGCTGCTGTTCCGTAGCCGCTCTGCGACTCAGTTACAACGATTCTTATAGCCTTATAGGTATCTTTCTTTATTTCGGTTGTTGTAAGTGCTCTTGTAGCAGCAACATCATAAGTTACATCACAAAGCTTTGTGAATTTACTTCCGTCTTTTGAGCCGTAAATCTCCGCTCTCTTCCAGATACCTGAGCCTGACTTATCTGTATCCGTGAGCTGTCTGGGAAGATATGTAACCGCTGCAACTTCAGTTGCCTTATCAAAGGTTACTGTAATTGTGTGAGGGCACTCTTCCTTTGCAACGATTTTACCGTCTTTAACGGTGTAATTTGAATGCCAGATTGTCTTCTCGTTTCCGTCAAAGGCTTTATCAATAGAATTGCCCGTTCCGAAAGCGCTGGATGCTTCGATTTTCCAGCCGTTATTTGTAATGGCTGAAGCTGCACCTGTAGCAGGTGTTGTTGTCGCTCCTGCCTCACCGCCGAAAAATTCAATTTCGGCAATTGTACAATAGCCGTTAACACTATCCGTTACAACAAAGCGGATTGCCTTATAGTTGTTTTTAGGAATATTGGTTGTTGTGAGATCTCTTGTCTTTGCAACATCATAGCTTACATCGCAGAGCTTTTTGAATGTTTTTCCGTCGGTTGAACCATAGATTTCAGCCTTTTTCCAGATACCTGATTCTGACTTGTCGTTTCCGTTTATCTGTCTCGGGAGATAAGAAATCGAAGAAATTTCAAGTGCTTTATCAAAGGTTACCGTAATTGTGTGAGGACAAGCATCCTTTAATTTTTCACCATCTTTTTTAGTAAACCATGAGTGATAGTAGGTTTCGCTCTTTCCGTCAAAGGCTCTTGATAAAGTTGAGCCTGAGTCGTTTGTGCTTTCCACTTCAAGCTTCCAGGAGCTTGAATAGGTGTAAGCACCGTCTGTTGCTTCGACAACGATAAAAATTGCTAATACCATTATCATAGCCATAGCAAGTGCCAATAATTTTTTCATATTTTTCCATCCTTTCTTTTCACAGTTTCACTGCTTATTTTTATTATACCACACAAAAATATATATTTCCTTAACTATTTTGCCCTGTTTTTTCACTTTTTCTTTAATTTTTTGTTATTTTCTACATTCCAAAATAAAACCGGAACTTGCTTTTATTTTAACCGTAACCGCATTTTCCTCTGTTTTTATAATTTCACCTGTTCCGAATGGAATTTTTACATCTTTTATATCCGAAAGCGGTACAATTGTTTCTTCATCTTTATCCGAAATATTTACAAGAGTTATATACATCTTTTCCTTTCCCTTGTATCCTGCACAAAGGATATTTTTGTCATAGCCCGGCACGCCTTTAGGGAAAAATGGCAAAAGATCAGGAATCTCACTTCGTATTGACTTATAATAGTTAATTGCATCCATAACAATCTTTGATTCTTCTTCATCGAACAAATATGTTTCTCCGCTTAAGTGAATACGCTTGAACATTGCATTTACAAGGGAGGCTTCTATTTCGTTTTTAGTATAGCTCTTTTTAGGTGCTACCCATACTGCCGCCTGTTCAGGAATGACACCCAAGGCACTGTTTGCTGCGATTATGCCGATTCTTTTATAGTCATCTGCATCTGTAAGAGACTGAAGTGCCGTATGTGAAAGGGATTCATACTCCATCCTCATTCCGCCGGACGCACAGTTTTCAATTATGAGATGGGGATATTTTTCTCTTAGAGAATCAACCCATGAAATATATGCCTTTCCGTGTTTCATAAGTCCGTCTCCAAAGCTTGATGCGTCGTTTTCCGTACCGATGCCTGCATCAATGTTATAGTCAAACTTGAAATAGCCTATTCCAAGCTCACTAACCAGCCAGTCAACACGCTCAGTAAGATGAGCACGCACTCTTTCGCTTCTGAAATCGAGCTGATGTCTTCCGTGTTCCACGATTCTTTTTCCGTGACGTATAAAGAAATCCTCATCGGTAAAACGTGAAAGTGCCGGGCTTTTTATACCGATGGTTTCAGGTTCAAGCCATATACCGGGAATCATACCCTTTTCCTTTATATAGGAGAAGAGTTTTTTAATTCCGCCGGGGAATCTTCTTTCAACAACCTGCCACTCACCTACCGTATCCCACCATACTCCGTCTGCATACCAGCCTGCATCCATACAGTAAATTTCCGCACCCAATTTTGCTGCCGCATCAATTACAGGCATTTCTCTTTCTGTCGTGGGGTTTGCCCAGAGACAATTTAAGTAGTCATTGAAAATTACAGGCTGATGCAAATCGCTTTCGGGACGGTTTATTATTTTCCTTCTGTATTTTGTCATCTCAAAAAGTGTTTCTTCAAAGTTTTTACCAAAGGCAACTGCCGCCTTAACCGTAGTAAAGCTTTCGCCCTTTTGAAGCTCCTTCCACCAGCCGTTGTCGTGTTCCGATGGGCCCGATGCTCTTAAATAGTAATATCCCTGATGCTCACTTACCTCGTAATGCCAGGAGGTGTTTGATTCTATCTGCCAGAAGAAAGCACGATTTGCTTCGATGTTAGCTAAAAATCCCTGAGGAAGATATTCCTTTGTAACCCATGAACCGGTACCTGCATAAGAAAGCCTGTTAACGCCGCCCTTTATGAATCCTAGGTCTCTTAAGGAATACTCTTTATAATCCATTTCGCAGCACCAGCTGTTATTAAATACCCCGATTTTTATTTTTTCGCAGGCATCTTTTTCTCCGCCTAAGTCAAGTCCCGTAAGTGCGATGCTCGATGCATATTCAAGACCTATTGCATCATCCGATATATTTTTAATTTCGCTGTATGCCCTCAAAACATTTATTCCGTCAAAAATGACA
>JAFXHP010000040.1 GCA_017536285.1 Clostridia bacterium
ATTTTAATTGCCAATCAGATAACCGATGATAAAAAAATCCGCCGCCTTGCCGACCTTGCGGGGGACTGTCATTTGACAGTATGCGTTGACAATATTATAAACGTGGAAAAGCTTGCCGAGGCGGCAAGAAATGCAGGAAACGTAATTTACTGCTATATCGAATTTGAAATCGGCATGGAGCGCTGCGGCGTAAAAACCAAGGAAGAAGTTCTTTTCCTTGCAAAGGCGATAAGTGAAAAGACTCATCTTCGCTATGCGGGAATTCAGGCGTATGCGGGGCACATTTCCCACGAGGTAAGTGAGGAAGAAAGAAAAAAGCTTACTCTTGAAAATGCCGGAAAAATAAAAGAGCTTGTGTCATTCCTTAAGGAAAACGGAATTGAAACAGAAAATATCTCCGGCGGAAGCACGGGCACTGCAATGATAAAGGCAAAGGATTCGTTATATACCGAGCTTCAGGCAGGAAGCTATCTCTTTATGGATGCAACCTACAAGGACTTGAATCTGCCTTTTAAGAATTCCCTTTTCGTATTGACCACGGTGGTAAGTAAAAGCAACGGCTTAACTGTTGTTGATGCAGGTGTTAAAACCTGCGGAGTGGATCAGGGAATGCCCGAAATAGTGGGAAATAAGGCGGAAAAAATCGTTGCCAGCGAGGAGCATTTTCAGCTTCACGGCCTGAAAGAGAAAGTGGCAATCGGCGATAAAATGCTTCTTATACCGGGACATTGCTGTTCAACCGTAAACCTGCACGATAAAATTTATATAATGGCGGACGGGAAAATTGTTGACCGCATAATAATCACCGGAAAGGGAACAGGAAGATAATTATGTACACAATAAACAGCCACGAATTTGAATATAACTGTCTTAAAAGCCATAAGCCTCTTTTAAGATATGAAGGCGGAGACTTTGAAGAATGGAAGAAAAAAGCAAAGGAGAAGTTAGCCGATCTTTTGGGCTTTCCTTATGAAAAGGGTGCGTGTAAGGCGGAAATCGAGTGCAAGGAAGAAAAGGATGACCATACAGAATACCGCTTTTTAGTTGAAACGGAGCCGGGCTATAAAGTGCCCTGCCATCTTGTGGTTCCAAAGGGCGATAAGGAAAAATATCCTTTAACCATATGCCTGTCGGGACACGGCGGCGGAATGCACGTTGCGTTAGGTAAAGCAAAATGCGAGGCTGATGAAAAAGCACTCTCCTCCTGGCATCACCGTGCAATGGCACCACGTGCTATAAAGGAAGGAAGATGCGGCCTTGTAATTGAAGCAAGAAGCTTTGGCGAAAGCAGCTTAAAGGGCTATGGCACAAGCTGCACCGAGGCATCCAAAATCGCCATTCTTATGGGTAGATGCACCATCGGCGAAAGAGTTCACGATGTATCCTGCATTCTTGATGCAGTTGCAGAGGCGTTTTCCGTCGTTGACATGGAGAGCATTGTCTGCACAGGAAATTCCGGCGGCGGAACTGCAACATTTTATCTTGGCTGTATGGATGAAAGAATCGACTTTGTTGCACCAAGCTGTTCTGTATGTACCTATGAAGCTTCCATTGCAGCAATGGAACACTGTATGTGTAACCACATTCCCTATATAAGAAAATATTTTGAAATGGGGGACTTAGCTGGGCTTATTGCACCAAGAAAGCTTTGTATTGCGGCAGGCATCGAGGATAGTATTTTCCCGATTGAGGGAACAAAGGAAAACTTTGAGCTTGTTAAAAAATGCTATGAGGCATCAGGTGCTCCTGAAAACTGTGCTCTTGTAGTTGGCGATAAGGGGCATCTTAACTATGCCGACTTAATTTGGGAAAAACTTTACGAAATGGGGCTTTGATGTGATAAAATTATACAGCCACAACGTATGGAACAAAGCACCTACGGCGTGGCGGAATAAAATTATACGAAAAATGATAAAGGATATGGAGGCGGCATAACGGCAGAAAAGTTTGATGTTTTAACAAGCCTGATGCCCTTGTCTCGTCTGACCATTGCCCTTTAGTTGGGTACTTTGAAATTTAAGGAGAAGTTTTTATGGATTTTAACACTATAAGCCTTGAAACACTATGTGCGTCTCTTTGCGAAATCATGGGGGTAACTCCTCCTGCGACGGCAGAAAAACCAACAGAAATTTTAACTGAATATGCAAAATGTATTTTTGGAAACGATGCGGCAGACAGAATTTTTATGTACAATCCTGATGCAATAGGGCAGTGGATTTACGAAAAATACCGTGAGATAATATTTCCCGTAAAGGAGATATGCGACATAGAAATCCCTTTTAAGACGGTAATGCCCTCGGTTACTCCTGTATGCTTTGGAACTATGTATACGGGAGCAGCACCTTCCGTTCACGGGATAGAGGCTTATGTAAAGCCGGTAATAAAAATTGAAACCATATTTGATGCTATGATAAAATGCGGAAAAAGGTGTGCTATAGTTGCAACTGAAGGAGACAGCATGTCGAAAATTTACTTAGAACGTAAAATGGACTATTATTTCTACCCTACGGTTTCGGAGGTAAATAAAAAGGCAGAAAAACTTATCAAGGCAGACGAACATGACTTTATCGCCGTATATAACGGAAACTATGACTCAACCATGCATAAAACAGGGCCCGAGAGCGAGGAATCGATTTTGGCTCTTTCGGAAAATGCTAAAGCTTTTTCTCATTTTAATGACCTTATAAAAGAAAACTGGAGAAAACATAACACATTACTTGGGTTTGCCATGGACCATGGCTGCCACGAGATAGATGGATCATCAGGCTCCCACGGCCTTTATATGCCTGAGGATATAAACATTCTACATAGTTATAAAGCTTATAAAGCGGAGTGAAAAAATGAAAATATATCTTGTAAATGTTGAAAGATTAATGACACTTGCATGGGAAGAATATTTCAGGGAAGAAAAGGATGTTGAAATTGTCCATGCTGACTTTGAGAGCTTTATGAAAACGCATAAGGTGGATGCGGTTGTTTCCCCGGCTAATTCTTTCGGACTAATGGACGGAGGGTATGACCTGGCGATAACCAATTGGTTCGGAGACAACTTGCAGAAAAAAGTACAAAGATACATAATTGATAACTATTATGGAGAACAGCCTGTGGGAAGCAGCTTCGTAATCGATATTCCTAATAGTGACATTAAACTGATACATACTCCGACAATGAGAGTTCCTGATATCATAGTGGATGCTTCTGTGGTGTATCAGTGCATGAGAAGCACTTTGATGGTGGCTTTGAATAACGGAATTGAAAGTATTGTGATTCCGGCCTTCGGATGCGGAACCGGAATGGTGAAGGATGATGATGTGGCAAGAATGATGTATTTTGCCTATAAGCAGGTTACAAATCCTCCGAGGGATTTATCCTGGGATTATGCTTTTTCTACACATTATAATAAATCGTGGTAAAGGAGAGTTTTATGAGTTACGTTGCAAATGCGAAAAGATATGATACTATGCAGTACAGAAAGTGCGGAGAAAGTGGCCTTAAGCTGCCTGCAATTTCACTTGGTCTTTGGCACAATTTCGGAGACACCGGCAATTTTGAAAACATGAAGTCAATGTGTCATACGGCCTTTGACCACGGAATTACACACTTTGACCTTGCTAATAACTACGGACCTATGGCGGGAAGTGCAGAAACTAATTTCGGGAAAATTATAAACGGAGATATGGCACCTTACCGTGACCAGATGATAATAAGTACCAAGGCAGGATACACCATGTGGGAAGGACCTTACGGAGATTTCGGAAGCAGAAAATATTTAATTGCAAGCTTAGACCAGAGTCTTAAAAGAATGAATCTTGAATATGTTGATATTTTCTATCACCATAGACCGGACCCTGATACTCCCCTTTATGAAACTATGTGGGCTCTTTCGGATATAGTGAAAAGCGGAAAGGCACTTTACGTGGGACTTTCAAACTATGACGGGGAGAGAATGAAGGAAGCGGCAAAAATGCTTGATGACTTAAAATGCCCCTTTATCATAAATCAAAACCGATATTCAATTTTTGACAGGGGAGCCGAAAGAACGGAAATTATAGATGCTTCAATTTCTAAAAAGAAGGGTGTAATTATTTTCAGTCCTCTTGCACAAGGGTTACTTACCGACCGCTATCTTAAGGGAATACCTTCAGACAGCCGTGTTAAAACCGACGGAAGATTTTTAAAAGAAAGTCATATCTCGGAAGACAGGCTTGAAAAAGTGAGAAAGCTTGATGAGCTTGCGTCCCGTCGTGGACAAAGCCTTTCTGCCATGGCACTTTCCTGGGTTTATGCAAAAGAAGGCGTTACAAGCGTTTTAATCGGAGCATCCAAGGCGAGTCAGATAAGAGAAAATGTGAAAATGCTTGAAAATACAAGTTTTACAGAGGAAGAACTTAAAGCGATAGATGAAATTGCATTGGCGTAATAAAGTGGCCGGGAGTAATCCCCGGCCACTTTATTCGTTGTTATCGGTAAAGATATTCAGTATAGTCCAAAAAGTATTCTGAAAGAAAATCGTCCATAAGGTTTAAAACCTCATCCTTTAATTCGTCAGGGATTCCGAAATAGGCTTCTGCCACCGAACCTGCTATTGCCGACAGAGTATCTCCGTCGCCACCAAGGGAAACAGCGTTTCTTAATGCATCTTCAAAGTCTTCGGCCTCTAAAAAGCATGCAAGTGCCTGCGGAACGCTTCCTTCGCATGTCATATCGTGGGAATAACCGGGACGGATTTCGTCCAAAGTAAAGTTAAGAGAGTAGAAGTTGTCCTCAATATATTCCCTTATTTCTTCTTTTGAAGAGCCTGTTCTGGCAAGGAAAATTGCTGAAGCCACAGCGACAGCACCTTTTACCCCATCAGGGTGGGAATGGGTTATCTCGGCACTCCATTTTGCAAGGCGGCATACATCTTCCAATGTATCACATGCCCAGGCACAGGGAGAAACCCGCATTGCGGAGCCGTTGGTAAAACCGTTATACGGTTTACCATAGTCATCGAAAAGCCAGGCATAAAAAAGTCCGCCGTAACCTGCATCAGGATAACGGCGGGCTATTTCATGCATTTTTTCTATGAGAACTTTCTTAAATCCGTCTTCGTCCGTAATGTCTGCTTCTGCACAGGCACTGCCCACACATATTGTGAGTATGCTGTCATCTGTAAGACGACATTCCTCACCGAACAGAGGAAAGTTCTTCTTTTTGTGAGAGTCGAATTCATATGGGGATCCTACCACATCGCCAATGATTGCACCAAACATAAAAATACCTCCTTAAAAATAAAAAATGCCGGATAAACCGGCATTTACTTTGCAGTTATATTTATAGTGACAGAGTTATTTACGGCTGTTTTGCGAATTTGGCAATGCCTTGTTTTCATCTATATCACTCCTTTTTTTAGATTGTAGCATAAAAGTGTTTTTTTGTCAAGTACTCGTCTTGACAAAAGCTTTCGGGAGTGCTAAACTTAAACTCGGTTTTTATAAGTTTTATGAAATGGGAGACGGAAATGCTTAAAGTAAGTAAAAATGCTAAAAATGCACTTTGTATCGGGATTCTTTGTTCACTTTCTTATCTGGCGGTTTACTTTGCAAGAAATACCCTTGGAGCAATTGCTCCGCACATGGGAATGCCCGACAGTTTAATAGGTAATATGTCATCGGTATACTTTCTTACATATGCTATAGGTCAGCTTATAAACGGATATATAGGGGATAAGATAAAAGCAAGATATATGATAAGCGGTGGTCTTTTCTTTGCGGGTATCGCAAACCTTCTCATACCTTTATTTCTTCCCGTAAATGAAACGGGTGCAGTAATTTCCTACGGCGTAACAGGATTTTTCCTTTCCATGATTTATGGGCCTATGACGAAAATCGTGGCTGAAAATACGGAGCCTGTTTATGCTACGAGGTGCTCCCTTGGCTATGAAGTGGCAGGCTTTGTCGGTGCACCCGCCGCAGGTCTTGCCGCAAGTTTATTTGCATGGCAGGGTGTAATTTACGCCGGCAGTGCACTTTTAACGGGAATGGCAATGGTGTTTTTTGCAATTTGTGCCGGCTTTGAAAGAAAAGGAATTGTTGCCTATAACAGATTCAATAAAATAAAGGAAGAGAAAAAAGGCAGCATAAAGGTACTTATTGAAAGAAGAATTCTTAAGTTTACCGTAATTTCCATAATTACCGGTGTAATAAGAACTACCGTGGTTTTCTGGATGCCAACATATTTTAATCAGTACTTGGGATTTTCTGCTGAAAAATCTTCTGCGATATTTGCTGTAGCTTCAGTAATTATAACATTTACAACTTTTATATCTGTGGGAACATACGAAATGCTTAATAGAAATATGGATCTTACGATTTTAATTATGTTTACGGTATCAACGGTGTTTTTCAGTCTGTTATATTTGGTTAAGAGTCCATATATAAATGTAGGAATTATGATTGTCGCTGTTTTAGCTTCTTGTGCTGCATCTTCCATGATGTGGTGCAGATATTGCCCGTCCCTTAGGGATACGGGAATGGTATCAAGTGTAACGGGTTATCTTGATTTCTTAAGCTATATGGCTGCTGCGGCATCCACTAAGATTTTTTCAAATGCGGTGTCGCATATAGGCTGGGGAAATCTTATTCTCGTTTGGGCAGGTCTTATGGCAATCGGAATATTAATTTCGCTTCCCACAAAGAAGCATAAGTTTACAAGTTTGGCACAGTAGGAGGAACTATGCACGACGAGCTTACTAAAATTGACATTCAGAAAATGAAAGAAGAAATTGAATACCGCACGGTTACGCTTCGTTATGAGCTACTTGAAGAAGTAAAGCGTACTCGTGCTTACGGAGATTTGTCGGAAAATGCCGAATACAAAGAGGCGAAACGGCTTAAAAACAAAAACGAAAGTCGCATAAGGTATCTGCAAAATATGATAAAAACCGCAAAGGTGATAGAAGATAATTCTTCATCTGATACCGTGGGGCTTTATGATATTGTTACGGCTTATGTTTCGGTTACTGATATGGAAATGACATTCAGGATAGTTACCACCATAAGAAACGACTTTGAAAAACAGCTTATAAGCAAGGAGTCTCCTTTCGGAAAGGCTGTATTGGGGCATAAGGTCGGAGATAAGGTGGAAGTTGATGCACCGAGCGGAAAGTATGATGTAACGATAAAAAAACTTGTAAAGGCAGAGGATGACGGAACGGCTCCTATTTCGTCATATTAAAGGAAAATAGGAGATAAAATAAAGAAAATGCATAAAATGCACTGAAAACAGAACAAAAATGTATATTTAAGCATTGTTTTTTTGTTACTTTTGTATCTTTACAAAAGCGAAACGAAATGTTAAAATTAGTCTCGTTGTAAAAACGAAATATCTTATTTAAGAAATGGAGGGAAAATGATGAAAAAGTTACTTGCTCTCTTAATGGCAGCTATGATGGTTTTCGCATTCGTAGCATGCACAAGCGAAGAAGTTGTTGAAGAAACAGTTGAAGAAGTAGTTGAAGAAACAACTGAAGAAGTAGTTGAAGAAGCTACTGAAGAAGTAGTTGAAGAAACAACTGAAGAAGTAGTTGAAGAAGCTACTGAAGAAGTAGTTGAAGAAACTACTGAAGAAACAGTTGAAGAAACAACTGACGCTGAATAATTTATAAATAAAAAAATAAGCACTGCTTTAAGGCAGTGCTTATTTTTTTATTTACATTCTATCCATTCATTTAACTTTTCTGATGCCTGTAATGCTGCGTCGCGAAGTGCCATGACTTTTAAAGTTTCGCAGGAACAAAAGCTCTGTTTTCCTGTTTCATAGAAATTAAGTATATCTGAAATAAGGCCTTTGAAGAAAGGAGACTTCATTTCCGAATAGAATTCGCTTCCGTCTTCCTTTGTTATGCATACTGAAAAGGGGAGGGGGTTGGCATAAATCATAGTGGCTTTCTTACCTTCTTCAAATTCTGCCGTGATTATATATTTTTTATCCTGACAATCTGCCTTTACCCTCAAAGGTGATACGCCAAGAGTTTTTATAACCATTTCTGCCTGATGAATGATATATTCGGGCAAATTGCTTCCTCCGCCGGTGGTAATTATGGATTTTGCCAAAACATCCTTTATTTCATCGCCATAGCGAAGGGCGGAAGTAGAGAAAATGGGTGTGCCGTATTTTTCCGAAAGCCCGAAAATTTCTTTTGCTTCTGAAAGGTTCGGTGCAAAGGTCTTATCAATGTATGTAAGCTTTTTGTATGGGAGCACCTTTTTGGCATATTCCAAATGTTTTTCGGGGTTTGAGGGAGCAAGGATTAATAAACAATCGCTCTTTTCGCAAAGTTCCTCAATGGTTTCGCACTTTGTTACGGAAAACTTTTCGCACCATTCATCCGTGGTCATGTGGTCAAAAACCGATGGCTTTTCGCCATAGGCATATGCCACTTCGTAGGAAAGACCCTTTTCCGCACAAATTTCCTTTATCCAGGCGGGGTAGTTGTTGGCGTGCCATTCGGAAAGGAAAAAGTCAATAAAGCCGATTTTTTTCATAATCAAACCTCAAGCTCCTTCTCTGCTTCGGCAGAAGCATAAAGTCTGTCAAGAAGCTTTGCACTTTCCAAAATGTTATCGATGTGGTTTCTGTTCTTTACGCCGCTTTCGCAAGAAAGTAAAAAGTCTCTGTCTTCACGCTCATACATATCGGGAATGTCATATTCGGGAGCAACTGTCTCCAGCGTAGAACCGTCATAAAATTCAAACTTTCCGCCATAGGTAAGACGAGCACCGCCCTTATCACCGCAGAAATCTATAAACATTTCGTTTTTAGCTATGTTCTGAGCCCAGGCACCGTTAAAGGAAATGGAAGCCTTATCTGTACGGATAAAGCCTGTGATAAAGTCATCAACGTCATTTGTTCCGTTTTCGATGTCGGCGGTATCTTCGGCCCACATTCCGGTGTACTTATATTCCTTCATATCCTTAGCCATTTCAGAGTATGCGTTACAGGTAAGATTCTTAAGCTTTGCATTGCCGAGAATGTATAAGATAAGGTCTAAAAAGTGAATACCCCAGTCGATTAAAACGCCGCCACCGGACTGACTCTTGGTGGTAAATGCACCGCCGAGGCCGGGGATGGAGCGGAAGGAACGGAAGGAGCAGTAAATGTGGTAAAGTGTACCGAATTTTCCTTCTCTGTTCATTTCTTCGAGCATTTCAACGGACTTGTGATAACGGTTGCAAACGCCGATGTTTAAAATTTTTCCTGCCTTAGCCGCAGCTTCTGCCATTTCGCAGGAAAGGGCATAGTTTACTGTGATTGGCTTTTCGCAGAATACGTGCTTGCCGGCTTTGATTGCATCCATTGTAACCGTGTAGTGAGCATAGTTTGGTGTAAGTACATAAACTGCATCAACCTCGGGGTCCGTCAAGGCCACCTTATAGTCTGTGATAATGTTTTCGATTATGGGATAATCCTTTTTAAGTGCCTCTGCCTTTTCGGGGATAAGGTCGCAGGCATATTTGATTCTTACGTCCTCAATTCTTGAAAGTGCGGGGAAATGTGCATTTTTTGCAATTCTTCCACAGCCGATGATTGCAAGTGTTTTCATAAAAAATCCTCCTTAATTTTGTCGGACATTACCGACAGTTGTTAATTTCATTATATACCAAAATAATGATATGTAAATGCCTTTTTTTTGAAAAAAACATATCATTTTTTTGGATTTATCTTGAAAGAACATATCCGTTGTGTTACAATATGCCTGAAAGCAGGTGGTTTTACGAAAAAGATAACTAAATCTGATAAAAAATATCATCTTGATATAAACCATATCGGAAACACGCAGGATTTTGACGGTATATCCTTGGTGCAGGCGGGAAGAATGAACTGCGGTGAGGAAACCGTAATACCGCGTCACGCCCATATCGACTGGTTTGAGATAACTATAGTAAAAGCAGGCGAGGGCGAAATTGCTACGGGTGATAAAAAAAGCAAAGTTTCGGGCGGAGATATATACCTGTCATTTCCCTGCGATATGCACGAAATAATATCGGACAGGAAAAAGCCATTGCAGTTTGACTTTTTTTCGTTTAAGACAGAGCTTTCTCCCTTTTCTGATGAGCTTGAAGCGATAATGCAGAATTTCGCCTCTCCCGATGCGAGAATTTTTAAAAGCGAAAGGGCATCAATGCTGGTTGAAAATATAATTGCGGAGCTTAACGAAGAAGAATCCGTCCTTAAAAAAGAGACGGTATCATCACTGCTTCGGCTTATCGTGATAGAAATAATAAGGTGCTTTAAGGGGGAATGCAAAAAGGCGAGACATTCTGAAAGCTCCGAGGCTTTTTGCTATCAGATAATGAACTATATCAACACCCATATTTATACAATCAAAAATCTCTCCGAGCTGGCATTTGTCTTTGACTATAATTACAGCTATATTTCTGCTTTTTTCAAAGAACATACGGGAGAAACTTTGGCTTCATATTATAAAAGAAAAAAAATCGAAATCGCAAAACAGCTTATAAGAGAGGGGAATCTCTCCGAATCCCGCATTGCGGAGTTGCTTGGCTATTCCACACTATACGCCTTTATCAAAGCCTTTAAAAATTATACGGGGATGGCACCCGGGACTTTTAAGAAAAGCCTTAAATAGAAATTCCGGAACTGTTTTTTCTGAAAGAAGCAGGGATAATGATGTGACCCCAAAAAGTCTAACTTTTTGGGGTCACATCACATTGCATTGCTGCTTTTTATATCGTTTTATCCTGACTCCGTATCGTTTTTTCATGTTGACTCAAACATCAAGGTGTGATATAATTTAAATACCAATTATGAAAGGATGGACGACATGAAAAAGGTATTAAGCTTGCTTATGGTGTTTTTAATGACTTTATCTCTTGCTACGGTAGTATCTGCAGGTGAAGTTACATTAAAGCCGGCTGATGTCGATGAAAAATCAGCAAAAATTTATACTCCCGAAATGCATATAGGAGGATTTGAGCATAAAGAGTACTTTATGTTCAAGGACGTTGACTTAACCGGCATAAACTCCATCGGAGTTACTGCAACCGTTAAGCTTCGTAACACAAGCTCAAACGGTGAAACTTTAGTTATTATGGCAGATGACTATAAGAGGGGAGAACCCTTGGGCTACATAACCTTGTCCGATGACGGTGAAAACATAAAGGAATATACTTCCATAAGAAAAATTGATGGTGTGCATGACCTTTATTTTTACTGCCTCTACGGAAGAGGTACGGGAAATGCTTCTATGAGGATTCACGATATAACCCTTTACGAAAAGGGGTTTGTAAATCCTGACTATGACAAGTTTGTGGATGACTCTTTCATAAAGGATGTTTATTCCGATACATGGGCGGCAACCGACAGCTACGGAAGAGCGGTGGCTAACTTTGAAGAAACAGGTGCACCTAAGACAGACGGCAGAGAAATCGGTATGCTTTACTGGAACTGGCACACATCTGAAGGCCCCAACCACCACGCAGGCGTAATTCCCGAGGTTGTTAAAAATAATCCAAATGCAATGAATAATTTTAACGACCCTGCCTGGGATGAACTTGCAAAATACTACTGGGGAGAGCCGGTGCTCGGTTTTTATACCTCCTATGATTACTGGGTATACAGAAAGCATGCGGAAATGATGGCAATAGCCGGTGTTGACGCCATATTCTTTGACTATACCAACGGCGGATGGGACTATATCTCAACACTTAACGTAATTGCCGAGGCTTTCCGTGATGCTAAGGAATCCGGTATCGACATTCCAAAGTTTTCAATTTTCTCCCATATGGGTTCGGATTCTGATATCTGCTACAGAAACCTTATGACAATTTATGCAAACTGCTTTATCGAACATGACTATACAGATATCTGGTATCATTGGGAGGATAAGCCTCTTATCTTCGGTAATGCGGTGCCGGAGCGTGCAATAAATGCTGTTGATTCCGACAACTTAATGGAGCGTAAACTTGTTAAAGATACGGAAGATTTCTTCACAATCCGTATGAACGGCGGAAGAAATGACAGAACCTTTGACGATTACTGGATGTGGCTTGAAAACTTCCCCCAGGTACTCCGTAGAGCGGATGAGGAAACAGGAAGACCTGAATTTGTTGTGGTAGGCACTGCGATAAACCAGTCCACCGTTTACGGAAATGGTATGACGGGCGTGTTCTCTGACCCCTATTCAAAAGGAAGAGGTTATTCCGAGGTATTTGGTGAAGACTACACTGAAAACGGCATGAGGGAAGGTTACTTCTTCCGTGAACAGGCAAACCTTGCTCTTGAAGCAGGCCCTGAATTTATTATGCTTGACGGATGGAATGAGCTTACAACTGTTCGTTATGACGTTTACGGAATATTCAAGGGTGTCGTTTTTGTTGACACCTTTGACTATGAAAACAGCCGTGATTTCGAGCCTGTACGTGGTCCCTTAAAGGATGACTATTACAACCTTCTTTGCGACTTTGTGAGAAAGTATAAGGGAGTACGTCCCATTCCCACGGCAAGCGGTGCAAAGACTATTGATATTACAGGAGATGCTTCTCAGTGGAATGAAGTTGGCCCTCAGTTCTATAACTATTATCAGGACTATGAGAGAGATTCATACGGTCTTGGTGTTCATCACACCACGACAGATGAAGTGCATCATTATACTACCAAGGTTGAAAATGCTATAAAAGGAGCTAAGGTAACCTTTGACAGTGAGAATTTCTATTTCCTTGTAAATACCGAAAAGGACATAAGGACAGGGGTAAAGGGCTTCCTTACTCTTTACATAAATGCAGACAGAAACTATGCTACAGGCTGGGAAGGTTATGACTATGCAGTAAACCTGACCGGTGATAAGGTGCTTTCTAAGTACAACGGAACATGGGAAACTGTGGGAAGCGTAAACTACGAAGTATCCGGTAATGCACTTCAGATGGCTGTTAAAAGGGAATTAATCGGAGAAACCGGAACGGTTGATTTTGAATTTAAGTGGACGGACTCTGTTTATAATCCTGAAGATTTACTTAACTTCTATGCCGAAGGAAGCGTTGCTCCCTACGGACGATTCAACTATGTATTTACAGAGATTGCCGAAACTGCATTGACAGATACAGAGCGTGCAACACTTAAAGATACCGAAACCACAATCATTAAAGCGGGAGCAGAAAAAATGATTGTGAAAGGTGCGAAGATGAAGGTTTATGAGGCTGATACAAGAGTTTCTGCCTTTATGGAAAACGGCACACTTTACATTCCCGAAAGTGCATATAATGAAATTATGGGATATGGCAGAAGCAAGACTGAATATAATGCTTCTTACAACCGTTTTGTTACAAGACATTTTGAACTTTCCGAAAACCTTGAAGAAATCATCAATTCCAGATGGACGACATGTGAACTTGGAAGCTTAGACGTATTAATCGACGGCCATGAAGCTCATCTTTCAAACCCTGTAATATACAGAAACGGTATATTCTATATTCCGACATCGTTCATTGCGGAATGTTACGGATGGGAAGTTAAGGATTTAGGAAACGGTATATTTACAATAAGCAGAAATGCGGCAGATATCAACACTGTAAACGCCGTGCTTTCTCACATTAACTAAGGAGGGATGAATTATGAAGAAAATATTTGCATTGATACTTGCTGTTTTAATGGCATCGACTATGATTTCTGCTTTTGCGGCAGAGGATGCATACATTCTTCCCTTTGATTCATCCTGGGAAGTTACCGCATCCAGCGAGTACCCCAATAAGAAAATAGCTAATGTCTTCGACGGCAGAGTGGATACCTACTGGCACACAAACTACACAGCAGAAGGCTCAACCATTACCGGAAAGGACGAAGCTCCTCACACAATTACCGTAAACTTCGGTAAGGAGGTTACTTTGTCAGGCTGGATTTACACTCCCAGAACAGACAATGCAACGGGAATGTTCCATACCTATAACCTTTATGCATCAAGCGACGGTGTGAATTTCGAGCTTTTCCACAAGGGTAAGCTTCCTTATCCCGGCGGCGTAAAGGCTCCTCAGACAGAAATGTTTGAAGCAAAGAAAATGCACGCAATAAAAATTGAAGCAACCGATCCCACCGGCGGCTTCGGAACCTGTGCAGAGCTTCAGTTTATAACTCCCGAGAACACAGGTGTTCAGGCAGAAAGCAAAAAGGAAGAAGTAAAGACAGAGGAAACAAAGGACGGAGATATATTAAAGTTTGACGGAAGCTGGAAAATTTCAGCAACAAGCAATCTTTCTACTATGCCCATTGAACGTGCTTTTGACAATAATGCTTCCACCTTCTGGCATTCGAATTATACTGCGGAAGGTTCTACCATAACAAGCAAGGATGATCTTCCTATTTCCGTAATTGTTGATTTCGGTAAAAATGTTACCCTTGGTGGCTGGGCATACGCCCCCAGAACCGACAACGGAACGGGAATGTTCAGAAAATATAATATCTACGCTTCTGAAGACGGAAGTAATTTTGAACTTATTCATTCAGCTTCCATACCATATCCTGCAGGGGAGAGAATTCCTCAGGTTGCAGCATTCACCAAAACGGAAATGCGTGCGATAAAAATTGAAGTAACCGAGGCTGCAGCGGATTTTGCAACGGCTGTTGAAATATGGTTTTACAAAAATTCTCCTGATTTTAAGATAGCAAATTTTGACGGCACGAAAAAAGAAAACACATCGACACCTTCTGCACCTTCCACGGAAGCAAAGCCTACTATAGGAACGGCATCGGGTGCAGTTACGGCATCAGGTAAAAACAGAGCAGGCCTTTCATACCTTGACAGAACCGGATGGACAGGCGAGGGTGTATCCTTTAAATCAAACCCCGTGGCAAAGGCACTTGACGGAAGCATAACATCCCACTGGCATTCAAATTACGGCGTTAAGGACGGAACTGTTGTTGACAGAAGTATTCCTCCCTACACATTAGAGTTCACACTTCCGAATGCTACCTATGCATCAGGTATCACTCTTCATCCCAGAGACGATATGAAGCTTGGAAGAATATTGAAGCTTAATGTTTACGGAAAAGAAACCGATGACGGCGAATATTATATGCTTTATGAAAATCTTGAATTTTCAGATGATGCCGAGGAAAAGGAAATTCCCTTCACCTCAAACCTTAAGTTAAAGAAGGTAAAGCTTGAAATTCTGGAAAGTGCTCAGTCCTTCGGTACACTCGGTGAATTCAACCTCTGGGAAAGAAATACTTCTCTTCCTGACGGTAAGGTTGAAACTTATTTTGAGGACAATGCAAGAGACAGACTCTACAAGGTTGATAACTCTGCTTTCTCGGTGACTTATGACGGTGAAAGCTGGGCAGAAAACACCCCCGAAAAGGTGTTTGACGGAACCGGTGCATTCTGGCAGACAGAATCGATAGATGAATTTCCCGTAATACTTAAGGTAGACCTCGGAAAGGTTTACGGCATCAAGGAAATGACCTATAAGCCCCGTCAGTCAGAGGACTGTCATGGTGCGTGGGGACTGGTCTCTGTTTATGTAAGTGCTGACGGCGACAATTGGGAAGCGGCGGCAACCGGCGTTAAGATGCCCATAAACACCGACATAAAGAAAATCACCTTTGATAAGGAAATCGATGTACGCTTTATGGAAATCGAAGTTGAAGAAGCTCACGCAAAGAGAGTTTCCTGCTGTGAAATAGAATTTTATCAGACAAAGGAAGCTTATGACAAATCACACATTGTAACTAAGGAAAAGTATGAGCTTCAGATAGGCTCCAATGTAATAAAAACAGATATAAACGGAAACGTATCGGAAAAGACAATTGACGTTGCTCCCTATATTGTAAACGGTTCAACAATGATTCCCTTAAGGGGATTGGTTGAGGAGATGGGTGCTGAAATAACCTGGGACGGAGATACGAAATCGATTACACTTAAAGTTCCGGGTAAAACAATTACCCTCCAGATATGGAACAATCTTGTTTATGTAAAGGACAATAAGCTTGGCGACATTATGTATACCCTTCTTAACTTCCCCGTAATCAAGGACTCCCGTACTTTTATTCCCGTAAGATTCGTATCCGAACAGCTCGGCTATAACGTGGCGTGGGACGGTGCGACGCAGACGGTAACAATTACAAATTAAAAAAGAAATCGCAGTGAATTTCACTGCGATTTTTTTAATCAGTATACTTTATAAATTTTTCCGTCCTGGGGATTAAATGCAAGGTCGGGGAGAAGGTGCTCGCATCCTTCTTCGTCGGTTACTATGAGGCAGTCGCCTGAAAACTTCCGTCCAAGCTCATCGGTTATAATTTCGCCTTCTCCGTTTTCAAAGAGATCCTTGTTTTCAAAGGCAAATTTTAATCCCTCTGCATAGCGCATGGTGCAACAGAACTGCGCCTCGTACATGAAAATTTTAAGGTAGGAATTAATTTCTGATACACAGCTGTTGGGACCCGCACCGCCGTTATCTCTGTGGCAGTAGGAAAGACCGTTAAACCATATTCTTCGTGCCAGGGTTTTGTAGAATTCATCCTTTGTTTCATTGTAAAACCAGATAGCAAGAATTAAACTGTCCGTAACAGCACAGGGTTCTGTCCATGTATCTTTGCGGTTAAACCAGTTAAAGTTTTCGTATGTATAGGTCATACCTTCTTTTATGTAAAGCTCAAAATGGTCTTTTGCAATGTCAAAATACTTCTTATTGCCCGTAGCCTTAAAAAATCTGAAATAAGCGCGTGATGCGGTTAAGGTGGCGTGGGTTTGTGCCTTAACCTTAAGTTTATCTATTTCGCAGAATTTTTCTGCAGTCTTTTCCATAAATTCCTTTGCTTTTTCGTCCTTTGTAAGCTCAAAATATCTGCTTACACCGTCCACTCCTATAAAGGCACAGCCCACATCGGTGGATAAAATCCATCCGTTTTTCTTTTCGAAGTTGTGACCGCCGACACCGCCGTCTTCCTTTTCTCTCGGCTCTAAGGGATAAACATCATAAGCTGGGAGTGCGGCGTAGAAAAGGTTTGTGAAAACCTTTTTTGCAATTCCGAGAATTTTTTCATCCTTAAAAAGCTTATAATATTCACAAAGAGAAGATAAAAACCAGCCATTGCCGGATAACTGCTGTTCGTTTACGGCATCCGGGTTAAAAAGCTCTCCCACAAAACCGTCTTCGTTTAATATTTCGTCAATTCGGGCGATAAATTCATCCATCGCGGTTGCCTTTTTGCCAAGGCAGGAATAAAGTGAACAGAAGGCAAGGAGAGCCCTTCCCTCCCAGTCTCCGGGCCAGTTTCCATCGCCTGCCAAAAGGTCGTTTATTAAATAGTCCTTTTTGGAAAGACGATCAAAGCTTTTTTCAATGTGGTCTTTTAGTGTGTATTTCATGGTAGGCCTCCTTAAATATTTGCCTCATTCTACCATAGGGGAATATGTATGTCAATGTTTTTAAAAAAGAAAAATTTTACTTAGAATTTACATTAGTCTGCTTTTGCATTTAAGATTGAAATAGTATGATAAAATAAGAAAATAAATATAAAGGAGATAAAATAATGTTATCGTCACAGAATATTATGCAACTGCTTCAGAGCCTTATCTGGCTTCTTGCGGGTGTGGGAGTTTTTATTGTCGGTATGAATTTTATGGGCGAAGCCTTAGAGCGAAGTGCCGGCACAGGAATGAAGCGTCTGCTTGAAAGAATAAGCAACAACCGCTTTTCCGGCGTTGGTATCGGTGCCGGAGTTACGGCAATTATTCAAAGCTCATCTGCGACATCGGTAATGGTTATAGGTCTTGTAAATGCGGGAGTTATGACACTTATGCAGGCAACACCGATTATTATGGGTGCAAACATAGGTACAACTATTACGGGTGTTTTGGTTGCTCTTAAAAATGATTACTTCGATATGGCTATGTACCTGCTTGCTTTCGCAGGCGTAATGATGGGCTTTTCAGGTAAAGAAAAGGTTAAAATCGCAGGAAGCCTTTGCAGCGGTCTTGGTTTAATCTTTGTAGGTCTGAATATTATGAGCAGCGAGCAGGCATTTGGCAATCCTTTGGTGGAGGATATGTTCACCGAAATATTCAAAATGATAGATTTTCCTCTTCTGTTGATTTTGGTTGGTGTCATATTTACTGCACTTATACAGAGCTCGTCTGCAGCTACGGGCGTAGTTATCACAATGGTTGGTACGGGCGTACTTCCTCTTGACCTTGCACTCTTTATCATTCTGGGTGCAAACATCGGTACATGTATAACTGCTCTTTTAGCTTCTGTCGGTGCAAATGCCAACTCCAAAAGAGTAGCACTTATCCACTTTACCTTTAATGTTATAGGAACGGCATTATTTACAGCAATTATCTGGATTTTCAAAGAGCCTGTGGTAGACTTACTTGTTTCTCTCTTCCCCGGAGACGATGCGATGTCGCTCCAGATGAGAGTGTCGGCTTTCCACGTTGTTTTTAATGTGACAACTACCTGTGCATTGCTGCCCTTTGTTAAACAGCTTGTCGATTATTCCTGCAGGGTTATCAAAGATAAGAAAGAAGAAAAGAAGGAATTATCTCTTGAATATGTTGACGACAGACTTATATCCACTCCTCCTGTTGCTCTTATGCAGGTGAAGAAAGAAATTGACTATATGATTTCTTTGGTGGAAGAAAATGTGCGCCTTTGCTTTACGGCGATGGATACGGGAACGGCAGAGCACAATGAAAAAATTTATAATAACGAAAAGATAATTAACTTTACAAACAGTGCCCTGACGGAATTTTTAATAAAATTGTCATCAGCTGTTGAAGGAAGCGAAGAAAAAATTATCGGCTCATACTTCCATGTATTAAACGATCTTGAGCGTATCGGTGACCATGCGGAAAACTTCCACGAGATCGGAATGGAGATGATAAACAAAAATATTTCATTTTCCGATAAGGCACTATCGGGAATTACCTCTATGCGTAATAATGTTATGAAGATGCTTGAAATTTCCAAATATACATTTGACACAATGCATAAAGACAGGCTTTCCGAATTAACCGTCCTTGAAGAAAGCGTAGATGCCATGAAGAAAGAGCTTATTGCAGATCACTTTGCAAGACTTGCCGAAGGTAACTGCAGTGTGGACGTAAGCCCATATTATTCATCGGTTATTGTGGGACTTGAAAGAATGGCAGACCATCTTGTAAATATAGGTTACAGCATCGTTAATCCGACAGGTTCTCAGAGGAAAGAAAATTAAAAAAAGCATAGTTTATAGGCACCGCCCTTGGCGGTGCTTATTTTTTTGTAGACAATAAAGAAAAACTGTGATAAAATGAAATTGCAAAGTCATAGGATAATATAAAGGAGGGTATTTATGAAAAAGCTAATTTTTGAAGGTACCGCAACGGCGATGATTACACCCTTTAATGAGAAAGGCATTGATTTTGATGCCTTTGGAAAGCAGATTGATTTGCAACTTGATGCAAAAATCCCTGCACTTGTAATCTGCGGAACAACAGGCGAAGCTCCTACATTGGAGGATGACGAGCATTTAGAAGCGATTTCCTTTGCGGTTGCACGGGCAAAAGGGAAGAGCAAAATCATAGCAGGTACGGGAAGTAACAATACCGACCATGCAATTATGATGAATAAGGAAGCGGAAAAAAGGGGAGCGGACGGCCTGCTTTGGGTAACGCCCTATTATAACAAGACCACTCAGAGAGGTCTTATTCACCACTATGAAACATTGGCAGCATCAACTTCTCTTCCGGCAATAATATATAATGTGCCGTCCCGAACAGGAGTTGATATTCTCCCCGAATCGGCAGAGGCACTTTCAAAAACCGAAAACATCGTTGCAATTAAAGAGGCAACGGGAAATGCGGCACGTGCTGTTGAGATAATGGACCGCTGCGGCGATGAACTGGCAATATATTCGGGTAACGATGATATTATAGTTCCTTTAATGAGCATCGGCGCAAAGGGCGTAATTTCGGTTCTTTCCAATGTGGTTCCAGCTGAAACCGAAAAAATGTGCCGTTTGTGCTTTGAAGGAAACTACAAGGAAGCAGGTGCAATGCAGGTGAAATATTATGCCCTTATAAAAGCACTTTTCTCCGAGGTTAATCCCATTCCCGTTAAAGCTGCGATGCACCTTTTAGGACTGGATTCAGGTAAGGTAAGGCTTCCGCTTTATGAAATGGAAGAAAAGAATTTACTTAAACTAAAATCCGAAATGGAAAAATTAGGTCTCATATAAAGAAAAAACACCGCCCATCGGGCGGTGTTTTTTTGTAACTCCGGAAGGGTTTTCATTCGGGAGATTTTTTTATTTTGTGATTGTAACTTCTCTGGTTTCTGCGTTCCAGGAAACAGAGGCACCCAATGCTTCTGCAATGAAACGTACAGGGGTGTATGTTCTTCCGTTTTCGATGAAAGCCGGAGAGTCTAATTTTACTTCTTCTCCGTTGAGGATAGCAGTATCTTTATCAATTGTAAGGACGAGCTTTAAGCCTTCCTTTTCGATTGTAACCTCTCGTTTTTCGCCGTCCCAGGAAACTTTTCCGCCCAGAGCTTCTGTAACAAAGCGGGCAGGAAGCATTGTTCTTCCGTTTGTAATTAAGGGAGCAACGTCATTTACCTTAATTTCACCGAATACGGAAGCTTCCTTCTTGTCGATGGTCAAGATGATATCTTTGTTTTCCGTTTTTTCGGAATCCTTGACTGTTATTGTTATCGTGGCAACCTTACCGCCGTCCTGATTGGACTTTGCCATAACCAAGAAGGTTTTTGCGGTTTCGTCTGAAGCAACTGTAAGATAACCGTCGGCACCGATAAAGGTATCCTCTTTAACCAGTCCTTCAACAGACCAGGTAACCTTCTGGGAGGGAGCATACTTACCTGTTACCTTTGCTGTAAGCAAAATGCCTTCGCCCTTGGCTACGGTTGCACTTTCAGGTGTTATGGTGATTTTTTCAACAACAGGGGCAGGAGTATAAAGCTCTGCATAACCGTTCTCGTTTGTCCAGTATGATACGAGGCTTGTATTGTAGCCAAGTGCATTTGCAGCACCCTTACGGTTAGAGTTTAATCTTTCGGCTAACTGAGTCTTCGCCTGAGCTTCTGTTACTGCTGTAGCTACGTTAAGTGAAGTTGAGCCTGCACCCTTTAAGTAATAGCATTCTAAAAATTCTGCTGCATCGCCTGCGGCCATTCCGATCGGAACACTTGCTTTGCTGCCTTTTAATGCTCCGCAGAAAGAACAGTTTCCGATTAAGCCGTAGTTATATGTGGTAATACCGCCGGCATATGTTGCTTCAACACGTGCGTTTGAGTAGCAGTTTATAATTTTTCCGCCGGAGCCTACATAATATGCAAGGCCTGCAGCATAACCGCCGTTTTTGGTGGAGACGATGGTTCCTTCTACACCTACGTTCATAAGAACGCCGCTTACCTTCGGGAACACGGAAACATCGGTATCTGAGGTTATGGCAACCTTAATCTTTCTTCCGTATCCGTCGTATGTACCGGCAAATGTGGCACCGGCACCGATGCCTGTATAGTCGGTATAGGGGGTTAAATCAATGTCCTGTGTCTGACGGATGTACTTTCCGCTGTAATTATTTCCTACAAGCATATTGCCTGTAAATTCCATAAAGTCATAGACATCGTCGATGATAAATGGGTCTGAAGCAGAGCCTTTTCCTGTTATTCCGTCACCGGCTTCCAGTTTTGAAACATGCTTCCAGTCTTCTTCTTCTACCATTTCCGAAGGTACATAGAATCTGTTCTTGGTGTAAAATGCAACTTTACCGTTTGTGGAAATTTTCTTGCCATCCTTAAAGTATTCGTCCTGATTGCTTACTACATACTTATCACCATTGTTGAAGGTGAAGGTTCTTGTAAGAGAATTGAATTTTCCTATGGTGGTTACGTCCAAGAAAAGCTCTTTCGATAAATCATCAAGGTTAACACCCATTAAAGAGGCACACCAGGGTGCAATTTCCGTATTATCAATTATGTAATTTTCACGGGTGCTTTGTGTGTCGCCCAAAACGGGGTTTAAGCCTTTAATTAAAGACACGCCTTCGGGAACATAAGCCCATACGCCAACATTCTGATCTGTGTGGCTGGCTGTTGTCCACTTAACGCTTTCGGGGTTTATTCCCTCAATTACTTCGGAAACTGCGGTTTTTGTATCCTCGGGGATAATCATTCCGCCTGTATCGTGGTCGGGAGCACAGATTACAACTGTATCCTTACGGCCTTATGCAAATTCAAGTGCAACGCGGAAGGCTTCATCAAAAGCTAAATATTCGCTTGTTGTAATACGGGCATCGCTGGCGTGTCCGCCTGTATCAACCATACCGCCTTCAACCATAAGGAAAAATCCGTCGGGGTCGCCTGAAAGAGCGGTGATAGCACCTTTCGTCATTTCAGCCAGGTTTGCCTGTGTTTCGCCTAAATATACGTCATAGGGAAAACCTTTTTCGCCGATATTGCCCCAGATTTTGTCGCCGGGTTTAACCTTTGATAAATCCTCTTTGGTTTCAACAACGGTATAACCTGCATCTATGGCGTTCTGGATGGTGGCATACTGAGAAACCTGCCCATAGCCTACGCCGAGAACAACCTCGAGCTCTTTATTTTCTATCTGCTGATAAATGTTATAAAGATCGTTTCTGTCCGAAGCGTGAGCTGTGAATGCGGCAGGTGTTGCATGAGCCCAGTGGTAGGTGGAAATGATACCTGTTGCCATACCCTTGGATTCTGCCGCTTCTACAAGGTTAGCTTTCGGAATTCCGTCTCTGTCCGTACCGATGAATCCGTTGATGGTTTTGTAGCCTGTCGCCATAGCGGTTCCTGCCGCTGCAGAGTCGGTAACTCCGCCTGTTATGGGGGCTGTTGTCATACTGCCCACAAGTTGGGCACGCATGGCCATGGGATTAGTATCGGTAGGGGTTTTATTTGGGAAGAGCTCGGGATTAAAGCCACCTGCAATTTTCACCATATTGGCAAAATCGTAGGGAGCATAGCCACCTCCGTCAGGGATTAAGTAAATGATGTTTTTGATTTGTCCTTCTGCTGCATTGGTTGTTACAAAAACTGTCGACGCAAGCATCATAAGGACAAGCATTAGTGAAACAATACGTTTTTTCATTTTTATTCCTCCTTATTGTATATGAAATTATTATATCAAAGAAAGTGGAAGTATGCAACACTTTTTTTACTATTAATTTTCGTTTTTATAAAAAAAACACAGAAGCCGAAAGCTTCTGCGTTTTTTCTTTATTTCGTAATTGTAACTTCCCTGGTTTCTGCGTTCCAGGAAACGGAAGCACCAAGTGCTTCTGCAATGAAGCGGACTGGAGTGTAGGTTCTTCCTTCAATGATTGTAGCGGGAGAATCAAGCTTCACTTCTTCTCCGTTAAGAATAGCGGTGTCTTTATCAATTGTAAGGACGAGTTTTAAGACTTCCTTTTCAATTATTACTTCTCTCTTTTCACCATCCCAGGAAACAGTTCCGCCCAGAGCTTCGGTAACAAAGCGGGCAGGAAGCATTGTTCTTCCGTTTATAATCAAAGGAGCAACGTCATTTTCCTTTATTTCACCGAAAACGGAAGCTTCCTTTTTGTCGATGGTCAGGATAATGTCCTTGTTTTCTTTTGGCGTTCCAAAGCCGATTTTACCGTCTTTGAAAACCCAGGTTTTGAGGAAGGATTTGGGAATATTTACCAAATTTGCGGCATTGGAAATTCCCTCATTCAGCCAGGTGGCAAGATTCTTTTCAACCTGCGATGCTGTAACTTCCGATATTTCCTTTTCGGGAATGTATGCCGAACCAAGCTGATAGGTGTTGTTTGTAACAGAGTCTTCTATTCTGTTTGTCACAGCATAGCTGCTTCCGGATGCTACCGCAGTTCCGGTAAATACGCAGTTAGCCATAATGCCGTAATTTGACCAGGCGATAGTGCCTAAGTTAGCACCTTCAACGTATGCATCTGACCAACAGTTAATTATCTTACCATCTTTTCTTACCGAGCGGCAGATTGCGGCGGCAAAGGTACCGTTTTTAATTTTTCCCGTAACACCTAAATTCATAATAGTGCCGGTGGTGTATGGGAACAAGCATAGGTCGGTGCTTGAAGCCATATCAATATTAATGGTATAGCCGTTACCGTCATATATACCTGCAAAGGTTTTAGAGCCGCCGAGGCCTTTAAATGAAGTCCCTGCAAGGTCAATATCGGTTGTCTGCTTAAAGTAGAGTCCGGATTTATTATCGCCCGATGCAACCTCATCCATAAAAGCAATAAAATCATCAGCCGAGGAAATTAAATAGGGGCGGGAACGGCTTCCGTCAGGTTCGGTCTTTGCGAATTGCCCCACCGTAACGGACACAACGTCGGTTACGCTTCCGTCCTGGTTGGACTTTGCCATAACCTTAAAGGACTCGGCAGTTTCGTCTTTATCAACTGTAAGATAGCCGTCATCAGCTATGAAGGTACCTTCTTTAACCTCGCCCTCTACAGACCAGGTAACGTCAAGGGAAGGCTTGAATTTTCCTATAACCTCTGCCGTAAAGAATGCTCCGTCTCCTTTGGAAACAACTGCACCTTCGGGAGTGATTATTACCTTTTCAACCACGGGAATCGGGGTGTAGTGCGTTGGGAACCCTTCTTCGTTTGTCCAGTAGGAAAGCTCATCCTCGTTTACGCCAAGCGTTCCTGCTGCCACCTTTCTTCCCTGATTGAGTTCTTCGGCAAGGGTTTCTTTTGCTTCTTTTTCGCTTACGGGGTACGCACCATCAACTACTTTGTTACCTATACCCTCGATATAGAAGCAATTTAAGGTTTTATTGGCATCTCCGTGGGGAGCACCGATGGGATACATTGTTGTTCCCGAAAGCTTTCCGCCGAAGAAGCAGTTTTCAATTGTGCCGTAGTTTGAGTATGCAAGGCCGCAGGCACTTGGTGCGGTAACTGATACATTTGACCAGCAGTTTGACATGATACTTCCTGCACGAAGGCTTCTTGCAATACCTGCTGTATAGTTAGCACTTGATGTTATGCTTCCGTCAGAGCCCAAATTCATAATTTTTCCTGTAACATATGGGAAAAGGGTGCTGTTTTTATTTGTGGTAAGGTTAACCGTTATCTTGTGACCGTTGCCGTCGTATGTGCCTGCAAAGGTGGCACTTTCATTTACACCGGCGTAATCCTCACCCGTAAGGTCAATATCCTTATCCTGGCGGAAATATTTTCCTTCATAACTAGTGCCTGAAAGAAGGTTTGCGGAAAACTCAATAAAGTCATAGGCATCGTCTATGATGTAGGGGTCTGATGCAGTGCCAGTTCCCGTTATGCCTTCTCTCTCGGTAGAAACAAAGTTCCAATCGTCTTCCTCAACCATTTCTGAAGGAACGTAGAATTTGCCGTTGAGAGCCAGGGCAACCTTTCCGTTTGTTGAAATTTTTTCGCCGTTTTTATAGTATTCGTCCATGTTTGCATAGACGTACTTATCGCCGCTCGCAAAGGTGAATTTGCCTGTTGCGGGAAGGTAGGTACCAATGGATGTAACATCGCAGAAAAGCTCTTTAGATAAAGTGTCAAGGTCAACGTTCATTAAATCCGCACACCAGGGGGCAAGAGCGGTGTTGTCGATAACATAGTCTGTTCTGGTCTTTTCCGTATCGCCCAAAACGGGATTAAGTCCCTCCGGTAATGTAACTCCCTCGGGAACGTATGCCCATACACCCACGTTCTGAGCGGAGTGGCCTGTTGTGCCCCAGGTCATGCCGGTGGGAGTTATTCCGTTTCTTACTTCTTCAACGTAAGGTGCGGCGTTTTCGGGAAGATTAAGTGCACCTGTATCATGGTCGGGGGCACAGATTACAACTGTATCCGTTCGTCCCTTTGCGAATTCAAGTGCCGCACGGAAGGCTGCATCAAATGCTAGGTATTCGCTGGTAGAAACGAGGGCGTCGTTTAAGTGGCCGCCTGTATCGACCTTGCTGCCTTCAACCATAAGGAAAAATCCGTCGGGATCTCCTGAAAGAGCAGTGATTGCTGCACGTGTCATTTCCTCTAAGTTTGCCTGTTTTCCGTTTAATTTGATGTCATAGGGAAAGCTTGGGTTTGCAATGTTACCCCAGAGCGTATCGCCGGGGCGTACAGCATCCAGATCCTCCCAGCCCTCAACTATGATGTAGCCTTTATCAATGGCGTTCTGAATGGTGGCATACTCCGATACAGCACCGTAGCCTGCACCGAGAACTACCTCGAGTCCCTTGTTTTCCATCTGCTCGTAAATGTTTTTATAGTCACTTCTGTTCATAGCGTGGGCGGAGAAGGAAGCAGGTGTTGCGTGCACCCATTCATAGGTTGCGATTAACCCTGTTGACTTGCCGACAGATTCTGCCGCCTCCACTAAATTAGCCTTGGGAACTCCCGCTCTGTCAACGCCGAGATAGCCGTTTATTGTTTTATGGCCCGTCGCCATGGCGGTACCTGCTGCCGCAGAGTCTGTTACTCCGCCTGTTACGGGGGAAGTGGTCATGCTTCCGGCAAGATAGGCACGCATAGCCATAGGTGTGGTGTCCGTAAGTGTTTTATAGGGGAATTTCTCATCCGAAAGACCGCCTGCGATTTTAACCATATTGGCAAAATCGTAAAGGGGATATCCTCCGCCGTCGGGTATTAAATAAATGATGTTTTTGATTTGTCCTTCGGTTGCATTGGCTGATACATAAACCATCGACGCAATAATCATAAGAACAAGTACAAGCGAAACAAGCCGTTTTTTCATTTTCATTCCTCCTTACTGTGTCTGATTTTATTATATCAAAAAAAGGAAAAGTATGCAATAGGGCGATTTCTCCCTACGGAGTACCGCTCTATACTTTTCCTTTTTGATTATTAATCCCAGCAATTAATCAGAAAAATATGTCTGTCCCAATGGCGGAAGCGTCCAACCGTTTCTTCCGTTGTGGGGAACGGCGTGGTAGTATCCTATTAATTCTGAAAACATGGCTTGTGCCTCGGCATCGTCCTTTAATATTTCGCCGGTGTGCTTTATTAAATAGTTTCTGTCGGAAGGCTCGGGATTTTCTATGGAAAGATACATAGAATATCTCTTATAGTCAAGGATTGCGCGGATGTATAATATTCTCCAGCGCCAGCTCTTTTTCGCACGGTCTGAGAGGCGGGAGTTGATGGACTCTGCCAAATCCTTTGTGCGGTCGACCTTTACGGGCTCGGCGCATTTTGAAATGAGGGTGTGGTTTTCCTCTATTATTTCCATAAGCTCTAAACAATCGACAGTTACCTCTGACGAGTATTCATAGTTTATGTATTCGGATAAACTCTCCGTATAGCTTTTATCCTTGTCCCAGTAATAGGAGAGGCACTGCACCTTGGATATATCCTCATAAATTCCCTCGGAATAGGGAAGACCGCCGTTTAAGATGTGCTTTGACGAATCCCATATTCTCTGGAATCGCTTGGGCAGGGGATTTGCACCCAGACCTCCCCAGGGATAGAGTGACCACATGGAAATTTCGGGGAAGTTAATTATGGGGCGGGGACAACTATGCTCTAACGGATATTTCGGAAAATCGTGGTGTGAATCTGTCATAAGGAAGGAAACAAAGGCCATATCGTCATCAAGACGGCGGAAAAGCCCTTCATATTCGCCTTCACTTTCGGGAAAGTCAAAAACCCAGGTGGACATACCCATTTTGACATCGGGGAAATAGTTTTTTGCAAGGGCATAAAGCTCCTTTGTCATATCGCAGAACTTATTAGAGCCCCAGGGAGTACATTCGCTGCAGCCGCAACCGCCCTCGTCATAGGGCCAGGTAATAATATAATCAAGCGTGGAAAGCCCTTCAAGCTGGTGTTTCCAATGATTTTTCAGATATTCCATACCGCCTTTTTTCGAGGGGCAGATTTTGTTGCCCAAATTTCCGCGATAGCGTATCTGTACAGGAGGAAGAGCTTTTATTTCTTCGGGAATGTCGGTAAAAAGGCAGTTTCCCATAAGTACGCCGATTTTTAACCCCAAAGCTTTTGAAACGGAGGAAATTTCCCCTATCTTTTCATAGGCCTTTTTAAATAAAGGATCATCATAACTTTTTGCACCTGCGGTACTTAAGGTTAAAATTACGGTGTTTTGTCCCCAAAGGAGTAAATCTTCTAAATAACGCTCTATTTCATCCATTGGAGCAACATCGTAAAAGTTGTAAAAATGGCGGGCAACATAGGTTGCACGGAATGAACAGTCGGGACTCATCAACCCTTTTGTGGGAATGGGAGAAAAGGTGTCAGACTCCCATTTTCCTGAATGTAAAAGCTTTCCTATGCCGTAAAATAGACCCAGGGAGTCTGATGCTTTTATGTAAAAGCCACCGTCTTTTTCTTCTATAATAAAGCTTTCTGCTTTTTCTATAGAAGAATCTATAGAAAGGTCAATTAAAAGACCGCCGTCGGAAAATTCTGCATCTAAACGCTCGGAAAGTCGCTTTTTCAATATTTCTTCGTGCTTTTGGTTTCCGTTTGAATTTATGGAGAAAATCATTTTAATCACCTCAAGGCTATTATAGGATAAATAGAAGGATTTTTCAATAAAAATATTAAAAAAAAATCGCAACTTTGTCCTGCCATCGCAATATTTTCATATTGAAATAAGAAAAATGCTGTGATAATATGAGTTTAACAACGAAAGGGGAGTTATAATTATGAAAGAGTTGCTTGAAATTAAAGGTAATGAGCTTTATCTTGGCGGAAAGCCTTTTTATATCGCATCTGGCGATATGCACTATTTCAGATTTTTAAAAGGCGGCTGGGAAAGACGCTTGAAGCTTATGAAGGACTTTGGATTAACCTGCGTACAAACCTATGTGCCCTGGAATATGCACGAGCCTGAGAAAGGTGAATTTCACTTTGAGGATAATTTGGACCTTGCGGCATTCATCCGTATGGCAGGGGATATAGGTTTAAAGGTGCTTCTCCGTCCATCGCCCTATATGTGCGGAGAGCAGGATTTAGGCGGACTTCCTTATTGGTTACTTAAAGACAGAAACATACAGATCCGCTGTAACGAAGAAAACTATATGCGTCACGTAAGAGAATATACCGAAAGACTGGCAAAGGAATTCGTTCCTCTTTTATCCACCAACGGCGGTCCCATAATTGCCGTTGCGGTTGAAAATGAATACGGCTCCTTCGGAAACGATACTTCGTATATAAGAGCTGTTGCCGATATGCTCCGTGAGCTTGGCGTGGATGTGCCTTTATATACGGCAAACGGACACGAAATGAAGCACCTTAAGTGGGGAAGCGTTCCCGAAATATGGACAGGCATAGATGTGGGAACTGTTCCCGAAGGCGCTAAGGAAACTCTTAAGGAATTTCAGGGCGACAGGCCTTTAATTGTGTGTGAACAGTGGGCAGGCCGTGCCCAGCAGTGGGGCGGTGTATTTTTCCGTCAGACGCCTATGGGTGCTGCGGCAAATTACAAAAACAGCTTAGATAAGGGCTTTATGGTAAACTTCTATATGTTCTCAGGCAGCACAAACTTCGGCTTTTCAGCAGGTGCAAACTACGGCGTATTCAGAAAGGATGCACCCTATGCAAAGAACAGATATGTTCCCTTTGAAACAAGCTATGACGTGGATGCTCCCATAAGCGAAGAGGGCAGACCTACAGAGAAATATTATGAGCTTAAAAAGGTGCTTTGCGAAAAACGCGGCATCCCTTATGAGCGAAACGAGTATGAATACATCTCCCAGGCACCGGAAGAAATTACCCTTACAGAGTGCGGAAGCTTTTTCGATTCTGTAGAAGATATTGCCGCTAAAAAGATATTCTCGCCCCAGGCCAGAACCTTTGAAGAGCTTGACCAGGCCTATGGCTTTGTACTTTATGAAACCTTCCTTGAATATACCGACGATCAGATAAGAGCTCTTTCAATAGAAGGACTTCACGACAGAGCAACGGTTTATTTGGGCGGCGAATATTTAGGCACGGCATACCGTGACAGAGAATACGATATACGCTTTACAATCCCGAAGGAGGGGGCAAAGCTTTCCATTTTAGTTGAAAATATGGGAAGAATAGGATACGGTCTCTTTATGACAACGGAGCACAAGGGTATTACTGACTGCGTTCATCTTGACAGAATAGGCCCCGAGACGGGAAGAAAATACCACGACTTTTCACTTCTTATGAACTGGGATATATATTCACTTCCCTTAAAGGATATTTCAAAGGTTACATATGACGGAAATGTTGGCAAAAATAAGCCCTGCTTCTATAAGGGTACCTTTAAGGCAGAAGCAGGAATTGATACCTTCATCAAGGCGGAAAACCTGGAGAAGGGTATGATATGGATTAACGGCTTTAACTTAGGCCGCTACTGGGATATCGGACCTCAGGAAAGACTTTATGTGCCGGGCGAGCTCTTAAAGGAGGAAAACACCATCGAAATTTTCGAGCTTTACGGAAAGGAAAATAAAGCTGAGGTTAAGTTCTATAAAGAACATTCACTTGATAACCGCACCGACAACGTGGAAGTAATAGTCGAAGAACAAAAGTAAAATAAAAAAAGCAGGCAATGCCTGCCTTTTTTATTTTACAAGATATGCACTTATTTCCTTTACGGTAATTGTACCTGCACCGGTATCTGTTTTGGGTGTAACGGATATTTTCTTAACACAGATTGGTTTTGTGAAAGTGTAAAGGGATGCACCTGTTGTTATGTCATAGTCGCTGACTCCAACGGACAGTTTATTTCCCTCCGAGTCATATATGTGAACTTCCATTTTCATGTGTTCATCTGATAGTACTGCCGAAATGCTTACACCATCTATCACAAGACCTTCTTTGCCGGGAAACTCTACCATAAGAGTTTTGTCATGAAGAAAATCAATGACTTCTGCACTGTCTGTTTCATCAAGAACTGCGGCGGCGGGAAGGTAGGAGGTGTCCTTTTCTATCTTATAGGCGGACCACCCTGTTTTGTTTACGAAAGCCTTTTCTCCTGTGGAAGCGTTAAGTGTTGCTATAGTTTCGTCGTTATTTTTTGCAGTGAAGAGACCGCCTATGGCAATGCCACCAAATACGATAATGGCAATAGAGGCGATGAGAACCATGAACTTGAAGTTTTTTCCGGAAACTATTTTATTGAAAACACGTTTAATCGGGGAATAATGCTCGCTTACTATTCCGGATATAACTTTTTTGAATTCCAAAGTGAGGTCTTTATATTCAGGGTGAAGTACCGATACATTATCAAGCTCTTTTTTCAGCTTTTTTATATTACGGTCATTGGTTAAAAGTGTATTGTGACGAATGAAAAATTTACGCAGTGACTCATAAAATGATGTGAGGACGGTAAAGTCTGTTCTGATTCCGGGGATATCCCTTACAATACGCCCGTTTTTGGTCATAGGTGGAATAAAGAGATTTGATGATAAAAACCACTCTATGAATTCAAAGGGAGGAATTGATTGCTCCTTATCTATAAATTCCAGAATGCTGTCAAAATCCACCTGAGCACGGGAATCCTTTGAACCGTAAATATAAAACAAAATTATGTAAACAATGCGTCTCGGAGAGTCCTTCTTTTCCTTTATACAACGGAGAAGTAGGGTTTTGAGCAAATCTTCTTTAGCTTTACCGTCTGATTGAGAGTCTGCAAAGTTTGCCCTTATGTTTTCAAAACCGAAGGCATCATAGTGAACAAATGACATGGCCATATCGTTGGTTAATGCCATTATTTCCTTTGCAGCCATTGCGATTTTGTGTTTGACAGTACATTCTTCGTTGATTGCTTCTCCGTCGGCAAGGGGGAATTTTTCAATTTTTGCAAGGTTGAGCTCCGAAATATCCAGCGTGGTCATATAGTTTTCAAGAGCATAACGATAAATTACGTTAAAGAGGGCGGCGTTATCAGGATGCTTGTCTTTAAGGGCAAGACACTTCTCCTCAAGATACTTAACTGCCTCAAAGCGGTCGCCCGAAGTATCGTAAAGCTGCATTGCTCTTTGCTGTATCATTGATATAATAAGCTCGCTGTCGGCAAGCTGAGGCATTTCGGAAAAAATACTGTCCGCAAATTCCATAACCGAATGAACGGTTTTACGCTGTTCGATAAGATAGGTGAAATAGCGTGTTATTAAGCGGTTGCTTTTTGCCATTTTATGCTCTATTAATTTGTTATACAGCTCGCTGCTTCCTCTGGATGAGTCGATGTGCATGAAAAGAATTTCATTTTCCGAGGATTTAAGGCAGGAATCTATATCCAGTGTTATAAGGTCATAAAGTTCGTCTTTCTGCTTTTCTGGACAAAGGTCGTATGTTGAAACCAGTCTTTTGAGAATTTCCGGAGGAATCAGTATTTCCTTGCTTTTAATATAGCGTCTGTAAAGCTTTATAAATTCAGAATAAGAGGCGAGCAGACCTGGTTTGTCATCAGAACGCAAAAATTCTGCAAAAACTGTTGTAATTCTGCCGAGTCTTTGAGGAAGTGTTTCCTCGTTATCCTTTAAGTTATATATATAGGCAAGGTCGTTATAAAAACGCAGTGACAGAATTTTTTCTGTGGGAAAAGCACGCTCGGCTTCTCTGGCAAAAGCAAAAAAGTCTGAAAGTGAGGCACCTGTGGCAAAGCTTGTTGACACAAAGGAAAGGTATTCCTCGGAAAGAGCTTCCTTTGTGTCAGGAACCTGAGAGCGGTTTTTCTTGCTGAAATTGAATATATAATCCTTTGAAGCGTCGTAAGATTCAATTGAAAATCTTCCGCCGGGCGAGACTTTATCGTCGGGAATAAAGTAGATATTTATTTCGGGGCGAATCTCTGTTTCTCCGAAAAGAGTGCAAAAGCCGGTTTTACTTCTCATAAAATAGGGAAGGTATTCGTAGAGTCCGTACATTATGGCACATATTTCATCAATGTCTGTTTTTCTGGGAAGAGCAATGAAAATTTTTCTGTTTTGCTCAACAGATGCGAAAACAGCGGCGAGAAGTGCCATGTATTCTGTATGAGACATGTTAAGGGAGGCGAAAGCTTTTTTCAGGAAAGTGCTGCGTTCTTTTGTGAAAGGAAGTTCCTTTAGCGAAGGCAGATATGGGTTTTTTGCATCATCTGGTTCAGGGAGAGCCAAAATGGCAGCAGGATCGGAAACAACGGCAGATACATCATCCTGAGGAATGATGTAATTATGGATGCAGGAATAAGGTTTTGTAGCCGATTTCATTCCCGTGCCGATTAAAAGACCGCCACCCGATAAAGGAATGAAGCTTTTGTATCCGGGCGAGTCTTTGCCCTCTAGATAAAAGAGATCCAGCATGGAGTAAAAAGGACGGATTGCATTGTCGATATACTCTTCGGTTAACGTTGTGGATTTTGAAGAAGTTTCAAGTCCAATTCCCGTTTTTATGTAAATTTGCTGTTCTATCATATCCTTTTCCTCCTTTTTTGAAATTCATAAATATATTCTATCAAAAGTCAGTACATTTTTCAAGTTATTCTTGACAAATGAATGAAAATTTTTTATAATATTAAATGTTGTGAATATATGCTGGTGTGGCTCAGTCGGTAGAGCAATTGATTCGTAATGAGCAGGACTCACTCGAAAAATCAGTAGGTTGCACAAGCGAAGTTGAAATCTCAATAAATTAGATTTTGACAACCATTACATTTTAATATTAGGGGTCTCAAAACCCCTGTATATGCTGGTGTAGCACAGTTGGTAGTGCATTCGATTCGTAATCGAAAGGTCACGTGTTCAAGTCACGCCACCAGCTCCAAAAAAGCCGTTCAGAGTGATCTGAACGGCTTTTTGTTGCCCAAATCTTGTTGCCATTTTGGGCAACAGGATTGATTATATATTTTTTAGACTACATTATACTCCAAATCCCAATCAATTATCTCTAATATGGGCATTTCAGAGCCACAATCCTTACAGATGAAACACAACTCTTCTTTTATTATTTTGTCAAGTGTTTCGTTATCATTATGACACAAATCAAGAAATTGCTCATATGTATGATTCGGAAAAACCTCTTTATCATACTCAAATAATCCGGTAGGATTCAATACCTTACCGCAACCGTCACATTTACAATGACAATCAATTCTTATATATACTTTATCTTTTTTACTCATTTTAAAGTCCCCCTAATATTCTAAATGTTTATATTTTTCATACGTTCTTTTACTTTTTTCGTATAATTTCCCCAGTCTTTCGCTGCTTCTTCCGAATCATACATAAGTACAGTTCCGTCGGCAATTCCTAAATACTTTTCAACATAAAGGCAAGCGTAGGCGTCGGCGTCAATTTCTTCTTTTTGGTTTGCTTGTTCCACCGTATTACTACCTGTATGAGTTATATAATTTTTATAAAAGCCCTCATTACTTTTGTATTCCTGCCAACAATGTCGAAGTTCATGAGCAATTGAATGAATTTGACGTGTACGCCCTCTGTTGATAATAAATATCGTATCACCTATTGGCACATCCTTGTCAGTAATGCTTTCATCAAGGTAAGTCTTTCTTCGACCAGAATCAGTTCCTAAATCACCGGGATTCATAGCAATAATTTGAGGACATACAATATTTAAATACTCACTAATTAAAATTGCGTGTTTGTACATATCTTTTCTATGTGCCAACGGCATGCTGAACTCTGTTCTTACTTCCAATGTGATTGTGTCAAGGCTTTTAAATTCTTCAAGATATGCTCTTAAATTTGACTTCATTGTTTGTAAATCCGATTCTCCAAACATTAACATTACATTCTTATCACCCGATTTTGTAACAAAAAACTTGTGGGTAAGTCCTTCAAATACGCCTACCATCTGTTTTACAACTATGATTGTTGGCATTTCAGAAGAGCACTCTTCCAATATCAACGAATACAGTTCCTTCATATCACATAAACTTAATCTAATATCTGCCATATTATCTTCACTCCTCGTTTGTATATTTTATCATAATTCTACACTTTGTTCAATGCATACAGCAAAAAAACTCACCATAATACTCATAATCTTACATTTTCAGGGCACCGGCACTCACCGGTGCCCTGCATTTAGTTTAATATTCATCTTTTTTTATACAGCAATTCCTACAAACATCCAACATCGTGCTTAAATATTCAATAAGTTCTTCACTATTTTTGACAAACTGTGTAAAGAAGTCTTTATCCGTGTCGTATGCTCCATACAGCAGGTGTATTATAATTTGATTCTCTAATTGTATAGTTCTTTCAAAACCTTCATACTCCAACATTTCTCTTCTTAGGGGACTTGCATTATCCACTAATTCTCCCCAAAGTGAATAGAATCTATCAGTTAGATCTATTTTGTTCATATCTAACCATTGGCGTACTGTATATGTAACGGGAGTGCCATGACCGTTCACCCTATTAACAAAAAATTTAGTAGATTCTATGTTGTTATCCATGAATATATCTAAAGGATACAATGAACAAGCCAAAGGTTTACCCTTTTCAGCCTTACATATACCATTTCTCAATAAGATGCATTTACCTTTTACTGTACGGTTTAGCTGAACAACCGGAAGCTTAGTTTGATACCCAGGTGATATTGTGCAATAATTGTTAAGAAAATCAGGAACTTTCACATTGAGTTCTTTTGACACTCTATATATATCATAAGGGTTCAGGATGATAGTAACATTTGATTTTTTGCAATAACCATTACAGTTTTTACAACTTGTTTCAAATCTATCATCAATACCTATTGAATTTTCTAACTTTTTCTTCATAATTTCTACATTCATTTTATAAATGCTCATTCTAATTCCCCCTAAAATTTTATTTATAGTTGTAGGGCACCGGCACTCACCGGTGCCCAGTTAAACTTTTATATTAATCTTTTTTGTGTGTTTCACAACACTTTAAGCAGCAATATTTGTCAATACTTTCGCACCAGTCGAAATTCTCATTATAATACAAACCACCACAAACATCACACCTCTGAGCAAAAATATCTAAATTTGCTTCACAAAGTTTAATAGGTTCTCCTGTTTGCGTATGACGTTCATTTAATTCAACTAATACACTTGTTGGCATAAAACATCCGTCAATATCCTCTACACAGCCTGTACATACAGTGTACCCTTCAGTATTGGATATACAATCATTGCAAATGTGCTCATCAAAACCATGATAGTACAATGTTTTAAAATCATCCTTATTTCTATCTGTCATAGCCTTACCACAGATAGGGCAATGACCCATTACGTCAAAATCATCCGGGTAAGGCACTATATAACCTGAATTGGCGTCGTCAATAACTCTTTTGAAAGCCTTTTCAAAGGCACCGATGCCGGCAAATAAGTCTATGATTTGTACGTCCTCAAAGAGTTCGGGCATAACTTTGAACAATTCCTGTAACACCTTTTCAACAACAGGTACAACAATGGAGTTTCCGCACTGCTTGTACAACTGTGTCTTGCAAGTAACTTTTGATGCTTTTTCATAATCTTCATCGTCGAAGCCCATAAACCTAAAAGCTTCAAGCGGTGTTAATCTTTTTATGTAATACTTCTTA
>JAFXHP010000041.1 GCA_017536285.1 Clostridia bacterium
GCCATAAAGCCGCAGTTTGAGTAAACCGCAGAAAAGAGGTTAACCTTGTATATTCCGCTTTCTTCCTTGCGGTAGATAAGAGAACTTATGCCTATTGCAACAAAGTGAATTAAAATCGCAAGAAGGGCGGAGATGCCAAGCCCCATTAACAAATCAGGGCTGAATTCGGCAATTTTTTCCTGATAGGATTTTATAAGAACACATGGTGTAACAATTAAAAGAAGGATATTTGTAACCTGCTTTACACCGTCAGTATTTATTTTTTTGGTTTTTGAAAGGATGAAGCCGATGGTCATATAAATGAAAATTATAATAACCTGAATGCCTACCTTTAATGCCAGTTCCATTTTTAACGCTCCTTATTTGTGATAGGTTTCTCCCGCAGAAATTTTGGATGCACGGTAAAGCTGCTCTAAAAATATAACCCGTGCCATCTCTTTGGTAAATGTCATTTTTGAAAAGCTTAAAAGAAAGTCGGAGGAGGATAAAACGTCCTTTGACAGACCGTGGGAGCCGCCTATTATAAAGTCAACTTCGCTTGTTCCGCTGTCACTTAAGCCCTTTAAGGTGTCGGCTAAGTCCTCGCTTGATATCTGCTTTCCTTCTATGGCAAGGGAAACGATATATGCACCTTTTCCCACAGACTTTAATATTTTTTCAGCCTCATCGGAAAGTGCCTTTTCAATTTCACCCTCCGAAGGATTTTCTTTTTTCAGTTCTTCGGGTATCTCTATTATTTCCAGCTTGTGAAAGCGGGAAAGTCTTTTTATATATTCGGCAGCGGCATCCTTAAAAAAAGATTCCTTCTGTCTGCCGACACAAATTAATTTAATTTTCATACTTAAAGCCTCAAGCTTATTATACAACTTTTCCTGAATTTTGTAAATATGAAAAAAGAATAAAGACCGCAGGGGCGTTCTTTATTCTTTTCGGCATTTTATATAGCGTTTAAGTTTCCAATAATCATTTTGCAGCCTTCTGCTACGATTTCGCGTAAATCCGACAAATCATCCTCCGTAATGGTGGCATCTTCCTCAGAAACCTCGTCATCGTCTGCAGTTTCCAAAAAGAACAGCGTATCATAAATTTCGGATAAGGTTTCATTATCATCGTCGCCCACGAAATCAAGCTTTAAGGTAAAAGTGAGGTCTGAGCATATGTTCCAGAAATTGAGAAGGGTTGATGCGTCAAAATCATTATCCTTGCCGATAGCAAAGCTTAGGAGAGAGGAGAGATCAAAAAGCATGGTGTCCTTGGGTGTGAAGCCTTTAGCCTTACAGTATGCATCGAAAACATCCTCATCACGGAAGCAGGCAACGTGATCCTCTTCGGTGACAAAACCTGAATTGATGTCGGTAAACCACAGGCAGAAATAGTCCTTTTCTTCGGTTTCAAAAATAACTTTGCTGTATTCTTTCATAAAAGCTGTTCCTTTCTTTAACAAATTATCTTGAAATATTATATACTTCTTTATATATTTTACCACAAATTTTAATTTCTTCAAGTAAAATATTGAA
>JAFXHP010000042.1 GCA_017536285.1 Clostridia bacterium
ACGCCAATATAACTTTTTCTTTTTCCATCTTGAAATTCCTCCCAAATGTGGTATAATATATTTGTGTGCTTATTGGCCATATTATATGACCGATTTGCTATATACTATTATACACATATTGGTGAATAAATCAAGTGTTTTATGCAAAAATATTTCCAACAATTTATAAAAATGCAAAACTTGCACATTAAATATCAGAAAAAACGGGATTCTGTTTGTATAAATATACATAAACAGTGCAAATTAATGAAAGAAACGGTAAAAAAATAATGATTATACTAGGAATTGACCCGGGAATCGCCATTGTGGGAACCGGGGTTATACAGTATGAAAACAATAAATTTAAGGTGCTTTATTACGATGCTGTAACTACAAAGGCACATACACCTTTGGAGGAGAGGATAAAGCTTGTATACGAAGGTGTCGGACAGCTTATGGATTATTATAAGCCGGATGCACTTTCGATGGAAGAACTTTTCTTTAACAACAATGCCAAAACTGCATTTTCCGTAGGTCAGGCAAGAGGAGTTATCCTACTTGCGGCGGCAAATAGAAACATTCCCATTTTCTCATATACGCCCCTTCAGATAAAACAGGCAATTACCGGATACGGCAGGGCGGATAAAAACCAGGTACAGCAGATGGTAAAGTCCTTCCTTAATTTAAGGGCTGTGCCGAAGCCCGATGACGTGGCGGACGCTCTTGCGATTGCTGTGTGTCACGCTCATTCCTATGGATTTAACTCACTTTTAGATAAGTATAAATAAGGAGATTTGTTATGATTTCTTTTGTACGCGGAACTCTTTTTTCGAAAGACGAAAATTCGGTAACAATAGATGTGGGTGGCATCGGCTTTAAGGTGCAGATTCCAATTCGTGACTCTGAAAAGTTAAGAGTCGGGGAGGAAGCCTTCTTAAATACATACTTTGCCGTAAGAGAAGATGCTATGGATTTATATGGCTTTATAAACAAGGAAGACCTTTCTATGTTCAATAAGCTGATCACGGTAAGCGGTGTCGGACCCAAGGCGGCGATAAACCTTCTTTCGGCGTTTACATCAGGCGAGCTTGGAACGGCAATAGTTTTATCAGACAGTAAGAAAATTGCAACAGCTCAGGGCATAGGTGCAAAGACGGCACAGAGAATTATTCTGGAGCTTAAGGATAAGATTTCGGATGAGACATTGACAAGCGGAATAGTCGGAGGCGAGGAAACCGCTGCCAATGCCGCGGTTGACAAAGAAGCAGTAAGTGCTCTTATGGCACTTGGTTATACCGCATCTGAGGCACAAAGTGCCATAAAGAAGGCGGGAAGCAAAGCTACTGTTGAAGAAACTGTCAAGGCAGCACTTGTTGCCCTTATGAAATTTTAACGGAGAGGAGGCCTTTTGATGGATTTTGAAGAAAGACTTATAACAAGTGAGCTTACGGAAGTTGATAAGGATACAGAATCGGGACTTCGCCCGAGGAGTTTAGAAGAATATGTAGGTCAGGAAAAGGCAAGGGAGAATCTCTCTGTTTATATCGAGGCGGCAAGAATGAGAAAAGAAGCTCTCGACCATGTGCTTCTCTACGGCCCTCCGGGACTTGGCAAAACTACACTTGCAGGAATTATATCAAACGAGCTTGGAGTTAATATGAGAATCACATCGGGTCCTGCAATTGAAAAACCGGGTGACTTGGCTGCAATTCTTACAAATCTTTCAGAGCATGATGTATTGTTCATCGACGAAATTCACCGCCTTTCAAAAAGCGTTGAAGAAGTTCTTTATCCTGCTATGGAAGACTATGCTATAGATATTATCATCGGCAAAGGCCCTTCTGCCCGTTCCATAAGACTGGATTTGCCAAGCTTTACCTTAATCGGAGCGACTACAAAAGCAGGAAGACTTACGTCGCCCCTGCGTGACCGTTTCGGAGTACAACTTAAACTTGAGCTTTATAACACGGAAGAGCTTAAGAGAATCGTTATGCGTTCGGCAGATATACTTAAAATAAAAATATCGGAGGACGGAGCAAGGGAAATTGCTTCCCGTTCAAGAGGAACCCCCAGAATTGCAAACAGACTTTTAAAAAGAGTAAGGGACTTTGCTCAGGTTAAAGGTAACGGCGACATAACAGAGGATATTGCAGATATTGCCTTAGGCAGGCTTGAAATAGACAAAATCGGTCTTGATGCCGTTGATAAACGTATGATTACAACAATTATCGACGTATTTAACGGAGGTCCTGTAGGACTTGACACTCTGGCTGCAACAATCTCGGAGGACGCCAACACCATAGAAGATGTATATGAACCGTATTTATTGCAGCTTGGCTTTTTAAACAGAACTCCGAGAGGTAGAGTTGTAACCCGTCTTGCTTATGAACATTTCGGAATTAAGTATGGCGGAGAGGATTCTCAGTTAAAAATTGAAGAATAATATAAAAACCTTTCGCATAAGTTTATGTGAAAGGTTTTTTATTTTTTTACAAAGGGAATGGAGCTTATGGATAACAGACGCACGCTGACGAGTCCTGTGATTACAATAGTCGTAACACTTATTGCTGTTTTTGGCATAATAATCGGTGTACTTGCTTCTAAGGATAGCTTTGATTCTTCAATATTAAGTGAAACAGAACTTTTTTCAGATGATTTTTATATTACATTAAAAAATGCTTTTTTGATGAAATTACTGTGGAGTATTCCTTTGATACTCGGAGGAGCGAGTATATTTTTTATACCTCTTTCTCCGGCATCTTTATTTCTTAAATGCTTCAGCTACGGATATACTGTCGGAGCCATAACAAAACTCTATGGTAGCGAAGGTTATTTTCTTTTGCTGGCAGGTCTTAGCTTGCATAACTTTCTTTTTACGGCAGCTTCGGTTATATATTCATCTTACGGAATTAATAAAACACTGGAATGTTTTCTTAACAGAAGAAATTACGATTATTGTTTAAGGAAGAATAAGCTTTTTGTCATCGTGACAGTTGCTTTTCTGATATTTGATTTTTTCTTGGCTGTAGGTGAAGCGTATATTTCATTCTTTCTTTATGATATATAATCGATTATATCCTCATAGCTTAAATTCTGGTGTATACATAAGTTCAATCCTCTTGATAAAATGGCAGAAGCACGCATTACTATTGCATCGATATTTTTAGGAGTTACCATCATGTTTCCGGAGTTTTTACCTAAATAAGCAGAGATGATTTTTTCGGAATTATGGTTATCTGATTCAACATCGAAATCTGATAATATGTCTTTCATGGCATCGTATAATACCGCAGAGGAATCGCAAACGGTCGGAATTCCCAAAGCTATTACTGGAACGGAAAATGTTTCTTCGTTTAAGGCGTTTCTTCTGTTATTAACACCGCTTCCGGGACTTATTCCACTGTCGGAAAGCTGAATAGTTGTGCCGACATTTGAAGAACTTCTTGATGCGAGAGCGTCAATTGCTATGATATAATCGGGTTTGACTTTTTCTTTAACCGCTTTTATGATTTCGGCAGTTTCTATCCCGGTTATCCCAAGTACACCGGGATTTAAGGCACAAAGAGAGGAAAGAGGGATAAAGTCTCCGGAGTTCTTTATATGCCTTGTCACAATTAAAGAGGAAAGAGTTAATGGTCCTATGGAATCAGGTGTAACTTTACTGTTTCCCAGTCCCGCTACGAAAGTAAGCGGGTCTTTTTTTGTTTTCGGGATGAGAGATGCAAGCTCCTTTGCGAGAACAAGGCTTAATTCCTTTGTATAAAGGCCGGTGGAAATGTGGGGAGAATGAATGGTTATATATTTTCCTTTGGGCTTTTTTATCATCAATGCGGCTTCTTCTGATTCTACAGTAACCCTTGTTACGGAATAAATATCACTTTTATAAGATTCGGCTTTTATTCCGGGGATTTCCGCTAAGCGGTTTTTTTTCAGGTAAAAATTTCTTGATTCAAAGGCAAGGTCTGTTCTTATTTCCTGCAAAATAATTAGTCCTTTCGTTTTTTTGTAAATATGCATTAATTATTTGCAAATATTTCTTTAAATATACTTAAAATACACCTTGCACTTTTTTTATTTATTTGTTATAATGTGAGAGGTACTGTAAAAATTAATTGTTTTTTGTAGGAGGAGTACAAATGGAAAGACGTATGGTAGGCGAACTCGGCATCATTGCAATGCGCGGCTGCGAAGAAATGGCGGAGAAGATTGACAAGTATCTTAAAGAATGGAGAAAAGATTCTCCCGATACTTATATTTTGAACCACAGCTGCCCCAGATTCGGAACAGGTGAAGCAAAGGCTCTGATTAATCACTCTGTAAGAGGTTATGACATATTCATAGTTGCGGATATGTTCAACTATGGTGTTACATATAAAATGTACGGCATGGAAGTTCCTATGAGCCCCGACGATCATTTTTCAGATCTTAAGAGAATCATCGGAAGCCTTAGCGGTAAGGCAAGAAGAATCAACGTAATTATGCCTATGCTTTACGAAGGAAGACAGCATAAGAGAAGCGGAAGAGAATCTCTTGACTGTGCAATTATGCTTCAGGAACTTATACATATGGGAGTATCCAATGTATTTACATTTGATGCCCACGATGCAAGAGTACAGAATGCAATTCCCTATAACGGATTTGAAGATATAAAGACATCTTATCAGATGATAAAGGCTCTCAAAAAGGCTTGTCCCGACATTGAATTCAACAAGGAAAAGATGATAATCGTATCTCCCGACGAAGGCGGAATGAGCCGCTGTATCTTTACATCAACGGTACTCGGTTTAGAGCTTGGTATGTTTTATAAGAAAAGAAACTATTCCATTATTGTTGACGGAAGAAACCCCATCGAAGCCCACGAATATCTTGGTAACAGCGTTGAAGGAAAGGACATCATCATTATCGATGATATGATTTCCTCCGGTGACTCCGTAATCGACGTTGCAAAGCGTCTTAAGGAAAGAAAAGCAGGAAGAATTTTCGTATTCGTTTCCTTCGGTCTTTTCACAAACGGACTTGAAAACTTCGATAAAGCATATGAAGAAGGTCTCATCACAAAAATCTTCACAACCAATATGGTTTACAGAACAGAAGAACTTAAGAAGAGAGACTGGTACTGTGAAGTTGATATGTCCAAGTACATCTCCTATATTATAGATACCGTAAACTACGATAAATCTTTAAGCGAGCTTTTAGATCCTGCAGACAGAATCAAGAAGTTCCTTGCAAAGCATCAGTAATTATGAAAAAATACGGCAGACTTTCGGCGCCCTCACTTAGGGATTATTCGTTTCAAAAGCATAATTTTGGCACATAACTGTGTTAAAAATCCCCCATATCCGCCAGGATAATGGGGGATTTTTGCCTTGTTCTGCACTTAAAATAATGTTTTTGAAATGCTTCGCAGTTTTGGGTTAGAGATTTTTTTCGATTTAAGACAAAGCATAAAAAATCCCGATATACTTGCGTATTTCGGGATTTTTTTGTGCCTTATTAACGGAAAATATCAAGCCAAAACCGATTCATCCCCAAGAGAGGACGCCGTTGTCTGCCGTATTTTTTATTTACCATAAATCTTCTTCGGCGACTTCGCTTATGTCTCCTTCCTTAAAGCCTGATGCTTTTAAGTATGGCTCAACAAGATCTCTCACATCGTGAAAATCTGCGTGGAAGTCAGAACCAAAGGTTACCTTTATACCCATTTCAAACATTTCTCTTAAGAAATCGGCATACTGATGACGGAATTTTTCTGTTGTTTTAGATTCAGTGAAAAAACCCTTATTGCACTCAATGTATTTTCCGTTTTCCTTAAGGGCACTTCCAATATCCATATGCATGGAATGGGGGATAACGGAAAAATCATCATACCATATGTGTTCAGGGTGATACCATGGATGTCCTAAGATTGTGACACGCTCATCTGTTGCCATAAAAAGCTGCTGGCGATACCATTCCCTGGCACAAACCGAAATGTCTTTCTGATAAACGTGTGCTCTCGGTGAATCAACTCTCCAATGGGAAGCACCGACAGCATAGCGGATGCCGAGTGAGAGCATTTCATCCTTGGTAAGTGCAAGCTCAATCGGATATGGCGTTCCGTCTTCGGGAGGAACATAACCCTCACGACTTCCGTTATGAAGCAATGCATATTCATATTCCGGTTTTGCAATGGGTGTAAATTCGACACCAAGCACCAGGTGGGGATATTTTTCTCTTGCGGCTTTAACTGCTTCTGCCGAACGCTTTATATCGCTTAAAAATTTAGTATCGTTATAATTTGCGTGGTCTGCAATACCTACACGGCGAAGACCTTGGGAAAGTGCACTTTCAGCTATCTCAGAAAGTGTATTTGATGCATCAAATGAATATTCACTGTGGATGTGCCAGTCTGAATTAATAAGCATAAAAACACCATTCTTTCATTTTTATTAAGTTAAATTTTATCGCAAAAAAAGCGTTTAGTCAAGGAGTTAATCAATTATTTCTTGATTATTTCTATACATGGTGGTATAATATGAATACTATTTTCAGGAAGTGATTACATGACAGATTTAGAAAGAGCAAGAGAGCTTCTTAAGCACGACCGTTATGCAACTGATGCTACAGGAATCGAAATTGATGAGGTCGGTAAAAACTATGCAAAATGCAGTATGAAAATTACCGATATTCACAAAAACGCTTTGGGACATGTTATGGGCGGTGTTGCATTTACATTGGCGGACTTTGTTTTTGCCATCTCCACAAACTTTGATGCGGAAAATCCTACGGTTACAACGGTCAGCCATATAAGTTATCTTTCCGCACCGAAAGGGGATGTTCTTTTCGGTGAAAGCCGACTTATAAAAGACGGGAAGAGAAACTGCTTTTATGAAATCTTAATAACAGATAGTGCAGGTGTTTCTGTAGCTGTTGTGAATGTTACCGGCACACATCTTTAATAAAGGAAGGACTAAAAGATGAAAAAAGGACTTGTAATGGAAGGCGGTGCAATGAGGGGACTCTTTACTGCAGGGATACTTGATGTCTTGATGGAAGAAGGCATAACGACGGACGGAGCAATCGGAGTTTCAGCCGGGGCCGCTTTCGGATGCAACTTCAAATCCGGTCAGATTGGAAGGGCACTTCGTTACAATAAAGAATATTGCAGGGACAAAAGATACTGCAGCTTCCATTCGCTTATAACTACAGGAGATTTGTATGGGGCTGAGTTCTGCTATAAAACATTACCTGAGGAATTGGATCTTTTCGATAATGAAGCATACGAGAGTAATCCTATGGAGTTTTATGTTGTGTGCACAGATGTTGTAACAGGCCAGCCTGTATATAAAAAGTGCGACAGCTTCAGAGGAAATAACCTTGAATGGATAAGGGCATCAGCGTCGCTTCCTTTAGTTTCGAGAGTCGTGGAAATTGAAGGTTATAAACTGCTTGACGGCGGAATTTCCGATGCTATACCCCTTAAGCATTTTGAAAGCCTGGGGTATGAAAAAAATCTTGTTATTCTGACACAACCCGAGGGGTATGTTAAAAAGAAAAACAGCATAAACGGCGTATTCAAGGTGGTGCTTAAAAACTATCCGAAGCTTCAACTCGCCATGGAAAGACGCCATATAATGTATAACGAAGAACTTTCCTATGTAGATGAACGGGAGGAAAAGGGTGCGGCACTGGTATTAAGACCAAAGGAGGCACTTCCTGTGAAGCGTACTTCGAAAAATCCCGAACTTCTGCAAAAAACATATGATTTGGGAAGAGAACTTGCAAAAGAAAAACTTTCAGAAATTAAAGCCTTTTTGTGTAATAAAAAAAACGAATGCCGATAGGCATTCGTTTTTCTGTTATCATTTAAATTCAAAGGAGCCTGCAAGCAAGGTCACAGAATCTTTTCCTACTGTTAACAAACCGCCTTTTATGTGTGCTTCCTTTATTGTGTCATCTTCAAGATGGATAAAGCAGGGAGATTCAACTAAAGAAGTGACAAATGGAGTATGACCGGCCATTACTGCAAGGTCTTCGTATTTGGGGGCAGAGCGGTGGATGTCCCAGTGCTCCTTGGTTTCAACGTTTGGTAAATTGTCAACAGCATCTCCCAATACGTTGAAAATTCTTCCTAACGTCTCTTTGCCTACGGGAACGCTTATGGGAGCACCGGTATCGATTGCGTCAATGCCTCTCATAAGACCGTCGGTAGAAGCCATTGCAATACATCTTGCGGTGTTGTCACCGATGTGCTGTGCAACCTCAACGGTTATTGTTTTGCCGTTATTATCAATTTTTAATGCGTTGTAAATTTCAGGAAGCTCGCCTTCGTTGAAACGAACGTCAACAACCGGTCCCATAACCTGAATTACTTTACCTTTAACTGTTTCCATAAAAACACCTCTTCTTAATTTCCGCTGCCGGCAACAATTTCGGTAATCTCCTGAGTGATTGCACCCTGTCTTGCACGGTTGTACTGAAGACGGAGATTTTCTATCATCTGTGTTGCGTTTTTACCTGCAGAATCCATTGCCATTCGCCTTGCGGAAACTTCTGATGCGTAGCTTTCTCTTACAAGAGAGGTGATTACTCCCGAGATATACTCTCTGACTATGTTTTCGAAAACTGTCAAACGGTCAGGTTCAAAGATAACTGAGGATGAATTATCTTCCGTTTTTTTGAAGGGGAGAAGCCACTTGATTTCTGCTTCCGAGGACATTACGGAAATATACTTTGTGTATATTATACCAAGACTGCCCAACCTGCAACTACGTTTATGTCCGATGTGGGAGGGAACAAGCCTAGTAACGAAAGCAGGCTTGAAAGTGCGGAAAGGGCAAGGATTGAAATTATGAGAGGTGAATAGCCCTTGAAATATTCGCCCATGTTTTCAATTACAAGCTTGTCCACTTTTTCAACGATGATTTCCGCAAAATGCTGTCTTTTAAGCTTTATACGTTCTTCTATTCCGTGAGTCATATAAAGACAGAGAAAGAAAAGCGTTATCATAACAGCAAGGGAGTTTACCTGTGCTTCTGTTATGGGTATTGGCTGAATGGGCATATCAAGGATAAAATAAATCCTTGCACCGGTAACGGTGATTCCTTCAGAAAGGGGTTGGGTCAAAATCTTTAAGACAAGGCAGCAGATTAGGGGAAGAATCATCATTATAATATAGAAAATATCAAGTAGTTTAAATTTTGTATTTATGCTTTTCACCTTGTCACTCCATTCCTTTAATTAAAGGTCTTATCATAACTGCAATTCTCGGAAAAATAAAGGGTATTACCACAGAAAAAAGATTGAAAATACCTGCAAAGTTTCCGATTAAGGCAACGATTAAAAGCATAAAAAGCCTGCCTGACTGGGAAAGCTGTACCAACTTTCTTGCATTTTTTCCTCCAGGGTAAGTGCTTTCTGAACCGTAAGCCCCATAAGAAGAAAGTTTCCGACAGATGATGTAAATCCCAAAACATTACCCCATATGAAAGTATGATTCCACATTCCGGCAATTAAAAACACCGCTTGCATCAAAATGCTGAGTATAAAAGTCACCAAAGCGATGTATAATGTTTCCTTTTTTACGGTAGGGTCAATTTTAACCATAAAACATACCTCGCATATAAATTTTACCCGAAAAAACCAATCTTTACTATTATATAATAAATAAAGTTTATTGTAAGGGAAAAAAGAAAATAAATTGTTAAATTTGATATTGTTTTTTGCTTTTCCGTGTGCTATATTTAGTTAGGGAGGGATTAGTATGCCGAGAGATGTTATTGTGCTTAAAAGACCTGCATCAAGGGAAAAGGATATGTGGAAGGAAGCACTTCCCATAGGATGCGGAATAACAGGCGGACTTATACTTGGAGCCATTGAAAAAGAGCAGGTTATAATCACGCGCCACGACCTTTGGCACAGGTGGGGGAATATACTTCCCGTTCCCGATATAAGCGACAGCTTTAAGCAGATGCGAAAGAAAATTGATGAAGGGAAATATTTAGATGCCTGTCATATGATGGAAAACGCCCTTCGTGAAAAAGAGTTTTATAAAACAGGAGCTCCGTCGCCGTTTCCTCTTGGCTCGCTGAAGCTTTCCTATGTTACTGACGGTGTTACATTTAAGCATTACAGACGGGGGATAGAGCTTGAAAAAGCCCTTGCCTTTGTTTCCTGGACTGATCAGAGAGGATTAAGTAAAAGAGAATATTTTGCATCGAGAGAGTCGGGAATTTTATATACGAGAGTAACTGCGGATTTTGATGCTTCCTATGAAATTGATTTTGATTTTTATGACAATCTTGACGGGATTTCAAAAAATGAAGCAGAAAGAAGACGGGAAAAGCTTACTAAAGAATTCTCTGATAACGGCATATTTTATGCTGCAAACACCGACGGACAGGATTTCGGAGCACTCATTTCGGTGACATCTGAAAGCGGAACGGTAAAGAGAAGCGAAAAAGGAATACTTGTTACGGGCAGGGATTTTACGGTGAAGCTTTTAAGCTTTGCGAAGGTGGACAGGAAAGAAGCTTTCCTGCTGCTTAATGAAAAAATAAATAATTCAAAGGATTTTGACGAAGCACTTAAAGCACATAGCTTGTTACATAAAGAGCTTTACGGAAGAGTTTCAATTTTCCTGACAGAAGATACTGACGAGAGGATTGATTACACCAACGAAGAGCTTCTTGACGAAGCATACGAGGATGAGGCATCAGACGCCTTTCTTGAAAAAATATGGCGTTTTGGCAGATACCTCTTTATATCTGCTATGCACTCCGATGCAAATCCCTTTCCGCTTTACGGACTCTGGCCCGGGGCGAACGATCTTCCGTGGACGGCTCACGTTTGCAATGAAAATGTTCAGTGTATGTACTGGCACACCCTGACGGGAAATTTATCCGAGAGCATAAAAAATCTCATAGACTATTATCATAAGAAAATGCCCGATATGAAAGAAAATGCAAAAAAGCTTTTCGGTTGCCGTGGTATTTTTGTGCCGGTTTACTCATATCCCGAAACCCTGGACGGAAAAGATTATACACCGCCTCATCCGATAGTACCAGTAATTCTTAACTGGATTTCAGGCGCCGCCTGGCTTTCGAAGCATTTTTATGACTATTTTACATACACAAAGGATGAAGTAACTCTTAACGAAAAAATACTTCCTTTTATGATAGAAACAGCTCAGTTCTACGAAGATTATATTACCTATGATAAAAATGGCAGGATGAGAATTTATCCTTCGGTGTCACCTGAAAACTCGCCTGGAAACCTTGTAAAGCTTAATCCGACAGGGGCACTGGGACATCCTTGTCCTGCGGTTGAAAATGCGACAATGGACTTTGCACTTATGAAGGAAGTTATCTGTAACTTGTTAAAGCTGACGGAAAGCGTATATTGCAGGACTATTATTCCAAAGGAAAGCATAGAAAACTGGAAAAAGTTGATTTCAGAAATTCCGGGATACGAAATAAATGAGGACGGAGCGGTAAAAGAGTGGATGTCTCCTGAGCTTTCGGATAATTATGACCACAGACATTTTTCTCATCTTTATCCCGTGTTTCC
>JAFXHP010000005.1 GCA_017536285.1 Clostridia bacterium
AAAGAACTCGTAGTATTCAAGATAAGGAACAGTCTGTCCCGATAAATACTTCATTAAAATCTGTGTAACCGCACCCATAATGTCATTTTCGGGAATCGTTAAAACGCCGTAGTAATGCTCAAGAAGCATAAATACCATTGCAGGAGGGAAGCCTAAAAGTTTCTTCATTCCGTCAACGTCAAGAAGCGTAATTGCCTCCCAACCACGCTCTTTGATTTTCATGCCGATGGCAAGAGCATATTTAACGCCGTTTTCGATAACGGAATCGTCACATTCCTTATTGAATTTCCAGTTTGCCTTTACAAATTCAACTCCTTTTTTTATGTCATCTGCCGAAAGCTTTTCAAGGTTCTGTACCATTTCGAGCATTTCAAAGGGTTCGACCTCAACGCCGATTTTACCACGCATGGAGTTTCCTTCAAACTGTGTGCCGTAGAGAAGCATATCACGGTAGCCCATTGTGCCGACTCTCGCACTCCTTAGTTCCTTCTTTGCACAGGACGCCGTAAGGAAAGCATTTATTTTAGCTAAAGGATAATCCTTGCCGATTACATTGTAAACATACTTAAAGGTGTAGCCAAGTGCTTCAAAAGCAGGTCTTATTGCAGTTGTACCTGCCTGCTCTGCAGTTGTGATGATTCTGCCGTTTTCCTTCCAGCCGCAAAGCCCCCATAAAAGCATGGGAATGTGTCTGAAATTGTCGGTTACTCTTATTACGGCGTGAGTGGGAACCCAGCCCGCAACGCATACAACCAATGCAGAAAAATCCTTATCAAGGATTTTTGCGATTGCCGCATCTGCTGTTTTATATTCCGGATCGTCTATTACAAGCCCTCCGTCATAAACCTCATAACCTAAGTTTTTAATTACGGAAAGACCCTCGTCGTGCTTCATTTCAAGTCTTTCTATGGGTGTGTTTATTTCACCGAAACAAACAAAAGCAATTTTCTTATTCATATTTTTATCTCCTTTTTTACCAAGCAGGGTCCTGCATTAGTCAATAACTTCTACGGTCTTATTGTAGAAGGATTTAAGAGCCGCTGTTGCCATTGTATGAGAAAGAACGGTTTCTTCGGGAGTAAATAATCCGAAGGGCACTTCCTTTCCTTCATATTCCATAATGAATGCAGCAATCTGCTGCTGAATTGCATCTGTAAAGCCGAATTCAAAGATGGGGCCTGTGATTGTGGGAATCATAGGCTTATAGCCGATTATAATGCGGTTCCAGGACTGCTCCTTACCCCAGGATGAGGTGTAATAGAAAGCGTTTGCATCGTCACTTGAGAAGCGTGCACTGCAATCCATACCGTAAATTTCAAAGAACCAGCGGTTTGTGGATCCGGGACACATTCTCTTTGTTTCAAAGGTCATGGGAATTTCGTCACCGTCTGCATTCAATGTGGTTGTGAAAATTGTGCAGTTATCAAAGGTATCGCAAACAACAGTTCCTCCCTTGCCGTCGGGACGCTCCTTAACAATGTTGGAAAAATGTGCTCTTACGGTCTTTGGCTTAAAGCCAAGGCGGAAAGGAACGTGCTGTGTGTGAATACCAAGGTCACCGAGGCAACCGTATTCGCCGTTGAACTTAACCATCCTCTTCCAGTTGATGGGTTTATTTACGTCCATATCACTGCAGTGATTAAAGCCGCAGTGGATTTCAAGAATTTTACCGAATTTACCTTCGTTAAACCAGTTAATCATAGTCTGCATTGCAGGATAATAGGGAAATTCGCTGCAGCAACGAACGAAGGTTTTGGGGTTTTCCTTTATAGCTTCCATAATTTTGTCATTTGCCGCTTTATCAATACCAAAGGGCTTTTCGCCAAGAAGTGCCTTTCCGCTTTTTATAATGTCAATATAGAACTGCTCGTGAAGGTTGTGAGGAACGGCACAGTAAATTGCGTCGATATCCTCTTTATCTAAAAGTTCTTTATAGTCGGATACAGTATATTTGATTTCCGGGAAATTTTCCTTGAACCAGTCCATTTCGGCAGGAACAACGGAGCATATACCAACGATTTCGGGCTTTGCAATATCTTCCTTAAGGTGGCACCATCTTGCCGCCGCAGATGCAAATTCTCTTGCCATAAGGCCACAGCCGATAAGGCCGAATTTAATTGTTCTCATAATTTTACCTCTCTTTATTTAAAGCATTTCAAGGGTTATTGCATTAAAAGACTTTAAGCAATAACCCTTGTTTTTTTATTAATATCCGAAATGCTTTTCGGTCTCGGCTACTGCCTCTTCAATTATGTCAAGTCCCTTAAGTGCTGCTTCGTCGTCAAGAATCATAGGAGGAGACATACGAAGGATATGACCGGAGGGTACCCACGCAAGTCCCTTTTCGAATGCCTTCTGATAAATCATCTGACCTGCCTCTGCGAAGGGCTCCTTGGTGTCTCTGTCCTTTACGATTTCGATTGCCTGCAGGCATCCCAAAGCACGAACGTCACCGATGATGGGATGTTCTTCCATCATCTTTTCCATCTTAGCAAGCATAATCTCACCAAGATGAGCGGAACGCTCGTTAAGATTTTCTTCTTCAATAACTCTGATGGATTCAAGAGCTGCAACACAAGCCATGGGGTTTCCGCCGTAGCTTGAGGATGCGGAAATCTTTTCGATGGCAGGAGCCAAATCCTTGGAAACTGCAAGTGCGGTTACGGGGAAGCCGTTACCGAAGCCCTTACCAAGGGTTGTAATATCAGCTGTAACATTCCAGTGATCCATTGCAAGGTACTTACCTGTTCTTGCCATACAGTTAAGAACTTCGTCAGCAAAGAGAAGGATGCCGCGCTTATCGCAAAGAGCACGAAGTGCGGGAATGAAGTCATCGGGAGGAATGATGGAGCCGCCCCAGCCCTGTACGGGCTCTAAAACGATGGCAGCAACGTTTTTACCGCCTGATGCACAAGCGTTATCAAGCATACCTTCGATCATATGGATGTAGGGTGTTGAATCCTTCCATGCCTCTTCGGGTGTTCTTCCGAAAAAGTCACGATAGGGATTGGGACGGGGCACAAGCATAAAGCCGGGTGCTCTCATATGTGTGTCGGGGCCAACAACTGCAAGGGAGTTTGCACCGTAGGTCTTACCGTGGAAGTCTCTGAAGAATGAAATGAATTCCTGCTTGCCTGTTGCCGCTCTTGCACAGCGAAGACCTGCTTCAACAGCAGTTGTACCTGAATCGTAGAACTGGAAACCGCCGAAGCGTCCGCCTGTGATTTCGTGAAGCTTTTCGACAAGTTCCATCTTTACCTTTGTTGTAAAGTCATGGCAGTTCATAAGCTTTTTAGCCTGCTCGGCAACAGCTTCACTGATTTTGGGATGGCAATGACCAAGACCGGTTACATAGATACCGGATGAAAAGTCAAGATATGTATTACCGTCAACGTCGGTAAGAGTGTATCCGTAGCCGGATTCAAAGGTTACGGGGAAAAGCTTAACCTGGCTGGAATAGCCTTTCATATACTTTGCACATCTTTCGTGATATTCAACTGATTTAGGTCCGGGAACGGTTTTTGTTACCATATGGGGAACCTTTGTAAGATCCATTTTTGCCCAATCTTTAGCCATAATAAATTCTCCTTTTTATTTTTTTCATTTTCACTTTCTTTTTTCTTTCAAAAGCTATAACTTTATTATATAACAAAGCTTTTACATTGTCAATACTTTTCTTTGTTTTTATTTTCGTTTACTTTCGTTTCAAAAGAATCGAAAGCGATTTTCCCCCTTTTTTCTCCTCTTTGTTGACAAAACGAAAATAAAATAGTATAATCAAAGCATAACATAAAGAGGAAGATGATAAAATGGTAGCAGAAGAAAGAAGAAAAAAAATTCTCGAAATCCTGAATAAGGAAGGCAGCATTCGTGTAACGGAATTAAGCCGTATCTTTGAAACCTCCGAAGTAACCATAAGAACTGACCTTGCCGATATGGAATATAAAGGATTACTTACCCGTGTTCACGGCGGTGCGGTATGTTCCTACAAGCCTTATTACAGCATGAGCTTAAATCAGAGAATGTCCACAAATCAGGTACAAAAGGAGATTATTGCAAATAAAATTGCAGGAATGATTGAGGATAACGACACCATCATGCTTAATTCGGGCACAACCACACTCCTTGTTTTCCGTGCTATTCCGCAAAACTTAAATTTAAGCATTGTGACAAACTCAATTTCCATAGCCCTTGAAGGAACATCGAATCCCAATTTCAACATAATTCTTTTAGGCGGTCTCATAAATTCCAAGTATCAGTTTACTTTTGGTGACGATGCCATAAGACAGCTTAAGAGCTATCACGCAGACAAGCTCATTTTGTCAGTTGACGGAATTGACCTTGAGCACGGCTTTTCCACCTACTATGATAAAGAAGCAGAAATTGACAGAATTATGCTTCAGCAGTCAAACGTAAACATTGTTGCAGCTGACCATTCCAAATTTGACCGCTGTGCTTTCACAAAGATTTCCGACCTTTCCGTTGCCGACTATATAGTAACCGACACCGATGCACCGGAAAAAATGAAAGGAAAGTTATCTAAACATTCAATTAAAATATGCTAAAGAAAAAGGGGCTGTAAAATAATTACAGCCCCTTTTTCAGGAGATAGGAAAAAATGCTTTAGAACGGACAAACTGCACCGCCCGAAGGCGTATATAGATATTAATAAAAGCCTGAGACATCGAGTCTCCGACTTTTGTTCTAAAACCTTTGGTTTTATTCACATAGTCGAGGGTGAAGTTTGTTCGTAGCAAAAAGGCTCAAAATGAAGAAAAATCGCAGAAATGCGATTTTTCAACACTATTTTACAACATAGAGTTTGTAACTTTGCCCAATCCACTAATTTATTTGCCTTTTTGCGGTCTGGACTTTTTTTACATCTCCTTT
>JAFXHP010000043.1 GCA_017536285.1 Clostridia bacterium
GATGGTGAAAACTACCGGCGAAATGCTTAAAAAACTGGACGGAGTTATCGGCACGGGCATTGATTCCAAAGCCGCAATAGTTTATGACTATAAAACACAATGGGCACTTGACAGCGATCTTGCGACCTTTGCACCCCAGGACACCAACGGCTATCTGGCACTTACGAAAAATCTTTTTTATTCATTCTGGGACAAAAACATCCCCGTCGATATAATTTCCTATGATATGGACTTTTCAAAGTACAAGGCAATCTGCCTTCCCCTTCCCTATATTATGACGGAGGCTTTGGCAGATAAAATCAAAAAATTCGTGTCAGATGGCGGAACGCTCATTTCAACCTGCCTTGCCGCAACCGCCAACGAAAACGACTTAAACTACACAGGCGGCGTTCCCGGTGCAGGCCTTCGTGAACTTTTCGGTCTCCGTGTGGACGAGGTTGACTATTACGGTGCAGGTGCTCCCACGCCCAATGCAGTAATCGCAGGTGATAAGGAATATCCTGTCCGCTTACATGCAGAGCTGATTGTTCCTGACGATGCCAAGACTCTTATGACATTTAAGAGAGACATCCTTGAAGGCAGTCCCGCCCTGCTTACCAAAGATTACGGCAAGGGCAAAGTCTACTACATAGGCTTTAACCCGGGACCTGAATTCTTATCCGATTTTCTCCCCGAAGCCGTAGCAGAATGCGGCATAACACCTCTTTCAGAAATCACCGGAGATGAATTTATCCGCGTTACCAAAAGAGAAGGTGACGGTGAAGAATATTTCTTCGTTATGAATATATCGGGAACAGAAGAACAGACCGTTTCCTTAAATGAAAGCTTCACCGATGTACTTACAGGCGAAAAGAAAGAAGGAAGCTTTACCCTTAAGGGGAAAGGCTTTATGATTTTAACAAAATAAGATTAAAGCACTTGGCAAAGCCAAGTGCTTTTTCTTTGACATATGTATAATTTTATGCTATACTCTTTCTATTAAGGAGTGATTTCATGGGAAAAACATTGGTTCTTGCCGAAAAGCCCTCTGTGGGCCGCGAACTTGCAAGAGTGCTTGACTGTAAAATAAAAAAAGACGGATGCATCGAAGGTGCAAAATATATCGTAACCTGGGCGCTTGGGCATTTAGTTACCCTTGCTGACCCCGAAAAATACGGAGACGAATATAAAAAATGGTCACTTGAAACCCTGCCCATTCTTCCCGATAAAATGAAGCTTGAGGTTATAAAGGAAACAAGCAAGCAGTATAAGGTGGTGTCGGGCTTACTTAAGAGCGATGCCGTATCTGACATCGTTATCGCCACCGACGCAGGGCGTGAAGGTGAGCTTGTTGCCCGCTGGATAATCCTTAAGGCAGGATGTAAAAAGCCCTGCAAGCGTCTTTGGATTTCATCCCAGACGGATAAGGCAATAAAGGACGGCTTTGCAAACCTTAAGGACGCATCTGAATATGACAACCTATTCAAAAGTGCCGTTTCCCGTGCCGAAGCCGACTGGATTGTTGGACTTAATGTGACACGTGCCTTAACCTGCAAGCACAACGCCCAGCTTTCCGCAGGCAGAGTGCAGACCCCCACCCTTGCGATGATTGTAAACCGCGAGGAGGAAATAAGAAAGTTTGTCCCGAAGGAATACTTTTCCGTAACGGCATCACTTAATGTTTTCAATCTTCACTGGAGAAACAAGGATAATTTAGCAAGAACCTTTGATAAGGAATTTGCAGAGAGCATCGTTAAGAAAACGGAAGGTCACAAAGCTGTAATCACCAAGGTTGACAAAAAGGAAAAGAAGGAGCAGCCTCCCCTTTTATATGACCTTACCTCTCTGCAGGTTGACGCCAATAAAAAGTACGGCTACAGTGCAAAGAAAACCCTTAATCTCATGCAGAGATTATACGAAGTGCATAAGCTCTTAACCTACCCCAGAACAGACTCAAAGCACTTAAGTGCGGACATTGTGCCCTCACTTATGGACAGAGTGAAGTCCGTTTCCGTCGACCGTTTCCGTGATATGGGTAAGCTTGTAATTAAAAACGGAATCCACCCCACCAAGCGATTTGTTGACGATTCCAAGGTGTCAGACCATCACGCAATCATCCCCACAGAGCAGTTTGTGGATTTAACCGCACTTGAAAGCGACGAGCTTCACATTTACACCCTTGTTGTAACACGATTTTTAGCGGCATTAATGCCCGATGCAGTATCCGCCGCAATGAATATCGAAGCTGAAATCGGCGGCGAAAAATTTGTTGCCAAGGGCTCTGCCTTGGTAGAACCCGGCTTTAAGGCGATTTATACCGCAACCGATGAGGAGGACGATGATGAAGAAGCCGAACAGCGCCTTCCCTCATTAAAGGCCGGCGACTCCTTTGATGTTAAAAAGGTAAGCTTAGTTTCGGGAAAAACCAAGGCTCCCGCCCGTTATACGGAGGCAACTCTCCTTCACGCCATGGAGCATCCCGGAAGTATGCTTTCCGATAAAGAGCTTTCCAAAATTGTGGAATCATCAGGCGGTCTCGGTACACCTGCAACAAGGGCTGATATAATTGAAAAGATATTCAACACAGGCTATGTTGAAAAGCAAGGACAGTCCATTTTCCCAACAGCCAAGGGAATTCAGCTTATTAAAATTGTTCCCGAAGATTTAAAATCTCCCGAGCTTACTGCAAAATGGGAAAGCAGCTTAGGCGATATTTCAAAGGGTAGTTTAAACGACAAAAAGTACATTTCCGAAATGAAGGAATATGCAACAGGCCTTGTTTCAGGCGTTATCGCATCAAACGAAACCTACCGCCATGAAAATCAGACAAACAAGCGCTGCCCCTCCTGCGGTGAGCCCTTACTTGAGGTTTCGGGCAAGCACGGAAAAAGCCTTGTTTGCCGTGACAGAGAGTGCGGCTACCGTGAAACCCTGACAAGAGTAACCAATGCAAGATGCCCGGAATGTCACAAAAAGCTTAATACTTTCGGTGAAGGCGAAAAGAAAATTTACGTTTGCTCCTGCGGCTTTAAAGAAAAGTTTGCTTCTTTCAATCAGAAGCTGGCGGACGCCAGAAACTCAATGAACAAAAGAGAGGTTGCCCGCTTTATGCAAAAACAGAAATCGGAAAACTTTGCTTCAAATACACTCGCTGATGCCTTAAAGGGCATAAAGCTTGACTAAGGAGAATAACAATGAAAAATGCATTAAAAATTATCGGAGTAGTTTTGCTCCTTATATTCATAGCACTCTGTTTCGGACTTAACGCCTCTCAGAAAGGATATCAAATTACGCTTTCCTGCTTCTTAGAGGGAACAACAAGGCACCTTTCCCCAGACTTTGCCATGAATATCGGAACCTTTGATCAGATAATGAGTATAGTTTATATCATCGGCTGGTTCGTCATCGCTTTCTTTTCAGGCAAGAACGAATGGAAAAATATTTTCCGCGGCATGATGATTTATTCAAGCCTTCCTTTTATCGGTCTTTTCGGCTACTTCTTCCTTCAAAAGGGAATGAAACTGGGCATCATGATGCTTATGCCCCTTATCTGGGGGTATCCCTTCTTCCCCGTAATCATAACCGAAAGCAGTATTGATTCAATCATAACACCCCTCGGCATAATGATGTTTGTAATGCCTATCGGAGCCTTAATCGCAAGAGCCGTTGCAAAGAAAATACAGTTTTAAAAAACTTCCGCATCCATTGGATGCGGAAGTTTTTATTTGTAAAAGCAATCTCTTTCCCATTTTAAGGGATTGGTTTCAATGTACTCTGCTATTTTCGTATAATCCTTTTCACTTCTGATAATGTGATCGTGGAAGGAACGCTGCCAGATGTTTTCTCCGAATTCCTTATTGCAAAACCGCTTAAATGTTGAAACAAAATTTGCTATAACCGAATTAGTAGGGGACGGCGTCCTCGACGTCCCGTTTTCACAACATTTTACTGATAAAAGAAAATGTATATGATTAGGCATAATTACATATCTGTCAACAGAGACATATTCATAAAATCCATTCATCTGATTTATATATTTGTCTGCAATTTTTCCGTAACCGGTAAATTTATTCTGCGGGACGTCGAGGACGCCGTCCCCTACAAATTCAGACAGCAGACATTTTCTGTCCCGTATGCATATCGTAATGAAATATGCCCCGGGAGCCGAATAATCATATCCTTTAAGCCTTGCAGGTTTTCTTTTAACAAAATCCGTCATATCTTTTTCTCTAAACAAACAAGTTTTACTTTTCCAAGGCCGTTAAAGTCGCTTTCAACTATTCCCACTTCTTTATACCCAAGCTTTTTGTAAAGACTGCGGGCAGCCTTGTTTCTTTCGTTGGTGTCAAGGCGTAAATCCTTGACGCCCATTTTCTTTCCCATAGCCTCGTAAAAGCGAATAAACTCCGTTCCGTAACCGCATCCCGATGCTGAAGGACTTACCGTAAGAGTATGAATTACCAAAACTTCTTCTCTTTTTGCTTCAATTTCCCAGGAGGCTTTATCATATCCGTCTGCCTCCTTTTGATTTATTACAGCAGAGGCTAAAATCTCTCCGTTCTCCTCAAGGACATAGAGTGTCCCTTCTGAAAGTGCGGCAAGTGCGTTTTTTTCCACAGGATAAATGCCTTTTATCCATCCGGTGGTGATTTTTCCTGCCTCTTCAAGGGATAAAATTTCTTCATATATAGAAACTATTTGGGAAATATCGCAATCTTTAGCTCTACGTATCATTTTAATTTCTCCAGTACATCATAAACTTCAGAAAGTGACTTTATTTCAAAATCGATTTTTATATCGGTTTTGTTTTCTATGCCGCCGGGATTGTACCAACAGCAGATAATTCCCGCATTATTTCCGCCACGCATATCGCTGGATAAGGAGTCCCCGATAATTATTGTTTTAGACTTATCAATGTTTCCTATCTCAGAAAAACAATAGTCAAAATAACCTTTTTCAGGCTTTGGGCAACCAACAGCATCGGAAATAAAAACTCCGTCCACTACGTCGCCAAGTCCCGAATCTTTAATTTTCATAGTCTGGGGCTTAACGTGGCCGTTGGTTACGATATACTGACGGTATTTACCCTTAAGGGAAGTAACCACCTGGAGAGAATTATCCTGAAGCACATACATTTCCCCAAGATAGGTAAGATAATTTTCGTTAAGCTTTTCAACATCACAGGAAAAGTGAGTCACCTTAAAAAGCTCATAAAAACGGCGTGTAAAAACTTCCTTTCGTTCAAGCTCTCCCCTTTCGTACATTTTCCAGCACTTGTCGTTTATTTCGGAATAAAGAGAAATTTGCTCTTCGGTTATATCTATGCCAAAGTCGGCAAAGGCTGCCTTAATTGCCTTTTTTTCCGACGCCTTAAAATCCATTAATGTCCCGTCAATATCCCATAAAATTAAATCAATCATACTTTTTCTCCTTTTTTCCTGTCGGGAAGCTGAGCAATTATGATAGCTGCAAAAATTGCCGCACATCCCATAATCTTTATAAGCTTAAAAGGATTCTGCTCGGGCTGAATTATCATACCCGAAAGAAGCGCAAAAACAGATTCCAAGCTCATAAGCATGGAAGCAACGGTGGGATCGGTGTATTTCTGCCCTACAATCTGAAGTGTGTAGGCAATGCCTGATGACATAACACCTGCATAAAGAATGGGAATTGCCGCATCAATTATGGCTGAGAATGAAGGCTTTTCAAAGATAAACATAAGGACCGTGGCAAGTATTGCCGTAACGAAAAACTGAATGCAGGAAAGCCTTACTCCGTCAACCTTAGGCGAAAAATAATCCACCACCATAATATGAGCAGAAAAAGCAAAAGCACATATCAGAACCATCAATGTTCCTGCATTAAAGGAAAACTTTTCCGTTAAGAGATAAAGTCCCAAAAGGGCAATCGCAACGCCTATCCATACTTTAGCTCCGACTTTTTTCCCGAAAAACAATCCTGCAACAGGAACGATAAGTATGTAAAGAGCGGTGATAAAGCCTGCATCACCGGCGGATGCGTCAAGCCACATGCCAAACTGCTGAAATCCCGATGCCGCACAAAGTACGATACCGCATAAAACGCCGCCCTTTATAAGAAGCCTTTTTTCAGCCTTATCCGCTTTTCTGTAGCTGCCGCTTTTTTTCTTTAAGGAATCCATAAAAAATATTACCGGAATCAGAACAATACATCCGATATAAGACCTTGATGCAAGATAGGTAAAAGGATCAACAACATCCGTTCCCGCACTCTGTGCAACAAAGGTTGTTCCCCATAAAATTGCCGCAATAAGCAAACAGATATTTCCCTTAAGCTGTGATTTTTTCATTTTTTTCGTCCTTTCCGGTTAATTAATTTTCTCCATATCATACCACAAAAGTCGCTGCTTTGTGTAGGCAATTTCAGCATCCTTATGAAAATGTCCGAAAAACCACTTTTTATATTCGCATCTTTCCCGTATGTCTTCAAGATAGTAATTAAGCACATGCTCTTCAGGCACCGATGGCTTTATTGCCGTATCCTTAAGTGCAATGGGAAGATACTCTAAGGTTTTAATGTTTGCTGTGTGAGTTATTATGTAATCCACCTTAAAGCCGTGCTTTTCAAGGTTTTTCTTTCCTTCTTCAAACTCCCGATTTTCAGGCATTTCCTGGCTCCACCAATCGACATTTTCCTTTCTTCTCCACTTGTCAAGGCTGTAGCCACCTCCGAATGTGAAGAATTTCAATCCCTCAATTTCAAAAACCTGCCCACGGCAAAGATGAATTATATTATTTCTTATCCTGTGTATTCTGCCTCCATTCCACTCCTCCTCGGGATAGGAATAAATTGCAGGGAAATTTTCATGATTTCCGTCAACAAACAAAATGCTGTAATTCTTTTTTTCTATATCATCAAGCAAAGAATTTTCACTTTTATCATTGGCGAAAATATATCCCCAGTCGCCACATGCGATTAAAATATCTCCGTCGTCAAGTTCCTTGTTTGCATAAACAAGTCTTCCGTATTCGCCGTGCATATCACCTGTAATGTAAATGCTCATCTTTCATCCGCTCTTTTTATCTTTTATGCATCATCAGAGCATATATTTGTAAAAATCTCTTTTTCTACGTTATCATAGAATTATACCATACAAAACTTTCTATTTCAACATAATTTTACAGCAAAATCCCTCCCTTTTTATCGGGAGGGATTTATATTATATTTCTCTTAAAAGCTCCCCTGTCACAGAATCATATATCTTACCTTTAACAGGCTCCTCTTTACCATATTCGTACTGAATGTAGGAAATTTCCGACTTCTCATCATCATAACCTGTTTCAAAAACGTACCTGACACCGTCTATTATATGCTCCGCAGTTCCCACAAAATAGGGAAAATAATTTGAAAACTCATCTTTTCGGGAAAGCATAGCATTTGAAACTTCTACAGAAACCCCAAGGTCCGTCAAAAGTTCATGGGAAAAATCCCCGTATTCGCCGATCTCAGCTTCACGTCCTATTGATGAAAGATAGCGTCTTGCGTAAAGACGTTCCCCTGCAGAGCAAAGTGTATATGCGTCTCCGCTTTTGCTTCTGCCCTCGTAGATGGCATAGGTCTCATCGTCAAACATCTTTTTTACAGACTCTTCATACATAGCACCGTCAAGGGCTTCTAAATACTCTTCTACGTTTCCGTCCTCATCAAAAGTTATACGGCAGGGAATTGCACCTGAGCCTGATATTTTCACGAAGTTTCCGTTTTCAAAGCCGTATTCGCCGTAGCTTGCAAAAAGAGAAACCACTCTTTTTTCGTTTTCAGTTTTATCGGTAAGTATCAGATGTCCCTCTGCCACACATTCTCCTTCAAGATAATGACCTTTATTATAAGATAGTATTGCCTCAGAAATTTCATCCGTCTCATCAGCACTCGTCGATACAATAATTTCTGTTGGCCCATCCGCCCCTCCGATTATTCCAATTGATTCATTTTCAGTACAGGCGATAAAAGAGAAAACCGCAAATAACGCTACTACCAATGCCCATATTTTTTTCATCATTCTGTCTCCTTTATAAGTTCAAGTGCCACTTTCTTTGCATTTTCAAAGGCTGAAGCGTCCTTATATTCTTCCTCCAGCAGCATTATATATAAGTTTTCCACAGGGAAACCTTTTTCCTTAAGGTAGGCACTGTTTTTCAAGCTTACCGCACCGGGAAAACCGGACACAACCAAATAATCATCCTCGGAGTCAACTGCCCTTAAATCTGCCTGCATCACATATTTTCCCGACATTGCAAGAATCATACCTGCAAGGCTTTCATCAGCTAAAACAAGGCAAACATCTTCTTCCTTTGCAAGCATATTTTCCAGCGTTGCCGTCATGGTGTTAAGATACTGGGGATCATTAAGGCCTCCGTAGCAGAACTGGTCAAACAAAAGCTTAACCTCCCCATCACCGGTTATATCGGTGCCAAAGTCGGAAAGGGAATATACAGCTTCTGCATAATCACTTCCGATATAAGCCTCTCCTGCATAAAAGAGCCTTATGTCGTATTCCTCTTTAGTCGCAAAATGTACTACCGTACAAACTATGGCAATAACAATTAAAAGGGCAATTATTATGTGCCACTTGTAATAGTCCTTTATGTATTCATTTTTTTGCTTAGTCGTCATATCCTTACTCATTGCCATAAAATCAGCTCCTTTGTTTTATTATAGCACAAAAAGAAAGCTTTGTACAGAATTAAAAAACACACCCACGGGTGTGTTTTTTTAATTCTGTACATTGTTGGGATTCTTCGCTGCGCTCAGAATGACAGCAGGGAGAACATCAGAATTACACCACCAAAAATGTCATTCTGCAAAGCCACCGGACGACGGCAATGCCGGAGGAAGAATCTCCTTATTCCCAAAGCTCACTCTTTCCTGTGGATACCGCAGAAGCACCCGCAGATAGAGCAGAATAAATTTCCGCCTTTTCCTCAATAAGTCCCCCTGCGATAACTGGAATTTTAATTGTTTCCTTAAGGCGTTTGATTTCCCTTGTAACAAGGGCGGGCATAACCTCAATCATATCAGGACGTGCCGCCTTAACAGACTCAACAGCTGTATCAAAGGAGTGGGAATCCACAATGAAAAATCGCTGAACTGTGAGCAATCCTGCTTCTTTTGCATACTTTACAATTCCGCTTCGTGTGGTAATTACTCCGTCGGCTTTGAATCTTGCCAGAGCCTCCATTCCCACCTTGTCTTTTCCAAGGCCTTCAGTAAAATCCACGTGGACGAAGATCGTTTTTTTCGCCTCGTGGGCTTTTTTTATTGTTTCTTTAAGCATCAGAAGATCGGAATTTAATAAAAAGATGTGCGAAACCGCACTTTTAAGTGCCTTATCAAAACCTTTTTCATCCCTTACCGCCGCAATTACGGGATTATCGGAAAAGTCCATATCCAACGCCCTCTCTCGATTAAGATTAAAGTTCTGCATCGCCGGTGGCAATTACATCCGCACCGGTACCTAAAATATCCTTTATTATAATATCGCCTGTTTTAACCGATTTGTCAAGAACTATTTTATTTATTTCCTTCATACAGTCAAATAAAAGCTCCTTGGGCACTGCCGCATTTGTTCTTACCGGAACCATTATGTCACAGGAAGTTGCAACAGTTGTGGTAAGCGTTCTTTTGGGGCAGGTAAGCTCATCGGTTACATAAGCAACACCACGCTTGCAGGTGTGGCCTTCGATATTTATAATTTCACTGCCCTCGAACTCGGCATGAATCTGACAACCCTTGGGGCATACTATACAGGTAAAATCTCTTTTCATTATTTAGCCTCCAGACCAACGGTGATTTCACCGGATTTGATTTTTTCAAC
>JAFXHP010000044.1 GCA_017536285.1 Clostridia bacterium
ATTGATTATCTTGCAAAGAAGTTTACCGATAACGGAATTTACCTTTCATCGGGCCATTCCAACGGCACATTTTCCGATATTGAAAAGGGGTTTACTCTCGGCATACGCCACATCACCCATATGTATTCAAATACGCCGACGGTGAGAAAAATCAATCAGACGGTTTACGCAGGAATTGTTGAAGCGGCGTATTACATAGACGATATGCGAATTGAATTTATAGGAGACGGCTGTCATTTCCCGAAGGAAGCCCTTAAAATGGCTGTGAAGATAAAGGGTGTTGACAAAATCAACTTAACCTCGGATGCTATGAGGGCGGCAGGAACTAATGCTTCCGAAAGCTATCTTGGCGAATGTCTTCCCGAAAACCGTGTCATAATCGAAAATGGCGTTGCAAAGCTACCCGACAGAAGCTTTTTTGCAGGAAGCATTGCAACAAGCGACAGAATGCTTCGCTGGGCGCATTTTGATGCGGGACTCGAACTTTCCGATGCACTCAGGCTTTTGGCCTTATCTCCTTCAAAGGCTGTCGGAATTGACAAAGAAAAAGGAAGCATAAAAAAGGGCAAGGATGCGGATATAATCATCTTAAATAAAGACCTTTTTGTTGAAGAAACTTTTATTTCCCGTGATTTTAAGCAGATGCGTTAAGGAGGCATAAAATGATTACTTTCAAAAACTTATTCCCCGACTTAAAAGAAGGCGTTGCGGAATACATAAAATTCCACAAAATCGAAAATCTTTCCCTTTCTGTGGAAATCGGGGAAAGCAAGGACAACACCCTGAAAATTGAAAAAAGCGGTAATGCCGTAAAGCTTAATCTTCCCCGTCCTTTCACCCTTTTCCGTGCTCTTACCATAGTAAGATGCCATCTTGACGAAGATGTTTTCACCTACTCTGAAAAGCTTATATTTGATATGGGCTGTCCTATGTTTGACGGCTCTCAGGCAAGCTCCTTAATGAATATTGAAACCCTTAAGAAAATGACGGTTATTTTAGCCTCCATGGGCTTTGATTCCATGATGCTTTATATGGAAGACTGCTATGAAATCGAGGGCGAGCCATACTTTGGCAATATGCGACCGAGGTATAAAAAAGCAGAGCTGAAGGAAATCGACCGCTATGCCGCATCCTTCGGAATTGAGGTTATTCCCTGCATCCAGGCTCTTGCCCATATGACGGAAGCCCTTAAAAGAAAGCCTTATAAATCGATTGCCGACCGTGAAAACATAATGTCTCCGGCAGAGGATGCCACCTATGCCTTAATTGAAAAAATGCTCATAACCACGAAGGAGTGCTTTAAGAGCGACCGTATCCATATCGGTATGGATGAGGCGTGGGGACTTGGCACAGGGGGCTACTTAAAGAAAATGAGTTATGTTCCCGCCACGGAAATTATGACAGAGCATCTTAAAAAGGTTTCGGCACTATGCAGAAAGTATTCCTACAAGCCTATGATGTGGTGCGATATGTTCTTCCGTGCAAAGTCAAAAACCGACGACTATTTTGACGAGGCGGTAACTTTTACAGATGAGGACAGAGCCTCCGTACCCAACGATATGGCACTTTGCTACTGGGACTATTACAAGACAGATTCCGCCCACTACGAAAAATACATAGATAAGCTTTCCGTAATTTCCGACAACATAATTTTTGCAGGCTGTGCAAGAAATGTAAGAACCTTCGGAAATCACTTTGACTTCGGAAAAGCAACAACCAACGCCGCTATGGAAGCCTTGAAGAAAAAAGGGATAAGAGAATTTTTAGCAACGGTCTGGGGCGATGACCACAGGGAAAGCTCCACCTTCGCTGTCCTTACACAGCTTCAGCTTTTCGCCGAGCATATGTATTCGGAAAGCACCCCCGATTTTGATATGGCAAAGCTTCACTTCTGTGCAAGCGTAAACGCTTCCTGGGATGCATTTTCAGATATCGATGCATTGGATTCCGTCCCCGGCTATACAGAAGGCAAAAATTCTCCTATGCCCATATCAAAAATGATTATGTGGCAAAATGTTTTAATGGGACTTTTTGATTTCGACCTTAAGGGGAAGAATTTTTACGCTCACTATAATGCCCTTAAAGATAAGTTTTTGGATTCTTCCGAAAAATATCCCGAATATGCCCACATTTTCAAGTTTTATTACAATGTTGCAAACGTGCTTAAAAACAAGGCAGAAATAGGTCTTAAACTTAAAGATGCTTACGATGCAAAGGACAAGGAAAAGCTTTCCTCTCTGCTTTGCACATTAAAAGAGCTTTACGATGATATGACTGCACTTCGCCTTGCCCACAGAGACTATTTCTACAAAGAATATAAGCCCATCGGCTGGGAAGTTCTTGACATTCGCTACGGTGGTGCTATAATGGGAATTGACACGGCAATAAAAAGAGTTACAGACTATCTTGAAGGAAAAACCGACAGCATTGAGGAGCTTTCGGAAGAAAGACTTCCCGACTGGTTTATAAACTATAAAAACATTTCAACGGCAAGCGGTATATCAACCGGTGTATAATATAAGCAAAATCCCATAAGGCTTAAGGAGGATAAGTATGATTCAGAAGGGAATATTAGACGAAATCGGCTTTACAGAAGATTTAAAGCGACAATACGAAAAATACAAAGCTATGTCAGGCGATGAACCCGATATTCTTGCAGACAGCTTTATGAAGGGCGAAAAGAATATAAAGACCGCAATAGAGGAAATGGATGCGTCTGTTATGGGCGGTGTTCCTAAATTTGCAAAATATTTGCTCTTCTTTTTATCCTGCACAGGTCCTTTGTACGATAAATACAAGGACAAAGGCTATTCCGATGAACTTTACATTGACACAATGAAGGATATTTCATGCAAAGTAAACGAAAACCTTGATTTGTATGACGATATAGGTATCTCTTGTCCCAACTGGTTCAGCGATTACTTTAAATTGACAAGATTTGGCTTTGGCAGAATGCAGTTTGACATAACTCATCATCCGTGTGAAGCTGTAGAGATAGCAGGTCACATTGTAAATGAGGGTGACTTTATTATAAAGGGGCACGTTTCCTCCACCGGTCCCCTTATTTACGAGGAGTGCATAAAATCTTATAAAAGAGCTTACGAGTTTGTGAAAGGGCAATTTTCCGGCAATCTTTTGCCCGTGGAATACTGGTCGTGGATGCTTTTCCCGCACTATAAAGACTTTTTCGGCGAAGGCTCAAATTTAAAAAGATTCATTGCCGACTACAAGGTTTTCGGACACTTTGAAACAGATGTCTTTCACGATGCCTGGAGAATATTCGGAAAAGATGCAGGTAAAGAAAAAGAAAATTTGCCTTCCAAAACCAGCCTGCAAAGGAAATTCATTGAATATATCGGCCCCGGAAAGACCTATGGCTACGGTAAAGGAATATTTTTGTTTGACGGCGAAAATATACTTAAATAATTGCATAAATACCTTTCTCCGAAAAACAAAAAAGCTTAGAGACATTTTTGTATATAATAAGAAAGAAATTTCTCTTGCAAAAAACGATTTTTTCTGCTATAATACACTCGGTATGCTGTTTTTAAGGCTACCGAGTGTATTTTTGTAAAATAATGTTTTATATAAAGGGGATTTTTCTAATGAAAGCATCAAAATTATTAATGCCTACTTTAAGAGAGGCACCGGCAGAAGCCGAAATCGCAAGCCACGTTTTAATGATGCGTGCAGGTTTAATCAGTAAGCTTGCCGCAGGTGTATATTCCTACCTTCCCTTGGGTCTTCGTGTTCTTCAGAACACCGAGCGCATCATAAGAGAAGAAATGAACAAAGCAGGCGCACAGGAGCTTTTGATGAGTGCTCTTCTTCCTGCTGAGTGCTATCAGAAGTCCGGCAGATGGGACCGTTTCGGCGATGATATGTTCCGCCTTAAGGACCGTAACAGCCGCGATTTCTGCTTAGGCCCCACTCACGAGGAAATTTTCACACAGACGGTTATCGACTCTGTTCATTCCTACAAGGATTATCCTTACACTCTCTATCAGATTCAGACCAAGTACCGTGACGAGCGCCGTCCCAGATTCGGCGTTATGAGAACAAGAGAGTTTCTGATGAAGGACGCATACAGCTTTGACATTTCCCGAGAAGGACTTGATGAGTCCTACAAGGCAATGTACGACGCTTACAGAAAGACCTTTGACCGTATGGGCTTAAACTATATGATAGTTGATGCAGATACCGGCGCAATGGGCGGTTCCGGAAGCCAGGAATTTATGGTTATTTCCGATGTCGGTGAAGACACAATCGCATACTGCGAGGACTGCCGTTATTCTGCAAACATCGAAAAGGCTGTCTGCATAACAGGCGAAGCAGACAATTCCGAAATGCTTCCCATGAACAAGGTTGCTACTCCCGATGCAAAGACCATCGAAGAGGTTGCCGCATTCTTCGGAAAAGAGGCAAAGGACTTTGTTAAGACCATGATTTACAACGCAGAGGGTAAGCTTTATGCTGTACTTGTTCGCGGAGACAGAGAAATAAACGAGGTTAAGCTTGCAAATAAATTAGGCGTTGGCGAAGTTGCTCTTGCAGATCCCGCTGACGTAGTTGAAGTTACCAACGCAAAGGTTGGCTTTGCAGGCCCCGTTGGACTTAAGATTGACATCGTTGCAGACAACGAAGTTATGAAGATGCGTAACTTCATCGTTGGTGCAAATGAAACAGACTGCCACATCGAAAACGTAAATCCCGAAAGAGACTTTACTGCAGCAATTGTTGATGACATAAGAAACATTGAAGACGGCGACATCTGCCCCGTTTGCGGAAAGACCATTAAAACCGCTCAGGGCATCGAGGTTGGTCACATCTTCAAGCTCGGCACAAAGTATTCCGAGGCCTTAGGTCTTAACTATGTTGACGAGAAGGGTGAAGAAAATCCCGTTATTATGGGTTGCTACGGCATAGGCATCAACAGATGCGTTGCCGCAATAATTGAGCAGAACAACGACGATGCCGGTATTATCTGGCCCATGGACGTTGCTCCCTACAAGGCAGTTGTTGTTCCCGTAAATGTTAAGGACGAAACTCAGCTTAACCTTGCAGAAAAGATTACAAAAGAGCTTGAAGATGCAGGTGTTGAAGTTATAATAGACGACAGAGATGAGCGTCCCGGTGTTAAATTCAAGGACTGGGATTTAATTGGTATTCCCGTAAGAATTACAGTTGGTAAGAAGGCTTCTGACGGTATCGTTGAATATAAGCTCAGAGCTGAAAAGGAATATACCGATATGACAGCGGAAGATGCTGTTAAGACAGCCCTTGACCTTATAAAGAAATAATTCGTTTAACTTTCGAGAAAGGAGGGCCATCATGCCCGGATTGATTCAGGAATTAGGTATTGACCTTGGCACAACCTCAGTTTTGGTTTATGTTCCCGACAAGGGTGTTGTACTGCGTGAGCCCTCTTTAGTGGCGATAGACGCATCAAGCAAGAAGATCCGTGCGGTCGGAGATGCGGCACAGGTTATGCTTTCCAAAACTCCCGGTGAAGTTATTGCAATACGTCCCCTTAAAGACGGTGTTATTTCTGACTATTTCACAACGGAAAAAATGCTTCGAAACTTCCTTTTGAGATTGAACAAAAACAAAATATTAAAACCCAGAGTTGTAATTTGTGTTCCAAGCTCCGTAACGGAAGTTGAAAAAAGAGCCGTAGTAGAAGCGGCCGAAGCAGCAGGTGCAAGGCAGGCTCTGGTTATCGAAGAGCCCTTAGCCGCCGCAATCGGAGCAGGAATTGATATTTCACGTCCAATTGGTTCCCTTGTTGTTGATATCGGCGGCGGAACAACAGATACCGCAGTTATTTCCTTTGGTGGAATCGTAGTGTCAAATTCCATTAAAACTGCAGGAAACAGCTTTGATGAGGCTATCGTAAGATACATAAGAGACAAATACGGCATCGCCATCGGCGAACGTACCGCAGAAAACATAAAAATAAATATCGGATGTGTATTTCCGAGAGATGAGGAACTCAGCATGGATGTCCTGGGAAGAAGTCTGGTCTCAGGACTTCCCAAAACAGTCAATGTCACAAGTTCCGAGCTTCTTGCTCCATTGGCAGAGTGCTTCTCAGACATTATTGATTCGGTGCACACCACCCTTTCCCAGACTCCTCCGGAACTGGTTTCAGATATAAGCACCTCCGGAATAATGTTAACAGGAGGCGGAAGCCTTATATCAGGATGCGAAAAGCTTCTCCAGAGAGAAACAGGCCTTTCCGTTACCCTTGCAGAAGATGCGGTTGCCTGTGTAGCTAAAGGAACGGGCATGGCCCTTTCCGTAACAGAATATATAAACCGATGAGTATTTTAAACAGAAAACTTGCATTAATATTTACAGGGTTTACAGCGGGAGTATTTTTATATCAATACTCCCCTTTTCTTACCCTTATACTTTTGCCTCTCGCCTTAATTTCACTTAAAATCACAGGAAAGCGTGGCATAGTTTTAATTTTGACAGTTTCAATGTTCTTTCTGGGCGGGACATATACCCTTCTTACCGAAAAGATCGGCTATAGAAAAGCGGATAAAATAGCCGGAATTGAAACAGAAATCACCGGAACTGTCATTTCCATTCCGGAAGTCGAAAGTTATGGACAAAGTGCTGTCTGCCGCACTAAATACGGTAAGATCCGCCTTATGACAAGCGAGCCGATTCTACGCTATAAGGACAACGTAACCTTTACTTCCAAAAGCTATTATCCCGAAGAAAAAAGTCGCCCATTTGCCTTTGACTATCCATTATATTTAAAGAGCGAGGGGATTTACCTTCAGGCTTTCGCAAGCGAGCTTAGGGTAAATTCAAACAAGGCATCTTATCTTAATCCCATTGACGTCATAACCATCCTTCGTTCCTCACTTATAAAGAAAGCTGATATGCTTTGGTCAGGCGAAGCTTTGATGTTTTCCCGTGCCATACTTCTCGGCGATACCTCATATTCATCGGATGAATTCCGTGATAAGCTTTCTGAGGGCAGCATATCTCACATAATTGCGGTTTCGGGAACTCACGTTTCCTTCGTCTGTGCCATGTTCTTACTTATCACCTCGACATTTGCAAAAAGGAAACGGTATCTAAACCTTTTGTCAATTCCGCTGATTATTGCCTTTGTAATTCTTACAGGAGCATCTCCTTCATCTGTAAGAGCGGCACTAATGATGCTGTTTTATTTAATCGCCAAAAGTACCCTTTCCCATTATGACGGTTTTACAATTTTATCAACAGCATCATTTTTAATATTGATTACAAATCCCTTTACCGCTTTTTCCTTAAGCTTTATTCTCTCTTTTTCAGCGGTTTTGGGTATACTTCTTTTTGCGAAACCGCTCTCGGATATATTTGTCCGTTTACATCTTGGTTTTATCGCAAAGGCCTTGGCTGTCACTTTATCTGCTCAGGTTTTCACCATAATCTCGCTGTGCTTCTCCTTCGGCAGATTTCCTTTTACTGCATTAATTGCAAATTTAGCAGCCGTTCCGCTGGTTCCTTTCATTATGACAGCAGGATATATCTCACTTATCATTGCTTTTATTTTCCCGGCATTTAATATAACGGCACTTTTAACCGAGGTTTTAATGGGACTTTGTATAGCAATTGCCGATTTTTCCAGGAAACTTCCCCTTGCCAACATTTATCCCGTATTTTGCAATGTCTATGTATTCGCCTCAATCTTTATATTTTTCACAGCAGCACTCACAGCCATTTTAATATATAAGGCAAAGAAGACTGCTGCCGTGTTTTTACTTCTTTTCCTTTTATCTGTCGGACTAAATCTTTATCTTCCGGGAATATCGGGAGATAAAGCCTTTTACTTTGCCGACGCAGGCCATGGCGATTCCACATTTATATTCAATAAAACAACCTCCGTTATGGCAGAGTGTCTTTCTCCCGAGGACAAATTTGTTGAAAATACAGTTATTCCCATTTTAAGACAGCACGGACACTCCGAACTTGACGCTCTCATTCTCTCAGAATATGACCCATATAACGAAGACGTAACCGAACTCACAAAAAACTTTCATGTAAAGGCTATTTATATACCAAGTGGTGCGGAATGTGAAAATCTATCGGAAACTCTTAAACAGACAGATACAGAAATCATCTTCGTGTCCATGGGAGATTCTTTTCTGGTAGACGAAATTTCCATCACCGTCCCCTATTCGGAAGAAGGTTTTTGTTCCTATATAATAGACAATTCAGGAAAAACGCTTCTGCTTCCGGGGAATATGGAGGAAAAGACAGAAAAGCTTTTAGCAGAAAAGGCTTCCGACGTTGATATATTGAAAGCTCCAAGACACGGAAATAAAGGCTCCTGCACAGAGGAGCTGCTTAATGCAACAAGGCCTAACGCCGTGATTGTCAGCACAGGAAGAAAACTTTCCGACAATTTTAAATCCCGCCTTTCCTCATATGACGTTTACTCCACAAAGACACGCGGCGACATAAGCATTGCAACAAAAAATAAAATAAAAATTTCTCCCTATAAGAAGGTGACAAAATGAATTACAAAGAACTGAAAAAACAAATATCGGAAGGTCTTTCTTCTCTTTACTATTTCTACGGAGACGAAGCATATCTTAAGAATTATATGACCGAACGGCTAATAAAGGCGGCGGTAGATCCTGATTTTGCGGAATTTAACCATCTTACGTTAACATCAGAAACTATAACTCCCGATGCAATTTCCGACTTTTTCGAAGCGTATCCCGTTATGAGTGAGCGAAAGCTTCTTCATATAAAAGATGCAGCTCTCTTTAGTGCAAAAAGAAGCGACAAGGAAACCTATGCTGCCCTTTTATCCGATATTCCCGATTTTGTCACCGTTTTAATTACGGAGGATGCTCCCGACAAGCGTGGCCAGATGTATAAATCCCTTTCAAAAAAAGCTGTTATATGCGAATTTTCCTATCTTGAAAGACCGGATTTAAAGAGTCATGTATTAAAAAAGCTCTCTGCCGAAAAGAAGGAGATGGCCGCATCAGACCTTGAATATTTCCTTGATCTTACCGGTCCCGACCTTACAAACATACGTCTTGAAGCAGAAAAGCTTATTGCCTTTACCGGTAACCGTGAAAAAATCACACGTGCTGACATCGATAAAAATATACAGCCCCCTCTCCTTTCAAAAATTTACGATATTTCTGAGGCTGTTCTTTCCAAAAACGGAGAATATGCACTGAAGCTTTTATCCGATTTACAGAAAGGTAATGAATCAGCCTTAAGAATTTTATCTGTCCTGGCTTCATATTTTTCCGACCTTTACAGGGCATATATTCTTTCAAGAGAAAATATGAGTTACCCTGAAATGGTTGCGGCAATGAATCTTCCTCCCCAGAGGAAATTTGTGGCGGACAAAATGTTCAGAAGAGTAAAAAGTATAAATCCCGACTTTTTAAGAGAATGTATTTCCGAATGCACAAAGGCAGAAAACGATGTTAAAAACGGCCTTATTTCTGAATGGAGAGCTCTTCAGCTTGTTGTGCTTAAATTTTTAGGGCGGTAAAAACTTTCAAAAAAATTAAAATAACCCTTGACTTTTTCTAACTTTTGTAGTATTATCATAATGTTGTATGCGCCGTTAGCTCAGCTGGATAGAGCGTTTGGCTACGGACCAAAAGGTCGGGGATTCGAATTCTCCACGGCGCACCAATTAAAAAGCCATCCATCAGGATGGCTTTTTTGTTTTATAATAGATTTATTATTCTTAATCCCTTCTTTACAGCATAGTTATAGGCAAGCTTTGTTCCGCTTTCAGGTTGATAATCAAACAAATCCCGACGACTGTTCTTCCGCCTTGGCGGCATATAGTTTTCATCATAGTAAATAATGCAATAGTTGCTTTTATCAATCATTTCATAATTACGCTCAACATAACTCGCTCTGCCTGCGTTAATCATCCTCTCCGGATAATATGTATAGTCATAGCTTTCCAAAAGATAAGCTGTATAATCTTTGTCAATATAAGGAAACTCAGCCCTCACATAGACTCTACTTATGTGAGGGTATTTCTTTTTAAGCTCCGCAACAACATTCACACAAAGCGTGTCAAATCGACTCTTACTGCCGAATAAAAAGGTATCAACATTTTTATCTGTAATTAAATCTTCAACAGCTTCTTTTATTCGATTCACCAATTCATCAGAAATCTCTATCCTTCTATGTCCGAAGAAACAGCAGGTGTGTTCTTTTGTTTTCATAATTATCCCCCACACAATTATTGACCAATATCACGGACAATATTTTCTCTGATTATATCATACAATATAAATAGTTGCAACCAATATTGGTCAATTATTTATTGTGGGGTGTAATCTATGGAACAGAAAATAAGGCGTGATCGCAATATGGGAGATAATTTAAGAAAGCTCAGACTTGATCACGATATATCACAGGAAAAGCTTTGTGCCGAGCTTCAGCGTCGTGGATGTGATATTGGTCGCAGCACGTATGCGAAATACGAAGCCGGTGAACTTAATATCAGAGCAAGCGTTATTATTGAATTAAAGAAAATTTACAAATGCACATATGATGACTTTTTCGAAGGTCTTGATGTTAACGTCTGACAAAACACGGAGCCACCGATTGGAAGCTCCGTGTTTTTTTGTTTTATCAGTTGTTTTTTTCCTTTAATTATGATATACTTAAGTTTATAAAATCAGCGGGAGGGTTTATATGAAATTACTTGATTTTAACACTCTTTCAGAGAATATAGAGAAAATTGCAGATTATGACCTTGAAAACAACAATGTTTTCGGTTCATCCTACTTTGTATATCAGAAAGGAAACCTTACATACAAAAAGCATTTCGGCTACACGGGATTAAACAAAGAGCAGGAAGTTGATGACCGTACCATTTTCCGTCTTGCATCAATGACAAAGCCCATAACCGCCTTTGCAATGATGGTTTTAATTGACAAAGGCTTGGTCTCCCTTGACACAAAGGCGAAGGATTTTGTTCCAGAGCTTTCAAAAATCCACGTAATAACCCCCGAAGGCGAAGACCTTGGCGAAGTTGTAAGCGATGTAACCATAAAGCACCTTCTTACCCATACATCCGGAATCGTAAGCCTTAAACCCCTTTCGCTTTCAGAGGACGAGAAAGCATCGCTTAAGGCTTCCGTCAATGGCTTTTTAAAAAACGGACTTGATTTTGAGCCCTTTACCAGGGCTGCCTATTCCGGAGTTGCCGCCTTTAACATTGCATCTGTCATAATTGAAACGGTGTCCGGGATGAGCTATCCCGATTTTATCAAAAAGGAAATCTTTGAGCCTCTCGGAATGGTTGACACCGCCTTTATCCCCACATCGGAGCAGGAAAGCCGTATAATTACAATGCATGTTAAAATTGACGAGAAAAATGCTGTCGGCAAAACTTACCCGGGATGCATTTTCGGAGACTATCCCTGGACACATCCTCTTGGCGG
>JAFXHP010000045.1 GCA_017536285.1 Clostridia bacterium
AGCAAAAAGGCTCAAAATGAAGAAAAATCGCAGGAATGCGATTTTTCAACACTATTTTACAACATAGAGTTTGTAACTTTGCCCAATCCACTAATTTATTTGCCTTTTTGCGGTCTGGACTTTTTTTACATCTCCTTTTTTATATGCTCATTTCGCCTCTTATATTTTCTTCCATCATATTTTTTACCGTAGCTGCGTCATAACCCTTGCTGAATAGATAATAAAGCTTACAGACCGCAGCCTCGGTTGTTATGTCATGTCCGCTTACAGCACCTGCACCTTTTAGGGCACTGCTGGTTTCATAGGTTCCGAGAGCCACGCTTCCTTCGGGACACTGGGAGCATACCGTAATTACGGTTCCCGATTCGAATGCTTTCCTGATTATCGGTAAAAGTTCGTTCTCCGATGCAGGAATATTTCCCGCTCCGAAGGTTTCTATAACTATTCCTCTTAATTTTTCCGTCATGATTGACTCAAACAACTCAAACTGAATTCCGGGAAAAACCTTTATAACTCCTATAGGCACAGGCTTAAAGCGACACGCCTTAAATTCCCCATGATTGAAGTTTTCACTTAACGCCTGATTATACTTTATACCTATTCCCGCTTCCGCCAAAAGGGGAAAGTTTGGAGATTTAAAGGCAATCAGTCCGTCCGAGGAATATTTTGTGGCACGGTTTCCACGCATAAGCTTTCCGCCGAAATACAGGCATACCTCGTTTATAATGCCGCCTGCGGCTATCATCAAAGAAGTAATCAAGTTATCCCTTCCGTCACTTCTTATTTCACAAAGCGGTATCTGCGAACCGGTGAAAACAACGGGCTTTGAAAGATTTTCAAGTGAGAAGGACAACGCCGAGGCTGTATACGCCATGGTGTCCGTTCCGTGAAGGATGACAAATCCGTCAAAATCGTCATACCTTTTTTCAATTTCCTCAGAAATTTTATTCCACTCCCGCAACGTCATATTTGATGAATCAAGAAGGGGATGCATTTCCACAAGTTCAAATGACGGAAGTTCCTCTCTTTTGAGGTCGGCAATTTCTTCCAACGCTCCCTTAAAGTAACCTTCCTTAGGAGCATAACCCTTATTTGTTTTTGTCATTCCAATGGTGCCGCCTGTATAAATAATGCACACCTTTTTCATATTTTACTCCTTAAATTCCGGAAGCGGTTCAAGGCTCCTTTTAAGAATTCCGTTCATATAGGCAATTGCCGTTCCGTAGTTAGTCATCGGCACATTTTGTTTTTTTGCCGATTCAAGCCTTACCGTCATTTCGTGTTCCGTTGCCATGCAACCTCCGCAGTGAATGATAAGTTTATAGGTTGATAAATCTTCGGGGAAATCCTTTCCTTGAGTGTGGGTAAAACCAATATCTTTTCCTGTAAATTCTTTTACCCAACCGGGAAGTTGAACTGTTCCTATATCCTTACACTGTCTTTTGTGGGTGCAGGCTTCGCATATTAAAATATTGTCCCCATCTTTAAGAAGAGAAAGCTCTTTCGCACCGGAAACAGCATCTTTTAGCGTTCCCTTATATCTTGCCATAATTATGGAAAAAGATGTAAGAGGTATACTTTCGGGGGTTTCTTTTTGAATTTTCCCAAACACCTGACTATCAGTTATTACAAGGCGGACGTCTCCGCTTTTTTCAAGCGTTTCAGCATATTCTGCGTCCCTTACACAAACAGCATGAGCTCCTGTTTCAAGCACATCCCTTATAACCTGCTGCTGCGGAAGAATGATTCGTCCTTTTGGGGCAGATTCGTCTATGGGCATAACCAGAATAACCCTGTCTCCCGGATATAATATATCGCCTATTATTCTTTTACCTTCGCTGTCTTTTTTTGCAAGGGAGGCGATTTTTTCTTTTAAAAGCTCCATTCCCTCTCCGGTTACAGAGCTAACCGAAAGCCCGTCTGCCTTTTTAATATCGGCTTTGGTAAACACTTCAATATACTTTGTTCCCTTTTCATTGAAAAGAGCAATCAGCTCCTTCTCCGTTTCGGTTATGCCTTTATCGGGGTCGATTGCAAGAATTGCGATATCACATTCGTTAAGCACCTTTTTTGTCTGTTCAACCCTTAAAGCACCAATCTCCCCCTCATCATCAAATCCCGGAGTGTCTATTATAACAGCAGGACCGAGAGGCAAAATTTCCATTGCCTTTTTAACGGGATCCGTTGTTGTTCCCGGAACATCCGACACAACAGAAAGCTTCTGATTTGTAAATTTGTTTACAAGACTGGATTTTCCCGCATTACGTTTTCCGAAAAATCCTATATGTATTCTTTCGCCCGAAGGCACACTGTTAAGTCCCATACTATTCTCCTTTAACCAGGCTGTCGCCTCTACCCATATCAATAGTACATCCTGCGTCGATTACGCATTTCTCCAGCATTTCAAGCCCTTCTGCACTTTCGGCACCGCTATGTGCCTTATTGTCGTAAAGAGAGTATTTATCCCTTACGGAAGCAGGCGAAAGGTTTGGCATAACTACGTTTGCCCCCGCCCTTATTCCTGCAATTCTTCCGTCTCCCGATGCCGTTGCCAAAGCAGTTGTAGCCGGAAGCAGTACCTCCTTATTCATTATTCTTATCAAAGAAAGCATCATAAGAGTTTTTTCCACGCTTCCTTTGCCGAAAGAGCCAAATGGCGTATCCTTGTGTGGCAAAAACGGGCCTATCCCCACCATATGTGGGTTAAACTCTTTTATGAACAAAAGCTCCCTTGCAAGATATTCGTCTGTCTGGTAGGGACTTCCCACCATAAAGCCGCAACCCACCTGAAAACCCAAATCCTTCAGGTCATAAAGACAACGTATGCGGTTATCAAAGGATAGTGCTTCCGGATGAATTTTTCCGTAATGTTCCTTGTCGCAGGTTTCGTGGCGAAGAAGATATCTGTCCGCCCCTGCATCTTTATAGCGTTTATAAATCTCACGGCTTTTTTCCCCTAAAGAAAGAGTAACTGCACAAGCGGGATAAAGCTCCTTTATTTTTTCCACAGTTTTTATCAAAGCTTCATCGTTATCCACCTCTCCGCTTTGAAGCACAAATGTGGAGAATCCCAGCTTTTTTCCTCTATCGCAGGCAGACAAAACATCATCGGTACTTAAACTGTAACGACTTAAGTTTTTATTACCTTTTCTCAGCCCACAGTAAAAGCAGTCATTTTTGCAAACATTTCCAATTTCGATAAGCCCTCTGAGATATACTTTATTTCCGTAAGTTTTATTTCTTGCCTCGCATGCTTTTTTTGCGGCATAAGCTCTTACCTCATCGTTAAAACCTGATAAAAGAGCCGTAAGGGCAGAAAGTTCTGCCCTTTCTCCATTATAAAGATTATCAATCAGCTTTTTCATATCTTTGCATAAGCGGTTTTTGTGCTTATACCGCTGAGTCTTCCTATTTTTCCCGAAAGCGCACTTATTTCATCCTCGGGTGCATCCATCGCAATGCTTATGATGCATATGTTTTTTTCTCTATAGGGAAGGCCCATTCTTCCTATGATATAAGGAGCATAGGCATGAAGAATGGCGTTTATTTCATCCACCTTTTCTCCGTTTTCAACGATAATACTTACAATTGCAACTCTTGTTTCCATAAAAATTCTCCTGTTTTTTAATTTATAAAAAAAGTGCCCTTCAGACTCACCGCCTAAAGGGCACATGAAATGCACTTCGGCGAAGGAGTCTCCCACACCTTAGATTATCTCATTATACATTTTTTTATTCATTTTGTCAACATTCAGTGCAAAAGTAGCGTGATAGTAGTTATCCGTATATTTCAACAATTGCGCCTGTGCTCTGTGCGATTACCCTTGATTCAACATATGCAAAGCCATCCTTTACGGTAAAGGGAGCATCACATTCATTCCATACATCGTAGAACCTTGTGCCTTCCTTGTAGGGAACTTTAAGTACGGTTCCTTCGTAAGTGTGATAGCCTCTGTTAAAGATTGTATACATACATCTTCCGTCACCGGGGTATTTATTTACACAAACAGAATCGTGACCTGACTCAATCATTGTTTCGGGATAATCCGATGAGAAGCAGTCTGCATATTCTTTCTTTATATGGAAGGATTTTGCCATAAAGCGTCTTCCTCTTGATTCCTCCACATCCCAGAAGGAGTCGTAAATTGCTTCACCGTTGAAGAAGGTTGCCTTTAAGGGCTGCCAGGAAAGGTGACGCATAGCCATAGGAAGAATAAGCTGAACAATTTTAGGGAATGCAAAACGGTAAATATCCGTAAACACTCTGCCGTAAATGTCGGATCCGTCCTCGGAGTGTCTTCCCTGCTCAATCATATCGTTGATGGAATCCAAAATATAATAGCTGATGTTACAGTCAATATAGCGGGCGTTGATGTCAGCCGCATAGTATTCGCCGTAGAGAACTACATCCTCGGGAACAGTATCCTTAAGCTCGGATATAAATGTTCTGTCGGTCTTTAAGAGGTTTGACGGAATTTCGTGACCGTGACCGTCTGCATAGCAGCGGTTATCAACCCTTAAGCTGAATTCGTCAACATATAAAAGTCTTACGCCGGTTTCTTCGTGAACTCTGGGATACATCTTAAGAGCGTGGTCTCTCCAGGTTTTATTGGCATGACACATTCTGAAGGAATCGTTATGAATTCCGATAAATCTTCCTGCGGCGTTCTGCACACGGAGTGTTGGGAAATATTCCTTTGCCTCGGGATAAACCTCAGACAAGAGTGTGGGATGCATATAAAGGGAAATTTCAGCACCCGTTGCGTCGGATACATCCTTTAATGCCGCCTTGAAGTTTTCAAGACCGCCAAGTCTGTCATAGTCATACTGACCGAAGTTACCCCAGAGCATATGATGGTATTCTTCAGACCAGGTCCACGCCCACATATGGAGAATGTCGGGAGTTTCTCCGTATATCTTTGTCATTTCATCCATAATCATACGGAAGTTGTACTTGTTATTTTCCTTTTCATACCATACGGGGAATTTATAGATAAGTCTTGTTTCTATAAAGTCGGGAATTTCTGCAACCAGCCAGAACTTCTGTCTGTACCATTTCTTATTCTGACACTTATATGGCTCATACCAGGAGTCAAGCCACTCTTTATAGCTCTTGTAGGACGCGTGCCAGTCCCCCTTATGAACGTAAAGCACGGTTTCAGTACCCTTGAACAAGGAATCGTTTTTAATCTTTACATACATTGAAGGATACTCAACGAAGGCATCTGTTCTGCCGTTTTGCTTTATAAGAGCATATTTTCTTACCTTAAGGTCACGCTCACGGGTGTTAAGGGCAAATCCTGCACCCTTTTCAGGTGAGAAAATATCCATAAACTGCATGGGATATGAAGGTGCGGATTCTTCATAAACATAGCAGGAACCGTTACTTTCGGTGTTCTGATATTTAGGAAGGAAGTACCATGTGTCTTCGCTACTTCCGTACTTAATGTCGGAAATTACGGGGAAAAGTATGCCAAGGGTTATTTCCTCGCCCTTATTTTCCGCCTGCATATTAAGCTTTATTCCGTCCTTCTGGTCAAGAGAAATTTTAACGGTTATGTAAAGATCTTTATGACGATAGGTAATTTTTGCTTCGTTGGAAACCAAGATAGCAACTCTTTCAAAGTTTTCGATTAAAGAGTCTCCTTCTCTTACCTTAAGAAGAGCACCCTTAATTGTCATGGCTTCGGAATATGCGGAGATTACCTTTTCCGTAAAGAGACCGCCCTTTGTGTTGAACTCGGCATAAAATCCGCCGTTTTCCACCTTTAAAATGTCGCCCTCAAGGGTGATTTTTCCTTCATAGTTAAAGTCAGCTTCGTGGCCCTTGTTACGCTCAGGGAAGGCTTCGCCTGTTAAAAGCGGAGCATCTGTATTTAATGTAAGAGCACAAAGAGAAAGATCGGTTTCAATCAATCTGTCCTCAAAGCCGATGCTCTTAATCTTCTTCCCGTTGGTTCTTACGCCGTAAACGCCGGTTTCGCCCGTAATTTCGTGGCGGTGATTTTTGATGTTTTCGGGGAAGCACTCGTCAACAGTGCCGTCCTCATAATTGATATATACAGCATAGCGCTCGATATCGTTAATCTTTATAGGCATCATAACCTCACCCTGGCTTCCGCCGAGAATGGTGGGATCGGGTGCACAGAAGCCCCAGCGCTCGTGGATTTTTTTATCCATATATAAAACGAAGTAAATTTCCTTCGCTTCGGAATTTACGGGTATTTCAAAGCGGCTTTCGCGGCTTTCGGGACGACAGAGCTGTCTCTTTACGCCCTCTTTATTAAAGTTAGTGATTAAGTCCTCATTTTCCTTAGGCGGAGGTGTGGGACGAATGATTTTACCTGTAAGTGCAAAAGGAATTCCCTCTACGCCGAATGTTCCGTCAAGAGATCCAACGCCGCCGTCAACCTTTCCGGGCTCATCGGCGTAAGTGTCGTTTACATAAGCAGAAAGGTCAATTGTCTTAAAGCCATCTTCCGCTACAGAAGTTTCTGTAAATCTCTTCGGAAGCTCATCATAGGAGCAGGTGTAAAGCTTATATATATTAAATTCAACGTGGGGTGCTTTGCTTCTGAGGCGAAGGAGAAGTCTCTTATACCTGCCCTTTTCGCACTTTGCAATAATTCTGTGCACCAAGCCGTCCGTCATCATTTCGTTTGCGGCAAGGATACCCTTTTCAACCTCGTTACCGTCCTCACCGTCTGTTATGCCGAGAAGCACGTTCTGACGGAGCATAAAAAATCTCTGAAGGTCGGGTGCGGAATATTCCATAACAACATAGTCGTCAAGCTCTATTTCGCTTTCGCCATCCAAAGTAAATTCTCTGTGCATAAGGG
>JAFXHP010000046.1 GCA_017536285.1 Clostridia bacterium
AGTTTTGGGTTAGGAATTTTTCGCCTTAGAGAAGTTAAAAAACGCAGTCATACTGGCGTATGTCTGCGTTTTTTTGCGCACTATCAGCGGAAAATAACAAGCCAAAACCGGCTTCTCCCTAAGAAGTACCGCCGAATGCATCGGCTTTTTCTTTTCTCTTAACCTCTTTTATCAGAGAGGAGTATTAAGTCCCACAACCGTTTCAAGGGGAATTGATAATACAACGCCCTTGGCTTCCGAGTTGATTCCGCAGTCTCTGCAAATCGCCTGCATAATGGAAACCTTGCTTTCGGCATCGGCAATTATCATTACAACATCCTTTTCTTCGTGAATTCCAACGCCCCAGAGAGCGGAAATTTCCTTGTTTCCGGCCTGTCTTCCGTGAATAACGGTTCCGCCCGTTGCTCCTGCTTCCGTTGCGGCATTCATCACTTCTTCGCTATAGCCCTGATTTACTATGGCGGCAATTATAACACGTTTAATTTCTGACACGGTATCACCCTTTCTTATAGGATTCTCTTCTTCGTTACTATCCAGTTCTTCAAATTTTTTAATTATAATATTGTTAGCACCTTTAAGCGGCACCGTAAAGCCTATTCCGTTTCCGGGAACATTAAACTTAAGCTCATTGTGCACCTTTCTTATCATTTTATCCGAAAGATTTTTCGTAAGCACACTTATGATAAGGCTTCTGTCGGGGCTTCCCAGGCCCAGTATATCAAGGGTTTCGCTGGACGCCGTACCGGATGCATTTATAACATACTGTATCGGAAGCTTTTCTTCTTCAAAAAGCGTGAGTGCTTTTTCGGCACGCTTCGGCGTAGTAATAAAGCCAAGTACACGGAAGGATAATTTATCACTCATTCTCCTCTTCCTCCTCTATTTCAACAATTTCGTCGCTGTCAGCATCAATTACAACCTCTTCTGTAACAGCCTTTTCAATCTTGGTAAGCTTGAACTTATAGGTTAGGCCCATTATCTGTATTGCGATAAGAGGCGTTAAGGCAACCAGCGCCACAACACCGAAAGCATCGGTCATTACGTTTCCGCCAAGAGCCTCGCAGGCACCTATGCACAAGGGTAAAAGAAAGGTTGATGTCATGGGCCCTGATGCAACACCACCGGAGTCAAAAGCAATACCCACAAATATTTTAGGTACAAACCTTGACATTATAAGAGCCATAGCATAACCGGGAACAAGTATATATAAAATCGGAATACCGGTTATAATTCTTGCCATCGCAATTCCTACGCTGACAGAAACACCGATTGATAATGCCCTGTTCATCGACTTTGCGGAAATCGCACCTTCCGTTACCGACTGAACCTGACGGTTTAATACCTGAATCGCAGGCTCCGCCTTTACGATGTAGTAACCGATAAGTGCACCGATGGGTATAAGGAGCCACTTTCCCACACCTCCCGATGCCATCTGACTTCCAAGCATTGTACCTACGGGGGCAAAGCCTACGTTTACACCGCAGAGGAATAATACAAGCCCCGTATATGTATATACGAAACCTACAATAATTCTGAGTCTTTCCCTGTGATGATAACGCCTGCTTATAAGCTGAAATACGATAAACATAAGTACAATCGGAAGAAGAGAAACGAAAACCTCCGATCGATAGCCCGGACTTTCAAAGGCAAACGCCTTTGCCACATCCCTCATCGTTTCTATTTCAAATGAGTGAGGTGCTTCAACAAGTGCTTCATCAGGGCTATAGAAAAATCCCAGAATCATTACTGCTAAAATCGGGCCCACACTTGACAGAGCAACAAGACCGAAGCTGTCGCTCGATGCCTCCTTGTCACCTCTTACCAGCGAAAGACCGACACCCATAGCCATAATGAAGGGAACAGTTATAGGCCCTGTGGTAACGCCGCCGGAGTCAAAGGCAACCGCCCTGAAATCTTCCGATACAAAAAACGACAGTATCAGAACTATAAGATACAAAACAGCCAGAAGATTTGAAAGACTTACCTTGAATATTATTCTCAAAACCGCAGTTGCCAGAAATATTCCCACACCTACGGCAACCGTAAGTATAATAACCATATTCGGTATGGCAGGTACCTGTTCCGATAAAACCTGCAAATCAGGCTCTGCCACGGTTATGAGAATGCCCATAACAAGGCTTATTAGAGCAACGGAAAAAACGTTTTTCGATTTTGATATTCCTACACCGATACCTTCTCCGATGGGTGTCATTGCAGTTTCTGCACCAAGCTGAAACATTCCCATTCCCGCTATAAGCATTATCGCTCCGACGAAAAACATTACAACCGAACCCACGTCCAGTGGCACAACAAAAATGCTTAATGCCAGAACAATGAATGTTATGGGGAGCACTGCGGAAAGAGATTCCATTATTTTTGCCCTAAGTATATGATTCAATTTCCGGGAACCTCCTTTGATTTTTTGTTGTTTTTACTTCTATTTCAGTATAGCATAATTATAAGTTTTCCGCAAGTGCCTCTATTCATTTTCAATTACTTCTATATAAAAGCTTACAGGTCTGAATCCGTCATTGCAGGAAATCATAGCGGATTTTTCATTTTTCATCCAACCGTCAAAAAAGTTTCCGCCGCCCTTTGCCAGCTCTGAAACAAACTTCTCCATGGATTCCCATGCACTGTCACAAAAACCTTCGGGCTTCTTGCCGTAAACGGAAATAAATGTATCCCCCATCTTAAGGTCGCAGGTGTGCTCTATGGGATTTTCATATTTTTCTATTAAGTCATCATACTGTGCCATTTTAACAACAGTTATTCTGCATTTTTCCATTTCAATCTTCCTTATACATTTACATTATATTCCTTTTTATAGCCGTGGGAACCGAAAATTTCCCAGTTACCAACTCCGAGACGGCGGAAAACCGCTCTTCGCTCCTCGGAGCAAAGCGATGCATCCGTGTCAACCGAAGTCATAAGAATGGGAGCGTACTTGTTATATTCCGCCTGCTTTGCCGTAAGATCGTGAATGTTTATATAAATATCTCCCGTAAATGCGATGTTGTTTTTATAGTCGATAAGCACAATTTCTCCCGGAAGATGGCCTCCCTTTCCTTCGTAAACTTCGAAATGAAGCTCTCCGAAATCGTAAAAGCCGATCTGAGTAAGAGCCTCATCGGAATCTTTTGGGCTATCCCAGGGTACCTTGATTTTTTCAGGATTTGTACATTCATAAGAGGTTAAAATCTTGCAGATATTTATATAAGGCTTATGAAGGCGGTTTTCTTCTCTGAAGCCATCTTTTCCCATAAACTCATTTTCAAGACAGAATGCACTTTTTTTACTTGCAATAACCTCATCAAACAAAGAAAGAAGCCCGCAATGATCCACATCCGCGTGGGTGATTAAAATTTTCTTTTCTATGTTGTCAAAATCGGGATAAAGCTTTTTAAATACTTTAAGCATTTCTTCCTTGTAGCAGGCGTATCCGCTGTCTATAAAAAGAAGCTTTCCCGAGTTTTCAATTATTATCGTATTGCTTCCGCAGGGCGGCTCAATAAGGGTAAGCTTTGTCCTTTGCCCTACATTGTGAGTCGTTATTCTTGGCTCGAAAGCCTCGCCCTTGGATTTTGCCAGAAGCTCTGAAAACTTACCTATGCTGTCAAAGGTTCTGTATGGCGAAAGCCCCTGTTCATCCAAGGTCTGCATCGCAAGGTTTACCTGAACGGTAAGCTCGTTTTCCACCTCGCCGGACAAATTCATCATATCAGCAAGCCCCTTTACATAGGAGCCGTAAAAAATGCTGTTATCGTAAATTTTCTCCGTGCTGTTATAGTCTATAACACGTACCGGGCAAAGCTTTTTTGCTTCGTCAAGAAAGGTTTCAATCTTTTCCTTATCATCAACATATAAGCCCATTTTAAAGAGCTGAAAATCCGTTCCGTTTTCCTGGGAGCTTATGTATGAAATGTTAAAATTGAATTCATTTATAAGCTTAAGCACATCCGTTACGCTTCCGGGAACATCCTTAAGGGAAAACTCGATAAGAACTATGCTGGTTTTGCTTTTATCGTTTGAAAGGTAGCCAATCTTTTCAAGCTCAATATCTGCTTTTTTAAGCTGCTCATCCGTTCCTTCCGCATCAATAAACAAGGTATGGGAGTCTATCGCCTTGTTGTAGCTTACACGGGTAATATTTATCCCGAGGTCGGCAAAGCATCGGCTTGCCTTTAAAAACGCACCGATATGATTGGGCATTGATGTCACATAAGTCTTTTTCATAAAGTCATCTCCATTAAAATTGTCGTACCAAAAGCGTACTTACTCAAATAATTCAAATATCATTTTAACCCCAGAAATCTTTATAACAGAGCCATGCTTAAGAGGAACCGACTGTCCTTTTTCGCAAACCTTGCCATCAACATACATTTTATATTTTATGGCAAGGTTTGTTATGTAAAACTCTCCGTTTATGTTAATTATCTCTGCGTGAAATTCCTCAACGCCGGGGCTCATAATTATCCTGTAGTCACACTCTCTTGCTTTTCCTATAGTAAACCCCTCTCCGGTTACAGGGATTTTTCTGCTGAATCCGAATTGTTTTATTTTTATACAGGCAGCTTTTCTTTTCATAAGTTCAAGTGCCTTAACCATATATACAATTTTATCATTAAAGTGCTTCTGGTTAAGTTCTTCAGGAGGCGGACACAGTTCCGGAGGCTCAATCGGTATCGGTTCTATCCCTTCACTACCTTTTTTAGTGAAGGCGTACCTCCATTCAAAATCCACCCATTTGGATTTGCTTGCAGACTTTGACCAGCAAAGGAAAAAGATATTACTTCTGTCGATTTCGGTTTTTAATGCAGCTTCCCATTCCTGACCGCTGCGTAATGACTCCACGTCAAAAAATATATCCATATCAGGTCTTGCTTTTTCCATTCCCTGAACAATTGATGCGACCCTGTCTCTGTCTTTGCTGGAATATGATACAAAGGCAGTGGTTATATCCTCTCTTTCAGTCTTGATTTTCTTTTCTTCCGCACCTTCAACGCCCACAACAAATTTAAGCTTTGTCGCAATAAGGCCGTTTATATATATGCTTGCACAGATAAGTACCTGCTTCTTTTCATATGTTTCAGGCACAAAAACAAAAAATCCGAATTCCAGATATTTTCCCTGCCAAATGCGCTCTTCCTCGCAATCGTCAATTTCTATATCTAAAGAAGAAAGCACCACCCGCACTTTGGACTGAGAAGCCACACTATGATACCCGCTTCTGGTTTCACTGTTTTCCCCACTAACTCTGATTTCTACCATATTTCTGAACTCTTCTTCGTACATAATAATATCCACGGGGATATATTCTGATTTTTCAATCTTTCTTCTTGAAACAGCCGAAAACTGCACATCGCTTACTTTAATTGGTTCAGTTCCCTGACTTTCCTCTTTCCAACCATCTTCTTTATTCTCATAAAAAAATTCAGATATTTCTTCATCATCGAAAGGCATATCAGGAATGCTGAAGGTTTCAGGTTTATATTCTCCCTCATCTTCATCTGCACTCTTCGACCACCCTCCGTAAGCTCCTTTCACACCTATACTGTACCCATTTCCGAAATCTACACCTACAGAATTTCTTTCCGAAGCTTGGTCTTTCTGTGTTCTTTTTGAAACGGCCGAAGTTTTTTTAGTTTTCTGCGGAAGACTCATCTCAGAGCACATCGCAGGCATTTGCGAATACGATAAAGGCATAACCGGTTGCGACTCGCGATGTGCTGCTTGTACCGGTATATCCTCTTCCATCGCTTCTATACTGCGTATCTCATGTGCTATCTCTGTTTCCACAAGATTATACAGTAAATGTTTTTTATCATTTCCAAAGGAAGTGGTTTTTATGTCGTAAACGCAATTTCTTTCCTTGTTTTCATTCTCACTTTCACATTTATATATGCATTTCAATATTTTTTCAATAAGACTTTTATATTCGCCAAGAGCTTTTCTTGTTGCAGAGCTAATCTGAAAATGCTTTCCATGAATAACTTTACTGAAGCTGTTAAGACTTTCTGAAAAGCTTTTTAACTGTTCCAGCAACCCTTCATGGCCCCATACCGCCTTCTCGGAATACTCAAAACGGCTTAAGCTTTCTGTCAAAGCTATAATACGTTCTCTTAATTCAGCTTCACAATGCTGTAAATCATCTGCTGCCATACCGTCTTTTATTTCACCTTTTTTTACATCCAGCACTACATTTCCGCAATTAAAGCAAAAAGCAGAGCCTTCCTTTATTTCACTTCCGCATTTGGAGCAACGCATTACACTACCCCCTGTTCTTATCTTTTCCTCTTTGTCTTATATGTCCACACTTTTACACATATGTGGTATTATATCATATTTATGAACAAATGGCAATATTTTGTCTCAAAATACAGTTTACACACCGAAACTCAAAAAAACAAAGAAAAAACAAGAAAAACACAAAATAATGCTTGACTTTTTCTGTGGTTTTCTGTATAATGATATACATAGAGATATAATATCACATCTATGCTAAGGAGGCTACATAATGTTAGTTAATATGAATCATGTTTTAAGACCTGCAAAGCAGAACAAATACGCTGTCGGTCTTTTCAACGCAGTAAATTTAGAGCTTGCACGAGGAATCCTTGCGGCAGCTGAATGCAGCCGTTCTCCGGTTATTATGGGTACCGCCGAGGTTTTACTTCCCTACGGTCCTTTGGAGGAGGTTTCCTATTACTTAATTCCCATGGCTAAGAAGGCAAATGTTCCCGTTGTTATTCATCTTGACCACGGTCTTTCCTATGACACCTGTATCCAGGCGTTAAAGCTGGGCTTCTCATCCATCATGTATGACTGCTCCACCGACTCTTACGAGGAAAACGTAAGAAAGGTTAAGGAAATGGCTGACATTGCTCACTCCTACGGTGCTACAATCGAAGGTGAACTTGGCCACGTTGGTGACAACGAAGGCTCCGCAGAAGGAAGCAGCCACTTAGCTGATCCCTCCAAATACTTTACCGATCCCAAGCTTGCAAAGGACTTTGTTGACAAGACAGGCGTTGACGCACTCGCAATTGCCGTTGGTAATGCTCACGGTGCGTATAAGCTTCCTCCCAAGCTTGATTTTGAAAGAATAAGAACAATTGCAAACACTGTTGATGTTCCCCTTGTACTTCACGGCGGTTCCGGTCTTACAGACAATGACTTCCGTCAGGCAATAAAGGAAGGTATCAGCAAGGTTAATATCTTTACCGATATCAACGTTGCCGCAGTTGAAGCTGAGTTCAAGAAGTTCTCCAGTATGGATAAAGGTCTTATCGACCTTATCCCCGCCGCAGTTGAAGCTGTTAAGCAGGAGAGCATGAAGAAGATGAAGCTCTTCTCCTCCGACGGAAAGTCTGACATTCAGCCCTCAAACACTTCAATGGATATTGAAGAGCTTACAAGACTTGTTGCAGCAGAGGTTGCAAAGTACTTAAATAAGTAAGTAAACAAAAAGGTGTCCTTTGGACACCTTTTTTATTTTTGCTTTTTTGCAGTAATAAGTGAATATACCGGGAGCAGATAAAGGAAAAATGCGGTTATTGGCGATGCTGCCGGCGCTCCCGACGAGAGAAGCGTCACACTGCAGGCGATGGACCAGGGAACCAGGGGCGCTATTACAACTGCACTGTTTTCAAGGTTTATCGCCAGCTTTTCTTTATCCTTTTCAATATGGGCACACATAAACTCCGTAAGCATTATGGCTAAAGTCTGATTGCAGGACACCATACTGTTGATAACCGAGGTTAAAAGAATAACCGTATAGGAAGGAAGGCGTTCCCCCGCCCTTTCAATCAGCTTTTTAACGCCGTCAAGAAGCCCCGTTTCGCGGAAGATTCCCGAATAGCAGGAGGAAAGGCAGACAATGGATGCGACATTTATCATTGATAAAAGTCCCCCGCCGTCAATCATTTCACTTATGGCGGCGTTTTCCGCCTTAAAGCCCGTTACGGCAAACTTAAGTATATCGGAAAAAAGCATTTCTTCCCTTGAAAGGCAGATTAAAACTGCGGCAAGAATGCTTGATGCCATTGTGATTTTTACCTTTACCTTAAAAAGCGAAAGAATGAGCATAACTGCTGCAGGAAGAAGCGACATAATGCCGATATTGAATTCTTCATTGAATAAGGCTGCCGCATCAACGTAGCTTATGCTTCCCTCTCCTATTAAAACGCCGTAAACTATGTAAATGATACAGCTTATCAAAAAGGGAACTGATGCTGTTTTTATCATATTTTTTATATTTTGGTAAATGTCAGTTTTCGTGATTTCGGAAACAAGCAATGCACTTGTGGATACGGGCGAGCATCTGTCCCCGAAGTATGACCCCGACAGCACCGCACCGCCCACCATAAGGGGACTTATCCCCATAGCGTATGCAATGGTCATACATATTGCTCCCATTGTTGCTGCTGTGCCGAAGGCTGTTCCCGTAAGGAAGGACACCAGGCAGTTAAGCAAAAATGCCGCAATCACAAAACTTTTCGGGCTGATAAGCTTTTCCGAATAGCTGATTATCGCCCCTATTGTACCGCCTGCTCTCCATAGTGCAGTAAGAACACCGATAAGCATAAAGGTGATAAGAATGTTTTTGGTGGTCTTTATCCCTTCAAAGGACATTTTAAGGACGGCCTTTACAGAATAACCTTTTTTTAAGGCGTAGGCTGAAAAAAGCAGATAGCCGAAAAGGAGAGCATAAATTATCGGGATTTTGGTGCTTACCGATGCTGTAAGCCCCAGTATAAATATTATAAGAATTGTAATTTCCATAGTTCATCCTTTATATAACGGGGATTTCTGTTTTCTTTCCGTCAACTATTAATGTTCCGCCCTCACGGTCACACTCAACTTCCAGCTTTTCACCGTCATAATCAATGTACAAAATTCCGTCCTTTACGGGAATTTCACACTTAAGAGAGTCAAAATAGGAAAGTTTTGGCTCCACAT
>JAFXHP010000047.1 GCA_017536285.1 Clostridia bacterium
AGGATTCCTTCAACTTTTTTCCTTGTTCTGCACTCAAAATCGAGATTTTTGTGGTGCATGCGCAGTTTTGGTTTAGGGATTTTTCGACTCAGAGAAGCATAAAAAATGCAGGTATACTGACGTATATCTGCATTTTTTTGCGCACTATCAGCGAAAAATAACAAGCCAAAACCGGTTTCTCCCTAAGGAGTACCGCCCAATGGCGACTTATTTTTTTATATGAAAAGCATCATTAAAAGACCGGAACAGCCTGTTATCACAATTGCTATAAGGCCTATTAAAATTCCTGTAATTTGAACTTTGTTAAGTTTTTCTGAGAAGAAAAGCTTTCCTGTTATGGTGGAGAGAATAACCATTGCACCGTTTGAAACAGGGAAGAAGACAGCACTCGGAATAACTGCCGACAATGAAAGGTTTAACCTTATATAAACACAGCTTACAGTTCCGCAAAGAACTATGTACAGAAATGCACTTTTCCTGATCTTAGGAAGCTTTTTTCTGCTGAATAAGTTTACGAAAATTCCAAAAACAAAAAAGAGGATTGCCGATACTATGGATGCTGTAAGCATCATTCCGTTGTATTCTCCGGCAGCATCTGATGCGGCGAATACTTTATAAATTATTCCCACAGCACCTCCTGCCAGGAAAAAGAGAAAAGAATAAACAAACCATTTCGCCGTAAGTTTTTCACCACTCTTTTTAGGATTCACGCAAAGGAAGAGGGAGACGAAAAGCAAAATCTGTCCTGCAATCTGAAAGATGCTGATGCTCTCAGGAACATAGAAAACACCAAACCAGGTAGCAATTACGAAAGCACAGCTTCCTATTAAAGTGGAAAGTGAAACCGGGCCTTCCGCCATAGAGCGCATTTTGAAAAACAGGAAGGTGCATAAAATAACGCCGTAAATGACACCGAATATAAGGGCGGTGGGAGAAATGGAAGTTCCGCCCTCTATGGTAAACCAGACTGCCAAAATCAGCATCCATATAATACTTATTCCGCCGTTAAAGAAAAATAAGTCTCCCGGAGTATTCATATCCTTGTTTCCGAATTTGTGCAAAAGGCAGGCGTTTATAACTGAAAATAAAATAGAAAGTGCCATTAACGGGTATGCAACAGTAAGTGTCATTCAAATTACTCCTTATCCTTTGAAAATTTTTGTTCGCGGTATTTTCCCGGGGTGGTTCCGTTGTGATGAGCGGTAAATACCTTGGTGAAATGAGAGGTGTCATAAAAGCCTGATGAGAGAGCAATATCGTGAAGGTTAAGGCTTTCATGCTCCATCATGGCTATGGCACGTTCTAAACGGTAGTTTGTAAGATATTTCGTTGGGGATATTTTGATATTTTTTAAGAAAAGTCTGTAAAGATAGGTTCTGTCTATCCCCACAAACGAAGCTATATCGGTTATAGTAATATTATAAGGATAGTTGTCTTCTATATAAGATATTGCCTTTTGTACATAGTGCTCGGGAAGATAGAAGTCTCCCTTTTTTTCTGTGTTGGCTTTGATCAATCGGCTCATAATCAAAAGAAAATACCCTGTAACGTCATAGCCTTTTGCACCCTGCTTTCATTGCAACGGAGCATAGAGTGTAAATCGCTTGCCATATCATCTGATAAGTCAAAGTTAAAGGTTACATTTGTGTTGTTCAGACCTGCATAGTGAGCGATTGCGGCATCATCCGGTCCTGAAAAGTTAGCGTAGATGTATTTCCAGGGTTCGTTATCGTCTGCAACGTAGGATGCCGGTAAATCAGGGATAATCATAAAGCCTTCTCCGGCGGAGATGGGGTAGTCCTTTCCGTTTACGTTATAAATTCCCTTGCCCTCTAAAACAAAGTGAGCGGAATAGTGACCGTATATTCTGGCATAAGCACGATGGCCGGGGTCGCATATGGTGAGACCGCACTCGGTAACCGCCAGACTTTGATTGGGCAATCTTGAAAAATAATTTCTTTTTCCTGAATAGCTCATAAATTTCTTCCTTTGTAAAATATTACAATGAGAATAATAACATTTTATTGATATTTTGGCAATGGTAAAAAATAAAAAAGCAACAAATTTACAAAAAAATAATCACACACGTACATTACATAATTGAAAAAATGTGCTATAATCGAATTAAAGATAATGAAAGGGATGGTAAAAATGAGAGAGAAATTAAGAATAGCTTTCGTCGGTTGCGGTCAGTTCTGCAGAAACTTCGTTCCGCTTTTCAAGGCTCACCCTGCTGTTGAGTTTGTTGCTGTGTGTGACAAATTCCCCGAAAGAGCAAAAAACTTTAAAGAGTGGTACGGAGCAGATATGATTTTCGACAGCTTTGATGATGTTATCGCATCAAGCGAAATCAATGCCGTAGCTATCTTTACTCAGAGAGACTTGCATGGTGTAATGGCAATTGCAGCGTTAAAGGCAGGAAAGCACGTTTATTCCGCAGTTCCTATGGCACTCAAAACGGAGGAAATTCAGGAAATCGTTCGTCTTGTAAAAGAAACAGGTCTTACATATATGATGGGCGAAACCGGCATTTACCGTCCTGCTTCAATTTTCTGCCGTCAGAAATATGCGACAGGAGAAATGGGAGATATGGTATACGCTGAGGCACAGTATAACCATGACATGAAGAGACTTTATGATGTATTCAAGTACACAGAAGGGGACCAGTGGAAGAAGATGGCAGGTCTTCCGCCCATGTTATATCCCACTCACTCAACTTCTATGGTGCTTTCTGCGGCAAAGGCTCATGCACTTAAGGTTGCGGCTTTCGGTTATGAGGATAAAATGGATACCGATATATTCGGAGAGGGTATGAACTACTGGGATAATCCTTTCTCAAATACAGCAATGCTTCTTAAACTCAGCAACAACGCTGTTATAAGAATCAGCGAAAACCGTCGTGTCGCATGGCATTTCCCGGAGACCTATATCACCAGCTTCAACTGTACAAAGGCTTCCTACGAATGTTCTCTGGTTCAGCACTCCTATCTTAAAATGAACGAAAAGGGGCTTGTTGATTACGAGGATGTCAGCGATTTACTTAATCCTATGGAGCTTACACCACATAAAAACGATCCCGATTTCTTAAAGAAGGTTGTAAACGGTACATGGTGCAATACAGAGGCACCCATTCAGGCTATTACAAGACTTCCCAAGGAGTTTGACGGACTTGGTACAGGCCACGCGGGAACCCATAAATTTATGGTTGACGATTTCTGCCAGGCTTATATGTCAGGCAAGCTTTCACCCACAAATGCATGGCAGGCGGCCAGATACAATCTTCCCGGCCTTACTGCACATAAGAGTGCAATGGAAGGCGGCATAACTCTTGATGTCCCCGATTGCGGAGACACACCTGAAGGAATGGAAGTTCTTTCAGCAGACAGAATAGTAAATGAGGTGGATTACAGATAATGGGAGCATTACCACAGCTTTTTATGAGACAGCCTGATATCACTCATCTTCCGCCCCTGGCTCTTCCTGAAGGCTTTTCTCTTCACAGCCACATAGAGGGACAAGATAAAAACTGGGAAGAATTGATTGAAAAGGCTTTCGGTACGCATTTTTCCTTTAATGATTTTATAGTAAACGGCGGGGGATACAAGCCGGAATACGTTCTTTATATAGCGAAAGACGGCGTGGATATAGCAACGGCAACAGCTGTAGAAAAAGATATTTTCCCCGGAGAAGGCTGGTTCCGTATGATTGGAACAGCACCTGAAGCAAGAGGCCTGGGAGCAGGAAAGCTTGTTTGCCTTGCAGCACTTCACTCTCTTGCCGCAAGAGGGTATAAGAGTGTTGTATTATCGACAGACGATGCAAGAATCCCAGCAATAAAGCTTTACCTTTCTCTTGGCTTTGAACCGATATTTACTCATGAAAGCCACGAAGAGCGTTGGAAAAATGTTTTTGAAAAAATAAATGCTAACTAAAAAAAGAAACCCGAAAATTTTTCGGGTTTCTTTTTTTAGTTAGCTGAAGCAGGTTTATCCTCCTGAAGCTTCAGGCTGAAACTCTTTTCGTCACCTTCACGGTTAACCGTAAGCTTAATGGTGTCGCCTGCCTTATAGGTATTGCGTTTTGCAATAAACTCGGAGGAGGAGGTCACCTTTTCGTCGTTGAAGGCGATTATTATGTCTCCGATTTCAATGCCTGCAATATCAGCACTTCCGCCCTCTATAACATCGTTGACAAAAAGTCCGTAATTAACGGGAAGACTATAATAGTAAGCAATCTGAGGTGTGATTTCCACAATACTTACGCCTATTGCCGGTCTTCCGTGAACATAACCGTCGGACACAAGGTCTTCGATAATACTCTTTACATCGTCAATGGGGATGGCAAAACCTAATCCTTCTACTCCGTCGGATGAAATTTTAACAGAGTTTATGCCGATTACTTCGCCACGGTTGTTAACAAGAGCTCCGCCTGAGTTACCTGAGTTTATAGCAGCATCTGTCTGTATAAGGTTATAGGTGGTTCCTTCTACGGTGAGTTTTCTGTTAACTGCACTTACTATTCCGTGTGTAACGCTGCCGGCAAGGGTAAGTCCCAAGGGGTTTCCTATTGCAAGAACTTCATCTCCGACCTGGATAGTGGAAGAGTTTCCTATTGTAGCGGCTTTTAAGTCGTGTCCCTGGGGGTCTACCTTTATTACAGCCATATCGGTTTCGGGATCTGAACCGACTAAAGTGGCTTCGAGCTCATCGCCGGATGAAAGTGTAATTTTCAACTTGTTGGCATCTGAAATTACATGATTGTTTGTAACTATATAGCCGTCTTTGCTGATGATTATTCCGCTTCCTGTAGATTGCAATGTGTTTATATTAAGAAAGCTGTTGGGAGAATAGCTCATGTTAGAGATACCTACAATTGATGGACTGACGAGAGCTGAAATTTGCTGACGTGAAAGGGCAGGTCCATCTGATTGAGCATAATCATTATCGAGAGCAAGACCGGGAGCTGCACCGGGAATGTTTAAGGCTGAGCCTGCTTCTTTTACACCGTCCAAAATATATTTCATTATCATGTTTCTGGAAGCATATAAACCGCCTCCGAAAATGATGCACATAATAAATGCGGTAAGAACGGCAATGGCTAAAGGTCGTTCAGAAAATTTCTTCTTCGGCTTCTTTGGCTTTGTTATTTTCTCTGTGTATATAGGAGTGGGGGCGGGATTTCCTTCTTCTGAAACATCAGAAAATATTTCTTCGGAAGTTTCGGAAGGTGTGGGGGATTCAGTTTCCTTTTTTGGTTTTTCGGAGTTATTGAGTTCTTCAAAAAAATTATTGTTATCCATAAAAATGCTCCTTTCATATACCTTTATGATAACATATATTTATTAATTTTATATTAATAAAGTGTAAAAATGCATTTTATTTGTGAATATTTCTTGAAAGTGTCAGTGTAAATGTAAATCTGGTGAATTCGCCCTCGGTACTGGTAACGGTTATGTTTTCTCCATGCAATGAAAGAATGTTTTTGACAAGATAAAGTCCAAGACCAATTCCCTTTTTATCAAGACCGCGGGATTTATCGGTTTTATAAAACTTGTCAAATATATGTTTCAGCTCGCTTTTCGGAATGCCTTCACCGTTATTTTCAATACTTACATAAGCTTTTCCCGAGCGGGTTGAAACCGAAATTTTTATAAAACCTTCTACGGCCGCAAATTTAATTGCATTGTCCAAAAGATTTATAATAACTCTGGTTATTGAGTCCTTATCGCAAAAACAAATGCAATCTTCTTCTTCAAATTCAACCGTAATGTCAAGCCTTTTTTCTGCGATTCTGTCCTGGTATTTTATTATCTGTCGTCTTATACATTCGTTGATGTCAAAATAATCCATTTCAAGCTTTGCATTTCCACTTTCAATTCTGGAAACGTCTAAAAGTTCAGTGGTGAGTTTTGAAAGCCTGCGTGCTTCGGACAAACATATTTTAAGATATTCTTCGGATTGTTCCTTGGGGATTGTTCCGTCCAGTATGCTGTCGATAAATCCGATGATGGAAGTCATGGGAGTTCTGAGCTCATGGGCAATGCTTGCGGTGAACGCACGTTGGTTTTCTTCGGAATTCTCAATGGATTCAGCCATGTCGTTAAAAGTTGATATAAGCTCTTGTATCTCTCCGATATTATTATCATCGGTACTAACCCTTTTACTGAAATCTCCCGATGCAAGCTTCATGGCCGCTTCATTCATCGCCTTTAACGGCTTCGCTATTCTGTAGGTCAGGGCGTAGGATAAAACCACAGATATGAGAAGAGAGATTATTGCGGCTAAAATAAAGTTTGATGCTACAACATTAAGCAAAAATCTTATCTGAGGAGTGGGGATGAATAAAATCAGCATGGAACTTATATTACCGTTTTCGTACAGAGGCTTCATAACCGTAAGGGTTGTGGTTGTAAACATGCTGTCCATGTTTCCCCAATGAACGAAATAATCTTCTCCGTTATAAGATACCTTGGAAATTGACTGCGGAAAATCTCCCGACAGCATTTTTGAAAATGTATCTGAAGCTTTTATATATTCTGTTTGTCTTCCGCTTTTTTGATTTTCCTTGGAAAATATAACTCCTTCGCTGAAATTTCGGATATCCGCATAGCGAAATAATATTTTTTTATCAGGAGTTATCTGCATAACGGAAAAATCAGTACTTGATGATATTACAGACAAAGTATTTCTGTAATTATCTTCTATCTGTCCGATCAGCTTTTTATAATTATAGTGTATATCGGGATTTTCCTTTTGTATGATTTCAAGCTCTTTATATAGCTCATCGGTGCGTTTGGAAAGATCCACGACCTTTGATGATGCTGTGAGAATGGAGGACACATGTTCTGACCTTAAATATGAATTTATTCTTGCGTAACATATCACAGACATGATGGTGAAAGCTATTAATATTATGAGCAGATTTATCGAGAAAATTTTAAGAAAAAGGCTTTTTTTTCTTTTGGCTGAAGGGCGTTTGACACTCATTTTTCGTAAACCTCAAAAATATAACCTACACAGTGCTTTGTCTTAAGCATCCAGGCTTCGTCATGAGAACTGCCAAGCTTTTCGCGAAGTCTCTTAACGTGTACGTCGATGGTTCTTGATTCTCCGCCATATTCAAAACCCCATACTTTTTCAAGTAACTGCTCTCTGGTGAATACGACATTTTTGTTTGAAGCAAGAAAGTATAAAAGTTCAAGCTCCCTGGCGGGAGTATCTATGGATACTCCGTCTACCTTGAGGTCATAATTTGAAATGTTAATTTCAAGACCAGGGAAAGATAAAACATCGGAAGATATTTTTCCGTCTTCATTTGAGCTTCGGCGCATAACCGCACGCACTCTTGCTATAAGCTCCTTTGTTTCAAAAGGCTTTACCATGTAGTCATCTGCGCCCAGTTCCAGTCCTAAAACCTTATCGAAGGTGTCGCCCTTGGCTGTAAGCATTATTATCGGAACATTGCTCACTTTTCTTATTTCCTTGCATACCTCGATCCCGTCAATTTTAGGAAGCATGAGGTCAAGGATTATAAGGCAGGGTTCCTCCGTACGGAATTTTTTGAGTGCATCTTCTCCGTCATAGGAAATTGCAGTAGTGAAGCCTTCCTTTACGAGATGGAGGCGTAAAAGCTCACAAATATTTGCATCATCGTCAACAATTAAAATTTTATTTTTATCCATAATAACTCCTCATTTTATATTATGATTAGAGTATAGCACAACTTTTACAAAAAGAAAATCATAATTTCGGTTTTTTACAAAAAATTTACATCTTGCACTATAGAGAAAAATGAGTTATAATAAATAAGATAATACATTAAAGGAAGGATTGCTTTTTATGAAAATGGGTATAGTTGGTCTTCCCAATGTGGGAAAGAGCACACTTTTTAATGCAATAACAAAGGCGGGAGCGGAGTCCGCGAACTATCCCTTCTGTACGATAGAGCCGAATGTCGGTGTTGTGGGTGTTCCGGATTACAGAATGGATGTTTTATCCGAGATGTACAATCCCGAAAAATACACTCAGGCGGTTGTTGAATTCGTTGATATTGCAGGTCTTGTAAAGGGAGCATCAAAGGGCGAAGGACTTGGAAACAAATTCCTTTCTCATATTCGTGAGGTTGATGCGATTATTCACGTTGTATGTTGTTTTGAAGATCCTGATGTTGTACACGTTGACGGCTCGGTTGATCCCATGAGAGATATTGAGACAATAAACCTGGAGCTGATTTTTTCCGACATTGAAATGGTGGAAAGAAGAATAGACAAGGCAACAAAGATGCTTAAGGGAGACAAAAGCTATCAGGCAGAAATTGATGTTCTGAATAAAATAAAGGATACTCTTGAGGAAGGTAAGCCTGCAAGAAGTGCGGATCTTTCCGATGACGAGAAAGAAATTCTTAATACAATGGATCTGCTTACGGCAAAGCCTGTTCTTTATGCGGCAAATGTGGCAGAGGATGAGCTTTCAAGTGAAGGTAAGGGAAATGTATATCTTGAAAGCCTTAAGGCTCTTGCAGAAAAAGAGGGTAGCGAGGTTCTCCCCGTATCAGCTAAAATCGAAGAAGAAATCAGCCAGCTTGACGCAGAAGATAAGGAACTGTTCCTGGAGGAATTCGGAATAACCGAATCCGGACTTGACAGACTTGTTAAAAAGAGCTATAAGCTTCTTGGTCTTATAAGCTATCTTACCGCAGGCCCCAAGGAAGTAAGAGCGTGGACGATTAAACGTGGGACAAAGGCACCTCAGGCGGCAGGTAAAATCCATTCTGACTTTGAGCGTGGATTTATCCGTGCTGAGGTTGTGGCATTTTCTGACCTTCAAGCTTGCGGAACAATGGCGGCAGCAAAAGAAAAAGGCTTAGTCAGAAGCGAAGGTAAAGAGTATGTTATGCAGGACGGAGACGTTGTTGTTTTCCGCTTTAATGTATAATGGAATATAAAAACATTGTAAAGGGTACTTTTTTATCCCGTCCCAATCGCTTTATCGCAAAGGTTATTATCGATGGGAAAGAGGAGCTTTGTCACGTTAAAAATACCGGAAGGTGCAGAGAGATACTTAAAGAAGGAACAACTTTATATCTTGAAAAATCGGACAATCTTCAAAGGAAAACACTTTATGATCTTGTGTCAGCGGTAAAGGATGGGAAAATCTTTAATATAGACAGTCAGGCACCAAATAAAGTTGTGGCTGAATGGATAGAAAAAGGCGGACTTCTTGATGGGGTAACCTACCTTAAAAGCGAGTGTACATATAAAAAATCAAGATTTGATTTTTACGCCGAAACAAAAAGCGGAAAGGCTTTTATTGAGGTAAAGGGAGTAACACTTGAAAAGGACGGCGTATTTATGTTTCCCGATGCACCTACAACAAGGGGAGCCAGGCACCTTACAGAGCTTTCAGAATGTGTCAAGGAAGGTTTTTTAGCCTATGCCGTTTTTGTTATACAGGCAGATAGTGCAAAGTATCTTACTCCGAATAAGGAAGCAGACGAAGCATTTTACAACGCTTTAAAAAGAGCGAAAGACTGTGGAGTTAAGCTCGTAGCAGTCACATGTAGTGTGACTGAAAGCACACTTTATATCAAGGATGAAACAGATGTTATATTATAAGTGAGGTTTTTTTATGAAAAAGCTTTTCGCATTGATTTTGATTGCTGTAATGCTATTTATGACCTGCAGGGCAGCGGTGGTTGAGGTGAATATCGGCGGGATACGTGTGAACAGTGTGAGAGACGGAGAAATAAAAACTATCCTGCTTGAAGAAGTTCCTTTTGTGAACGAAAGCGGAAGAACCATGGTTCCGGTCCGTGCAATTTCCGAGTCTTTCGGAGCTTCTGTGTCATGGGACGGCGAAAAGCAGGAAGTAAAGATAGTAAACGGAGATAATACCATTATTCTTTACATTGACAACAATAATGCTCTTCTTAACGGAAAGGAAATTTTACTTGATTCAGCTCCCGTTATAAAAGGTGGCAGAACCTTTGTGCCGCTCCGTTTTATCGGGGAATCTTTCGGCTACAACATAAACTATGTGGCAACAACAAAACAGATAATAATTGACGATACTCCGATAGTTCTTAAAGCGGGGGATGCGGTGTTTACCTTTGCGGAGCTTGAAGCTTTATACAGCATTTATTATCAGACAAGTGCTTCGGCAGCAAAAACATCCGGTGCAAGTGATGAAGAACATAAGGCATATGCATTGACAACCGCTCTTGAAACTGCGGAATTGATAGTGCAGGCATTGGATACCTTCCCGGAAGCTGTGCTGGATGAAGACGATATTACGAGCATAAAGGAAAGTATCGAATATGACAATGCGTATATTTCTTTGCCTCTTGAGGGACTTTCTGCTCTTATGCATGAAAAACTTTATTATTCCACCAGCTTGCCTGCTGTTTATACAATAGCGAAAAGCGAAGCTGTAAAAGAACTTTATTCAAAAAATTATGTATGTGCAAAGCATATTCTGATTGAAGACAGTGATACTGCGGATAAAGTTATGGAAATGCTTTCAGAGGGTGCAGATTTCGATATGCTCGTAACAGAATACGGTAAAGACCCCGGGATGGAGAGCAATAAGGATGGATATGTGTTTACATATAACGAAATGGTAAAGCCCTTTGAAGAGGCGGCATTTGCACTTTCTGTAGGGGAAATAAGTGAGCCTGTTTCCAGTGAATATGGCTTTCATATCATAAAGAGAGAGGCTCTTCCCGAAATTACAGAGACAATCGGATATACTATTGCAAAAGACATTTGCGTTGAAAGAGCAACTGAGGCAAAGGAGCCTGAATACCTTATTTCTACGGAAGAACTGCTTGAAATGCTTGGATAATATAATGGGGAGCTGTTTTATGCAGCTCCCCTTATTAGAAGGAGTGAAGATATGAAAAAAGCAAGAGTTATGCTTATAATTTCAATGGCTGTTTTCGGAACGATAGGCCTTTTTGTAAAGAATATAAATCTGCCATCAGGGGAAATTGCACTCTACCGTGCGGTTTTAGCATCGGTATTGATAGGATTGTTTCTTTTGTTTAAGGGCGAAAAAGTTTCAGTTAAAGATATGAAAAAAGAACTTCTTTTACTTCTTTTATCCGGCGCTGCCATGGGCTTTAATTGGATATTTCTTTTTGAGGCCTATAAGTATACCACCGTTTCGGTGGCAACGTTGAGCTATTATTTTGCTCCGGTTATAGTTACGGCGGCCTGTCCTTTGCTCTTTAAGGAAAAAATGAACCTTAGAAAATGGATATGTTTTCTTGGTGCAACGGCAGGTATTGTTCTCATCACTTTGATTGGGGAGCATTCGGAAAATACCGAACATATAAAAGGAATAGCTTTGGGCCTTGGTGCTGCGGTTTTATACGCTACAGTAATTTTGCTTAATAAATATATTAAAAATGTGGGCGGAATTGAAAGAACCTTTTTTCAGTTTATTGCAGCAATCATTGTACTTTTGCCTTATGTTCTTTTTACAGAGGGATTTAATCTTACAACGCTTTCATTAAAAGGTTGGGGGTATCTTCTGGCAATAGGCCTTATTCATACGGGAATTACATATTGCCTTTATTTTTCTTCCCTTAAGTTTATTTCGGGACAAAAGGCGGCAATTTTAAGTTATATAGATCCTTTGGTTGCAGTATTATGTTCATCGTTTATTCTGGGAGAAGAAATGCTGCCAATGCAGATAATGGGAGGAATTATGATACTGGGATTTACATTATATAATGAAATCTCAAATTAAGGAGGTTTATCATGAAAGCACTTATTACAGGAGCAAGCTCAGGACTTGGAAGGGATATGGCAAAGGTTTTGTCATACATGGGATATGATATTATAGCTGTCGCAAGGAGAGAGGAACTTCTGACAGAGCTAAAGGAAACACTTCCTACAGAAGTAACAGTGGTAAAGTGTGATATTTCCAGTGAGGAAGAATGTATGACGCTTTCACGTTATGCGAAAGAAACCGATATACTTATAAATAATGCAGGCTTTGGCGTTTTCGGAGCGTTTTCTAAGAACGAACTTTCAAACGAACTTAAAATGCTTGATACAAATGTGCGTGCTTTGCATATTCTTACAAAAATCTTTCTTGAGGAATTCAGGAAGAAAAATTCAGGACATATTTTGAATGTGGCGTCTTTGGCGGCGTTTTTCCCCGGACCTTTGTTTGCGGGGTATTATGCATCTAAGGCATATGTTTTAAGACTTTCACAGAGCATCGCTGAAGAACTCAGAAGAGAAAAGAGCAAGGTTAAGATAAGCGTACTTTGCCCGGGCCCTGTTCACACCGGCTTTGAAAAGGCATCAGGTGTTTCTTTTGGAAAGGGTAGTGAAAAAACAAAAGGGATAATCCTTGAAAGCGAGGCTGTGGCCGAGTATGCAATTCGGAAGATGCTTTCCGGAAAAGAGGTTATAGTCCCGGGCTTTTTAATGAAAGTCGGCGTTTTCATGAGGCATATTCTGTCTGATAAAATGCTTGCAAAAGCACTTTATTTTATACAGAGCAAAAAGATGATTGGAAAATAATTTGCATTTGCAAATTATATTTTTATGAAAAATGTTTTCATACAGGAGAATTGTCATGGGAAAGAACATTAAGACAGCGTTTTTAAATACATTGCCGGTGATGGCGGGATATATAGTTCTTGGCTTCGGCTTCGGGCTTATTTCGGCAGAAAAAGGCTATGGTGTTTTCTGGGCTGTTGCTATGAGTGCGTTTATTTACGCAGGCTCAATGCAGTATGTGGCACTTGATCTTTTAACAGGTGGTGTAAGCCTTATAACTGCGGCACTTACCACTCTGATGGTAAATGCAAGACATCTTTTTTACGGTATAACAATGATAGAACATTACAAAAAGACGGGGTACAGAAAGCCATATCTTGTTTTTGCACTCACGGATGAAACATATTCGCTCTTATGCTCAGGCAAAGCTCCGGAGGGACTTAGCTTCAAAAGCTATGCTTTTGCGGTTTCGCTGTTTAATCAGTGTTATTGGGTTTTGGGAAGCCTTTTGGGTGCGCTTGTGGGGAGAGAAAGCTCGTTTAATACAAAAGGCGTGGAATTTGCAATGACAGCACTTTCATTACTGTTTTTGTTGAACAATGGAAGAGTACAAAAGAACACGCCCCGGCAATAATCGGTGTTGTATCATCTTTGATTTGTCTTTTTGTTTTCGGAGCGGAGGATTTTCTTATTCCGTCAATGATACTTATAACGTTATGTCTTTCACTTAAGAAAAAATATAGAGCCAAGGAGGAAGCGTAATGGATTATAAATATAAAGTTGCCATGATAGCTGTTGTAGCACTGGTTACTGTGATGCTTCGAGTTCTTCCTTTTCTTATTTTCAACGGCAAAAGAAAAACTCCGGAATTTATCCGATATCTGGGAAAGGTTTTGCCCTTTGCAATTATGGGGATGCTTGTTGTATATTGCTTAAAGAGTGTTTCTTTTATATCCTCACCTTTTGGAATACCTGAATTAATTGCGTCATTATTGGTTGTTTTTCTTCATTTGTGGAAGCACAACACTCTTTTGAGCGTTGGCGGAGGTACGGTTATATATATGATTTTAGTACAGAATCTGTTTGTATAAAAAATGATAAAACAGTAGAAAAAGTCAATTTTCAGTAGTATATGACATTTACAAAATAAATTTTTTACAGTATAATTTAAATAAGGAAATAAGAAAGGGTGAACATGGATGAAAAAAGTATTATGCTTGATTCTTTTGCTTTCACTGGCATTATCCCTCACTGCAATGGGAGAGGTAAGCGCAAAAGAGCTTCCTTTAAGCGAAATTACTGTGAAAAGCGGAGCTACTGTTGACAGTGAGGTAAAATGGCTTGAGAGAGGCTATTATTTCGGTTATGAAAATGTGGATTTAACAGGAATCAATTCTGTTAAAATTACGGCATATAACAATCTTGTTACCGGAACAAACGGCGTAACCATGGCCATTATTATAGACAATCCCAAAAGCGGAGAGATAATAGGTTATGTAACCTTAACTGAGGTTGGAGAAAATATTACCGTAAGTGCAGCCGTAAAGCCCACCGAAGGTGTACATAATCTCTATTTTTACAGCCTATACGGTAAAAACACCATTAACGAAACAAGAATAAGAAAAATAGAACTTTTGGAAGAAAAGTACGAAAGCGATAAATTGAGCAAACAAATTCCTGATTCTGCCATATTGGATGACTTTTCCGATACCTGGGCGGCAACCGATGATTTCGGTCGTAAGGTGGCAACCTTTGAAGAGGCAGGAGCGGTAAAAACAGACGGCCGCGAAGTAGGTATGCTTTACTGGAACTGGTTTATAGATGCGGATAAAAAAGCAAATGTTATTCCTGAGATTATCTTAGAGAAGCCTTCCGCAAAGGAAGTTTACTCTGACCCCATTTGGGAGCATGAAGCTACGTTTTACTGGGGCGAACCTGTTTTGGGCTTTTACACAAGCTATGATTATTGGGTATACCGCCGTCATGCTGAAATGCTTTCTGTCGCGGGAATAGACTCGATATTTTTCGATTATTCCAATGCAGGACTGGATTACATAACAACATTAAATGTTCTTGCTTCTGCATTCCGTGATGCCAAGGCATCGGGAATTGACATTCCGGAAATTTCTGCCATGATGAACCTGGGCTATAATCCCGACAACGCATACAGAGGACTTCTGGCAATTTACTTTAACTGTTTCCATGAAAACGACTATTCTGATATTTGGTACTATCTTGACGGAAAGCCGTTGCTTTATGCGAATTCCACCTATAAGGTGGCTCTTCAGAATACGGAAAGCGACAACCTTACAGAAAGAGAAGCACTTTCTCTTACAAAGGATTTCTTTACCTTCCGTCCTCACGGCGGAAGAAATGTTGACTCCGGTGACGATGCCTGGATGTGGCTTGAAAACTTCCCGCAGATACTCCGAAACGTGGACAAGGAAACAGGCCGTCCCGAGTTTGTAGTTGTGGGATGCGGAATCAATCAGTCTACAGAGGTGGGCTTATCCGAAACAGGCGTATTCTCAGACCCCTACTGTAAGGGAAGAGGCTACAGTGAAGCCTTCGGAGAGGACTATTCCGAAAACGGAAAGAGAATGGCATATTTCTTCCGTGAGCAGGCGTCTCTTGCCCTGGAAGCAGAGCCTGAGTTTGTTATGATTGACGGCTGGAATGAGTGGACAGCTCTCCGTCAGGACAGCTACAACGGCCATAAAAATTCCTTTGTTGACTGTTTTGATTATGAGAACAGCCGCGACTTTGAACCTAACAACGGTCCTTTGAAGGACGACTATTACATGTTGCTTTCTGACTTTGTAAGAAAATATAAGGGTGTAAGAGAAACGCCTCTTGCCTACGGAGCAAAAACCATTGATATATCGGGAGACATTGCTCAATGGACAGAGGTAGGGCCAACATTCTATAATAATGATCAGAATTATGAACGAGACAGTGTAGGTTTATGGAAGAGAGGCACAAAGGAATCTCACATTTATAAGACGACAGTAAACAATGCCATAAAAACAGCAAAGGTGTCTTTTGATACGGAAAAGCTCTACTTTATGGCAGAATGTCATGAGGATATAAAGACAAACGGAAATACAGTGCTTAATCTCTATATAAATTCCGACAGAAATCACAATACAGGATGGGACGGATATGACCATGCTGTAAATCTGGACGGTCTTGGAAAGCTTTCCTCCTTTAAGGGAAATACATGGGAAAGAAGCATAACAGGTGATATTAAATATAATGTGACAGGAAAGTACATACAGCTTGAAGTTGCAAGAAGCCTGATTTCAGAAACAAGTGCAGTTGACCTTGAATTTAAGTGGGTGGATTCCGTTAATCCGGAAGGAGACCTTCTTAAGTTCTATTCTGACGGAAGCGTTGCACCCATTGGCCGTTTCAATTATGTTTATACAGAAATCCCCGAAACTTCAATTTCCGAAACTGAAAGGGATAACCTGCTTGGAACAAGCGTCTTAAAGGCAGGTTCAAGCAAAATGATAGTATCCGGTGCCAAGAGATATGTTTATGAAAAGGATATTACCGTAACACCCTTTGAAATGAACGGAACTCTTTATATTCCCGAAGATGCCTATAACGAAATTATGGGCTACGGAAGAAGCAAAACCGAGTACGATGCAAATTACAATAAATTCTTTACTTACCACTTTGATTTAAACGATGATATGACAGAAATCGTAAACTATAAGTGGACCTGCTCCGTCTTAGAATCAACAGAGGTAAAGGTAGACGGCGTGTTCTCTACACTTTCAGCGCCCGTGAAATATGTAAACGGAATCTTTTATATTCCTGCATCATTGATCTCCGAATGCTATGACTATGAGGTTAAGGCGATGGGGGACGGCGTGTATGCAATCGGAAAATACGGCGTATCCGATGGAGATGTCAAGGCCGTACTTTCGCATATTAATTAAGGAGGCGATAATATGAAAAAGATACTTTCTTTAATCCTGGCACTTTGTCTTGTATCCTCATTTGCAGTATTATCGTCTGCCGAAAATGCAGGAACGGTAATTCCCTTTAGCGAGGACTGGATAATTGAAGCAAACTCAGAAAGCAACTCAGATGCTAACTCTGTTTTAAGAGCTTTTGACGGCTCAAGGGATACCTACTGGCATTCCTATTTCAGATTTGAAAACGGAGCCGTGGTTGAAAAGGCAGAATATCCTCATACAATAACGGTAACTTTCCCGGAGAAAAGAAATGTATCCGGATGGCGTTACACCACGAGAAACGATAACGCATCGGGGATATTCTTAAGTTATGAGATATATGCAAGTGAAGACGGCAGCGAATTTAAGCTCATATACAGAGGCGAAATGCCTGAATATGCAACAGGAATCAATGTGGCGGAATTTGCACCACATGTTGGCTCCTGGGGTAATGTTTCAATGAAGGCGATAAAAATTGCCGTAACAGAGTCAAGAGCCGGTCACGGAACAGCGGCTGAAATCGAGTTCTTTGAAAACGGAGAAGGCGAAACCGTAAAGGAGGATATTACATATTCCGAGGAATCTCCCTACGGAGATAAGCTTTCGACTGCAGGATGGAGTGTTACTGCAAGCTCGGAAGCTGCAGGAAACTCTGTAAAGCTTGTTATTGACGGGAATAAGAAAAACTACTGGCACACACCGTTTAGTTTTAAGGACGGCGTAACCATCCCTGCGGAGTATCCGCATTTTATCCAAATCACACTTCCGGAAGTTACTAAGGTTTCAGGACTTTTGTACTATCCCAGAACCGATAATGCCACAGGCTCCTTCCAGGACTATAAAGTTTACTTATCCACCGACGGAGAAAACTTCACTCTTGAAAAAAGCGGAACGTTTCCTTATCAGCCGGGGTCAGCATCGGACTTTAAGCCAAGCTTTGTTTCATGGGAGGAAAAGGAAGTAAAGGCAGTAAAGATTGAAACGGAAAGAGCCCTGGGAAATCACGGCACCTGTGCGGAAATCGAACTTTACTCAGGTGTTGCTAATATAAAGGAAGAAGTAAATCCCCTTGATTTTGAGGGCGAAGAAGGCGAACACGCTACAAAGTGCTATGTTAAGGATAAAACTACCGGAAAGTCCAAAAGGGGAGTTTCCTTCGTAAGCCGTAACGGCTGGCAGGCATCTGTAAGCTCTGACCAGAGTGCAACCATATCACAGATGTTTGACGGTGATAAAGCGACCTACTGGCATACAAACTTCAAGGCTGTCGGAGGAGATATAAAGGAGCACGACCTTCCTCCGCACTATATCCTTTTAATACTTCCGGAAACTACGGAAATATCGGGATTATCCTTGCTTCCGAGACAGGATCAGGTAACGGGAAGCTTCTTTAACATAAATATCTATGCAGCGGAAACCGATGATAATGAGTGGACACTTATCAAAGAAGATTACGCTTGTTCAGGCTCAACGCAGGTTAATGAAATTTATTTTTCTGCAAACATAAAGGTTAAAAAGCTCCGTATAGAAGCGACCACCACAAAGAGCGGCTACGGAACAATGGCGGAATTAAATCTTTTTGAAAAAGACAGCAATAAGGATACCGTTGACTATGCAACCTTTAAGGAATATGAAGAAAAGTACGCTCTTTATAAAATAGACAAAACTCTCTTTAAGGCAACGAGTAATGCGACAGACTGGGATACTCATTCTCCCTCTAAAATTCTGGACGGGGCAGAGGATACCTTCTGGCAGACAGTAGCTCTTGACCATGGAACTGTTGCAACCCTTTCGATTGATATGGGAAATGTTTACGAGGTAAAGCGAATTGACTGTGTTCCCAGAGAAACCGCTGATTTTCACGGATGTTGGCTTAAGGCAACACTTTATGCCAGCGTTGACGGTGAAAACTGGGAAGCGGTTTTAACCGATGTTACCTTTGAAAAGAGTCTTGACATAAATGAGCTTGAATTTGAAAACAGCGTAAAGGCAAGATATTTTGAATTTGAAATTTATGAATATTTTGCAGACAGAGTCTCCTTAGGTGAAATGTACTTCTATCAGGACTTGGCAGGAAAGAAAGCTTTTGAAGAAGAAAACATGGAAAAGTATGTTCTTAAAATAGGTTCAAAAGAGATTTCCTACAAAAATAAAGGAGAAGAGGGCGTGAAAGAAATTGACGTCGCTCCTTTCATTGTGAACGGTTCCACCATGATACCGCTCCGAGGCTTGCTTGAACTTATGGGAGCTGAAATAACCTGGTACGGAGAAGACCAGAGCGTAGACATTGACAACGGTTCTTATTTCATACATCTTCAGATTGACAATAAGCTTGTATATGTAAAGCACCCCTCTTTCGGGGATATCAGATATACACTTTTGTCAATTCCCGTGATAGTAGAGGGAAGAACCTTTATTCCTTTAAGATTTGTATCTGAGCAGCTTGGCTATAACGTGGAATGGAACGGAGAAACTCAGGAAATTACAATCAGCATAGGATAAAAAAAGAGCTTTACTCTATAAGAGTAAAGCTCTTTCTTATTTGAATTTGTACACCATTCTATATTCCTTAGGAGTTTTGCCGGTTTGCTCCTTAAATACCCACAAAAAAATTGAAAGGGATGTAAATCCCGAATTAAAACATATTTCGGTAACGGACATGGTGCTGGATTTAAGTAGGAATCCGGCACTTTCTATTTTGCATTTATTTAAATAGTCAGTATAAAATATATCGGTATATTGCATAAAATAACGGAATTTTGGAGAAATTTTAGCGGAATTTTAGCGGAATAGTAATTGACATAAAGTGTATGCAAGTGTAATATTTATTATGAAAGAATTACCTGCTTTAACTTTAAGGAGGCACAATTATGAAAATTTTTGAAAGAGAAAGTCGCCTTGCACCTTTTTTCTGGCTTCACGGAGAAAGTGAAGATGTTTTGAAAGAGGAAATAGAGGCTATATATAATTCTGGAATCCGTGCTGTGTGCTTAGAGTCCCGCACTCACGAGGAATTCGGAGAAGACAAGTGGTTTTCTGATGTGCGTTTTATCTTAAATGAATGTAAGAAGCGTGATATGTTTGTGTGGATACTTGATGACAAGCATTTTCCTTCCGGTTACGCCGCAGGTGCTCTTGAAAAAGAAAATCTTGATATGCGTGCATGGGGAATCACGGAAGTTCACGTTGATATTCCGGGCGGAATGGATGATATAGCCCTTCTTACGGAAAGGCATATTGGAAATGAAGAAGAGCTGCTTGCCGTTATCGCCTGCAGGCATATTGAAGGAAGCGAGCTTCTGACAGGTGAGGCGATTGACCTTACCGATGATGTCGAGGACGGAATGGTTCATTTTTCGCTTCCCGAAGGTATGTGGAGAGTATTCTTCATAAAGAAAACAAGAGCGGGAATAAATCTAGGGGCACTTAAGTACATAGATATGCTCCGCCCCGAGTCGGTGCAGATATTTATTGACAAGGTATACGAAAAGCACTATGCTGCTCTTAAAGAAGAATTCGGAAAAACTTTCATTGGATTTTTCTCAGATGAACCCGCATTTCATAACGGATCACAGGCTATGGTAAAAACCGGCACACTGTTCAGTCATCATCCTTACGGAAACTCTGTCATGGACTATCTTAAGAAAGCCTACGGTGATGAAGCAAGAAAAATGCTTCCCGGGCTCTGGGCAGCTTTTGATGACGGAAGAGAAGCTGAAATCCGCTATGCCTATATGGATTTTATTACAAAGGAATATAGAAACAATTTCTGTAACCGTATTGCCGACTGGTGCCACGCTCACGGTGTTAAGTACATTGGCCACGTAATTGAGGATAACCGAATTGATGCCACAACAGGAAACGGTTGCGGACACTATTTCAGAGCACTTGACAAGCAGGATATGTCGGGAATAGATGTGGTGCTGGATCAGATTATCCCCGGGGTTAAAAACTGTAATAATGCAGGGCCTGTAAGCTATAAGCATATGAATTACAACTTCTTTAAGTATATGCTTGCAAAGCTTGGATCTTCCATGGCTCACCTTGACGAAAGAAAAAAGGGAGAGGCAATGTGCGAAATTTTCGGTGCTTTCGGATGGGTTGAAGGAACCAGGACCATGAAATGGCTCTCTGACCATATGCTGGTAAGAGGAATAAATTATTATGTTCCCCACGCCTTTTCTGCAAGGGAAAAGGATAAGGATTGTCCGCCCGTATTTTACTATCGTGGGCAGAACCCTCAGTATAAGTATTTCAGCAAAATTGCAGGCTACCTTGAAAGAGGCTCAAGTATCTTAAAGGGCGGACGTCACGTTGCCGACTGTGCTCTTTTATACGATGCGGAATTTATATGGATGACGGATGACAGACTTCCTCTGGAAAACGTGGCAAAGGAAATTTATACCCATCAGATAGATTTTGATATAATTCCGTCAGATTACCTTGATAAAGCAGGTGTAAAGGACGGAAGAATTGAAATAAACGGCGAAAGCTTCAATTCGCTTTTGGTACCCTACGGAAAAGTAATAAACTCCGAAACGGAGGATAAGCTTATTACTCTGAAAAATAAGGGAGCAAGGGTTGTTTTTGTTGATAAATGCCCTGAAAATGCAAAGGAAAGCTATGAAATTGTACCGCTTTCTTCGCTTGCAGACTTCCTTAAAGAAT
>JAFXHP010000048.1 GCA_017536285.1 Clostridia bacterium
AATGCATGCATGGGCTGACCCATTTCAAGCATAAGATAGTTTGTAAGGTCGGCAAGGAAGTTGATTGCTCTCATTCCGCAGTAGTAAAGACGGATTCTCATATTAACGGGGCTTACGTTTCTTGAAATACCCTCAAACTGAAGGCAGGAATATCTCTGACATAAGGGGTCTTCTATCTTTAAGTCCACCTTTTTGAGGTTTTCATATGCCTTAAGGTCAGCCACGGGAAGGGGCTTAAGCTCACGCTTTGCGATTGCCGCAAATTCACGGGCGATTCCGTAGTGTCCCCAGAGGTCGGGGCGGTTTGTTAAAGACTTATTATCAACCTCGAAAATGATGTCTTCAATTTCGTAAACTGACTTAAGGTCTGTACCCAAAGGGATATCGTCTGTGATTTCCATAATACCGTCGTTACTGTCGCTTAAGCCAAGCTCCTTTTCGGAACAGCACATACCGTTGGAGGTATAGCCTGCAAGCTTTCTGGGAGCGATTGTGATGTCTCCAACCTGAGCACCTAATTTTGCAAAAGCTGTCTTAAGACCAACCCTTACATTGGGAGCACCGCAAACAACGTCAACAAGCTCATCCTCGCCGATATCAACCTTTAAAAGGTGAAGCTTCTTTGATTCGGGATGGTTTTCAACTGATTTTATTTCTGCACAAACGATGCCGGAAATGTCTGCACCCTTATGGAAAATGTCGTTTTCAACCTCTGCTGTGGCAAGAGAGAATTTTGCAATTAAATCCATTTTGTCAAGGCCCGCAAGGTCAACAAAATCGGAAATCCAGTTCATTGATAAAAACATATCTGCCGCTCCTTTCTTATTTGTCGTCCGTGAACTGAGAAAGACTCTTAAGAGAGCCTGAGTTAAGGTCACGGATATCTTTAATGCCGTATTTCATCATTGCAAGACGGGTAAGACCAAGACCGAAGGCAAAGCCTGTGTATTCCTCGGGGTCAATTCCGCCTGCCTTTAATACCTCGGGATGAATCATACCGCAGGGGCAAAGCTCAAGCCAGCCGCTGTGCTTACAGGAGGGACAGCCTTCGCCGCCGCAGATAAGACAGCTTATGTCAAGCTCAAATCCGGGTTCCACAAAGGGGAAGAAGCCGGGACGTAAGCGAACCTTTATGTCCTTCTGGAAAACCTCTGAAAGCATGGTCTTCATAAAGAAGATAAGGTTTGAAATGGAAATGTTTTTGTCAACCATAACGCCTTCCATCTGGAAGAAGGTGTTTTCGTGGCAGGCATCTGTTGCTTCGTTACGGAAGCATCTTCCGGGGAAAATAGCCTTGATGGGCTTACCCTCATTGATTAATGCATCCTTGTACTTTTTGTAAATTGCGTTCTGTGCCGCAGAGGTGTGGGACTTAAGCAACTGACCGTTTTCAAGGTAGTAGGTGTCCTGCATATCTCTTGCGGGATGGTCTTTGGGAATATTAAGTGCCTCAAAGCACTCATAGTCTGTTACAATTTCGCTGTAGTCTTCAATGGCAAAGCCCATAGACTTAAATACCTCTTCACACTGTCTCTGTACAAGTGTGATGGGGTGGTATGAGCCTCTCTTAAGTGTAGGAGGCATTGAAATGTCAAATTCGGGCATTTTTGCAAGCTCTGCCTCAAGCTCCTTTTTCTTAAGTTCCTCTCTCTTTTCTGTAATTTTCTCGTTAACCTCGTCCTTAAGCACGTTAACCGTCTGTCCGAAAACCTTCTTTTCTTCGGGTGACAGGTTTTTCATTTCCTGCATAAGGCCTGTGATGTAGCCCTTTTTGCCTGTGTATTCAACTCGTAAGTTTTCAAGCTCTTCCATGGTGTTAACCTTGGAAAGCGCTTCGGCAAAGGCAAGCTTTAACTCATTTGTTTTATCTGCCATATTTAAAAATCCTTTCATATAAATTTTCTTTTGATTATGTCTTAAAATATAAAAAGCCCGTCCCATTGTCTGGGACGAGCGTTTGCCCGCGGTACCACCCGGATTCGGAATTCTGTCATTCTGAGGTGCAGGCGTTTGTAAAACGCCGAAACCCGAAGAATCTCTTATTCCGCTCTTTCGTCATCCATGGCGTGGGATGATGCACCCTGCTTAATCAAAGCTTTCGCAGGACACTCCAATGCTGAAATTCATATGCTGCTATCTTAAGGCGCTCTCAGCCGGTGACGCCCATTCTCTTAAAGAATCACTCGCATACTACTTACACATCTTCATAGTATCTACATTATTATATCAGCTTTTTTTGATTTGTCAAGTGGGAAAAGAAAGCAAAAACTTAAATAAACTATTGTAATGTGAATGAAAATCTGCTAAAATAAATTTATTGGAGGAATTTTATGTTTAAGTATGTTCTTTTTGACCTTGACGGAACCTTAACCGATTCTGCAAGGGGGATTAAAAACTGCATAATATATTCCTGTGGAAAAATGGGACTCACCGTGCCAAAAGATGAAGTGCTTGACACCTTTTTAGGCCCACCGCTGGCTGAAAAATATGCCGAGGTTTTTTCCTTAAGTAAGGAGGAGGCAGACCGTGCGGTTGACATTTACCGCGAAAGGTTTGCACCCATCGGCCTTTTTGAAAACGATGTATACGACGGCGTTTTTGAAATGCTTAAAAGCCTTAAAGATGCGGGATGCATCCTTGGTGTTGCCACAAGCAAGCCCGAAATTTATGCAAAGAAAATACTTGATCACTTTGATCTGACAAAGTATTTTGACGTATTGGTGGGAAGCGACTTAGAGGGCGGAAAGCATGACAAAACCGACGTTTTGAAAGAAGCACTTTTAAAGATGAATCCAAAAGAAAAAGCCGTTATGGTTGGAGACCGTTGCTTTGATATAGAAAGCGCACACATTCTTGGAACATATTCTCTTGCCGTTACCTACGGCTACGGAACAATAAAGGAAATCGAAGAAAGCAAGCCCGATTTTATGGTGGACAGCCCATCGGAAGTTGCGGACATAATTCTTGGAAAGAGGGATTTTTAATGGAAGGCTTTAACATACAGCGTGTTGAAAAAATAACCGGCTGCTGCGTGGTTAATTTAACGGGGATAGAAAACAAAGTCGGAACGGCTTACAAAATATTTTCAGCTCTTGCAAAGGAAGAAATAAATGTCATAATAATACTTCAGAGCGTTAATGCCATAAGCACCAAGGCAAACGTTGGCTTTGTCATAGATGAATACGATGCGGAAAAAACGGAAGAAATTATTAAGGCTTCAGACATAGGGGGAAGGCTTGAAATAAAAAGAGACATTTCCCTTCTTTCCGTTGCAGGTGTGGGACTTTATCATAACCCCGATATTTCAGCTAAAATTTTCGAGGTTTTATATGACAGAGGAATTGACATTCATCTGATTTCCCGCGGAGAAATGAAAATCCTTGCGGCGATAGATTCAGACAGAATCGACGAGGCATATAAGGCGGTATCAAAGGGACTTGGAAGCCTGTGATTTGTTATGAAGGCTTTATCAAAACGTAAACCGACAAGGCTAAAAGGGTATGACTACAGTATGCCGGGAGCATATTTTGTTACGGTATGCACGAAAAACAAGAAATGTATATTTGGTAAAATCGTAGGGGACGGCGATTTTGACGTCCCGAAAATGAATTTATCAAAATGCGGCACTGTTATAGAGAAACACTTGAATTTAATGAATGAAAAATATAATCATATAAAAATTAACAGTTATGTAATTATGCCGAATCATATTCATTTAATCTTAAATATTTCAGATTTTGTTGGCGGTGCGTCGGAAACCGCCGCACCCTACAATAATGAGATCTCAAAATTTATATCTCTGTTAAAGAGGTATTCTAACAGAGAATGTGGCGAAAATCTTTTTCAGCGGTCGTTTCACGACCATATAATACGCAATGAAAACGATTACATTAAAATATCGGAATACATAGAAACCAATGTCTTAAAATGGAAAGAGGATTGCTTTTACGACGGCACTCATTAAGAGTGCCGTTATTTTTATTGACAAAGAAATGTGCTTATGTTATAATTAGTGCAACCGATTGCACTTGAGTTTCACGAAAGGGGGAAATGTATGGCTGAAGTTACAATTTACACCATTGCAAAAGAGCTTAATATGACGCCTTCCATGGTGAGCCGTGCTTTTAATCCGGCAGGGAAGATAAATGAGGAAAAGCGAAAGCTGGTTTTGGAAACTGCAAAGAAATATAACTTTTCGCCCAACCGCTTTGCATCCCGCTTATCCATGAAGCCCATAAAAATAGGCATATTCATAAGAAGCAGATACAAGGTAAACTTAGACAGAATGATTATCGGCATAGAAAACGCTTACGAAAAGCTTAAGGACTATAAGATAAGCTATGAGGTTGTGGTGAGAAATCCCCTTGTCGATCCGAGCCCTGACTATGAAGAAGAACTATTGAAATTCAGGGATTTCGACGGTGTTTTGGTTGCGGGCTTAAGCTTTGATAAATACACAAATGCACTGGCTAAGCTTTACGAAGTAAATAAAAATCTGGTGCAGGTTCAGTCGGTAAATGAAAACGTAGGCTATCTATTTGCATCCAAGCATTCGGAAGAGGTATCGTCGTGTATGGCGGCAGAATTCTTATATAATTCTCTTCGCAAAAGCGAGCGTAAAAACGTGCTTCTTTTTACCGGCGATACGAAAAATACCCAGCACATAATTGCAGAAAAGTTTTTTAAAGAAGCTTGTGATGCTTACGGCATAAATGTGGTTGAAAGCATATCAATGATGGATAACGAGGAGTATTTCGGTGAAATCCTTCCTGACGTAATGGAGAAATACAAAGGCACACTTGACGGAATTTATATAACCAGCGGTTTTTCAAAGCCTTTATGTAGCTATCTTTCAGAAAATCCTTCGGACATTTCCCTTGTAACCTTTGATATACACCAGGATATAAAGGAATATCTTTCAAGGGGGATAGTTTCTGCGGCGATCAATCAGAATGTGGCGCTTCAGATGCAAAACGCCTTTGAAAGCCTGGCACATCACATAATTTCCGAAGAGGAAATCCCGAAAATGCTCTATACCGACATTGATCTTGTACTGAAAAGCAATATGCATCAGTTTGAATAGAAAAGGGTGTCATTCTGAGCAAGCGAAGCGAGCGAAGAATCTCTGTCCGTCTACGGACAGCACCTATTCTTACAGAAAATATTTTTTACCCATAAATGCAACCGATTGCATTAAATATAGAATGTAATTAAAAGGAGATATAAAAATGAACAAGTATGAAAGACTTTCAGAGAAACTTAAAAACAGAGAAAAGGTAATAGGCACGACAATGGCAATGTTCCGCTGCCCCTTTATTCTGGAAAAGATGAACAGAGACGACCTTGATTTCATCCTTTTCGACGGCGAACACGGCGTTTTTGACGTTCAGAGCTCCATTGAAATGTTTCAGGTTTGCCGCCTTATGGGGCTTCCCGTATTCCTTCGTGCCCAGGATGCGGAATATCACTTGATTGCAAAGGCAATCGATATGGGTGCAGACGGAATTATGCTTCCCAGAACCGAGAGCTTGGAGCAGCTTCGTACCGCAGTTGACGCTCTTTTATTCGCTCCCGACGGAAGAAAGGGTATGGGCGGTCACGGACAGATGCGTCCAGGCGAAAAGTATGACGATTTCAGGAAAACCCGTTTCTTGATGCCTCAGATTGAATCTCCCAAGGGAATTGAGCTTCTTCCCAAAATGCTGGAAGAATATGGCGAATACATAAGTGCAGTAATGATAGGCCCTTACGACCTTTCCGTAATGGTGGGAACGCCCTGCGATATAAAGAGCGATATTATGATTAAGTCCATTCAGAAAATATTTGACATCAGTAATTCTTACTCTAAGTCCTGCGGAATCTTTTGTGACGATGAAGTTTTAGCTCAAAAATACCGTGATATGGGCTGTAACGTGCTCTGGACAGCGACAGACAAGGACTTTTTCCTTCGTGGCTATAACGAGGAAATGGCAGTGCTCACCAAAATAAAATAAAACTTTCGGAGGGAAATATGAAATATTCTAAAATAAAAGGGCTTTCAAAGGATATATCAAAGCTTGTTTTCGGAACGGCAACACCTCTTCTTTTTGCGGCGGTGGCTGACGGGGCAGGTAAAAAGGAAATTGATGAAGCCTTCAGCCTTCTTGACGATATGTATGCTCTTGGCATAAACACATTTGACTGTGCGGCACACTACGGCGAAGTGATACTGGGCCGCTGGATGGAAGAACGTGGCATAAGGGAAAAGTGCGTTGTTCTTACAAAGGGTGCACACCCCAATAAATACAGACAGCGTGTTAACGATTTTGATATTCTGTCCGATGCCAATGACTCACTCTGCAAGCTTAAAACCGACTGTATCGATATTTATATGCTTCACAGGGATAATAAAGCCACGCCCGTAAGCGAAATTATAAATGCCTTAAACCGCCTTTATGATGAAGGAAAAATCAAAACCTTCGGCGGCTCCAACTGGACTCACGAAAGAATCGAAGAAGCAAACGAATATGCGTATAAGCACAATCTTTTAGGCTTTACATCTTCAAGCCCCAACTTCGGGTTAGCAGAGCAGATTGCCGATCCCTGGAGATGCGATGCTGCCTTCGGTGACGGATGCATAACCATATCGGGTCCCGAAAACAAGGAGGCAAGGCACTGGTACAAGGAAAAGAATATGCCTGTATTTGCATATTCAAGCCTTGCGAGAGGGTTTTTCTCGGGAGCCTTTAAAAGCGAAAACCCCGAAGATGCGAAAAAAGTTATGGATGAGCCCGGCATAATCGGCTATTTCTCCGATAACAATTTGGAGCGCTTAAGACGCTGTGAGATACTTGCTGAGAAGAAGGGCTTAAAGGTTCCGCAGATTGCAATGGCGTGGATTTACAATCAGGATTTTCCCGTGTTTGCACTTTCAAGTCCTAAAGATAAATATCAGGCAGAGGAAAATATAAAGGCAATGGAAGTAACACTTACAAAAGAAGAGGTTTTATGGCTTAATCTTGAGGAGGAGTAAGTATGATTCCACGTTTCAGCTTAAAATACGGCGATGTTTTTTACACTTCGGAAAGCCTGGATGCAAAAAAGACGGACAGCGGACTTTTATACACCTTGCCGGGCGGAGTAACAGTAACTCTCAAAGCAAAGGAATTAAGTGAGTTTGACGCCGTTGAATGGGTACTTTATTTTGAAAATACAACCTTAGAAAACTCAGAAATTCTTTCTGAAATTTCCGATTGCGATGTACTCCTTCCGCTTGATATACCGCCCGAAACCAAGCCTGGCTATATGCCGAAGGACGGCTCCCTTTGCGTAATCAGTATGAAGGGGATGGTTGACGGAAGCAACTACTGGAAAAAGGATGCCTTAAGTGCATCGGAGTTTGAGTTTACCCCCGAATGGCTTGAAAAAGGGCAGAGGAAAAAGAGCTTTGCGAATTTCGGTGCCCGTTCAAGCGATACCTTTATGCCCTTTTTTGACGTGACAGCAAAGGGAAAGGGTTATATATGTGCTATAGGATGGAGCGGCGGATGGTCTGCAAGCTTTGAGCGGACAGAGGGCGGATGTCTGATGAAATCGGGACTTTCCGATGCGGAGTTTTACTTAAAACCGGGAGAGAAAATAAGAACCACTTCCGTCCTTATAATGAAGTATGATGATGCGGATGAAAAGCACAATAAGTTCCGTACCCTTATAAGAGAGCATTTTTCTCATAAAAATAAAGGAAGGACCACTAGAGACGGTCTTATGGCGTTTGAACTCTGGGGCGGACTTCCGACAGATGAGATGAAAAAGAGGATAGGAGAGCTTAAGGAGTGCGGCATCATATTTGAGGAAATATGGATTGATGCGGGTTGGTACGGAAACTGCACTAACTGCACAGACACCTTCAGCGGGGACTGGGGCACAAAAACAGGGGACTGGTTTGTGAATGAAAACGTCCATCCGGGAAAGCTTTACGATGTGGCAGAATGCGCCCGTGATGCTAATATGAATCTTATGCTCTGGATTGAAGCGGAGCGTGCCGTAAAGGGAACTGAAATTTATAAAAAGCACCCCGAGTGGTTTATGGATGACGGTCATGGCGGAATGCATAAGGTTCTCAAGTTCGGAAACGAAGAAGCATTCAGCTACATAAAGGAAATCATATGTCACTACATAAGGGAGCTTAAGCTTTCCTGCTACCGCCAGGATTCCAACGTGCCGCTTTCCGATTACTTTAGTAACAACGACGAAGAGGGAAGGAGGGGAATTACGGAAATTAGCCATATTACAAAGCTTTATGAGCTGTGGGATTATCTGCTTTCTGAATTTCCCGGACTTATTATCGATAACTGTGCATCGGGGGGAAGAAGGATTGACATTGAAACCTTAAAGCGGTCAATCCCGTTCTTCAGAAGTGACTATCAGTGTAACTTCAACGAAAATTCCGGGGTGCTTCAGGCACATAATGCAAATATCTCCTGCTATATTCCCTATAACGGCTGTACTTCCAAAACCAAAAACGATGACTATGCTATAAGAAGCTCCTATTCCGCAAGCTGGGGC
>JAFXHP010000049.1 GCA_017536285.1 Clostridia bacterium
GGCACCAGCCGCCTCTTCATTACCGAAGTTTGCAGCGATTAATACGATAGAGTCCACCTTTTCCTTCTTAAAGTGTTCTGCCACCTTTTCAACATCGTTTTCAGACCAGAGTGTTTCAACATCGATAACACCCTTAAGGTCAACAAAGCTTATATGCTCTGTAGCATAATGTTCCTTGATGTAGGCAACAGTCTGACGTCCTCTCTCCTCTGCAACTTCCCAGTTAAAGATACCGGGACGGGGTGTACAGTCACGTCTTAAGGGAACAAGTCCGATTTTAACATTGTAATCAAGCATAATTTTGCCTCCTACAGATTAATTCCTTTATCATAATGAGCAACACGCTCATCTATTTCCGTATAGTCAATTTCTCCGGTTTCGATGAATTTTTCAAGCACCGGGAGTGTGGGAATTCCGCTTCTTCCTCCGGAGCGTGTGCATTTTATGGCAGATACGCCGGATGCATAGAGCGCCGCTTTTTCTACATCAAAACCCTTAAGATAAAATACGTCAAAGGCTCCGTGGAAAACATCGCCCGCACCGGTTGTGTCAACCGCATCAACGCAGAATGCCGGAATTTCAAAATATTTATCCTCGTAAACGCCCCTGCATCCCTCCTCGCCAAAGGTAAAGATTACTATTTCGGGACCGAAGCTCTTTAAGAGATTCATATTTTCATTAAAATCCGTAGGATTTAATTTTTTATCCTCGCAAAAAGCATTATAGTACATTTCCGAACCTATGAAAATGTCAATTTTGTCATAATAGTCATAGGTGTAGGGACGGTAATAATTAGCATCAATGCTTATTTTCCCGCCCGCAGAATGAACAATATCGCAAGCCTTTGCCACAGCTTCGGTAATTAATGCCACATGCATAATGCGGGTGGACTTAAAGAATTCTTCGTCAAGCTCGCATGCCTTGATTTCCTCAAAGTCACCGGGAGTGCTTATAAACTCCTTACCGTTTACTGCTGTTTCGGTTACACAGATGGAAAAGTTGCTCTTTTTTCCCTTCTGTACGCTCATTTTTGATGTATCAACATTATTATACTGAAGGTCGGAAAGTCCCACTTTCCCGAATAAATCATCCCCCACACAGCCGATTAACGCCGTTTTTGCACCGAGTCTTGCAGATGCAACGCAGGCCGTGGGTACGTTTCCTCCACCCTGAAAGCCGTATTTATTTATGCGGCAGTTGGTATTTGTTTCGGGAAGCTTATCTATTTTTAACACAAGGTCTAAAAACGGATCTCCGAAGCCGATTAAATCATACTTCTTTTCGCTCATAAATCCTCCGATATTTTACGGTATCATAGACAAGAACTTGATATCGTAGTATTCCTCCAGTGAATGCTTGGACTTGTCGCATCCGATACCAGACTGCTTTGCACCGGAATGGGGCGAAAATTCGCTTCCGATACCACCGTTTACAAAAAATTCTCCTGCGGTAACGTTTTCAAAATATTTGCTCATTTCCTTTGCATTGTGACCAAAGAAATACGCGGACAAGCCGAAGATTGTATTGTTGCTCTTTTCAATTGCCTCATCCAAGGTCTTAAAGGACTGAATAGGAATTATGGGGCCGAAGATTTCCTCTGTTGAAACGTGCATATCGTCAGTTACATCAATAAGAAGAGCAGGTGTTATAAAGCTTCCTTCTGAAAATTCTTCAGGAATTTCTCCTCCCATAACAAGCTTTGCACCCTTTTCCTTTGCATCCTCAATAAGTGAAAGCATTCTGTCTCTTGCCTCGTTGTTTATTACGGGACCCATAATATAACCCTCGTCCTTCCAGAAACCGAGCTTAACCTTTGAAAGCTCATTTTTAACCTTTTCGCACATTACATCATAAATGCTTTCGTGGATGTAAATTCTGTTATAGTTAACGCAGGTCTGTCCTGCAAAGCCAACCTTCTTTGCAACAATGTTTGCCGCTGTTTCGTCAAGGTCAGCATCGGGCATAACCACAACAGGAGCATTTCCGCCAAGCTCAAGAGAATATTTCTTTAAGCTTGTTACGCCCTGCTCCATCAGCTTAAGTCCCGTTTCATAGGAGCCTATTAATGAAATAAGTCTCGGAATGGTGCTTTCGTTAAGGGTTTTTGCAACCTCAGAAGAAGGGCCTGAAAGAATGTTTAATACGCCCTTGGGGAAGCCTATCTTTTCTGCGATAACGCCCACATAAAGTGTTGCAAGGGGTGTTTCGGAGGAAGGCTTTATGATGCAGGTACAGCCTGATGCTATGGCGGGAGCAAGCTTTATGCTGGCATTACCTAAAGGATAGTTCCAGGCAAGGTGACCAACGGTTACGCCCACGGGCTGTTTTGTGATTATCTGATAGTTAAGCTTTCCGCCCACGTTTAAAGGAGGAATTACTTCGCCTTCAATTCTCTTTGCTTCCTCTGCATAGAAGGAAAGGCTTGTAAGGAGCCAGTCAACATCGCCGCAGGCCGCTGCATACGGTCTTCCGGATTCTGAAGCTACAAGCTCGATTAAATAATCTCTTTCCGCTGTGCAGGCCTCCTTAAGCTTGTAAAGCCACGCCACTCTTTCGTTTACGCTTGTTTTAGACCAGGTTTTAAAAGCTTCCGCAGCTGCGATGAGCGCTTCCTTTGTCTGAGCTACATCCGCACAGCCCACAGAGTCAATTACCTTTCCCGTTGCAGGGTTATATACGGGCATTTCCCTGCCCTTACCGTCAACAAGTTTTCCATTTATATACTGTTTAAACATAAGCTACCTCCTTATAATAATCCGTCGGCACGCTTCTGGTTTCTTTCGCCCTTAAGACCGCGTGCACCGATGAATTTTGCAGATGCCCCAAGCTCTTCCTCGATTTCA
>JAFXHP010000050.1 GCA_017536285.1 Clostridia bacterium
AAGGTATCGGCTACGCCGCGTGGCAAGCGGTTGAGGTTTTGCATCCCGAGACGGTGGTTTGGGAAACTTGCACACCTTATTTCGAGAAGCGTAATATCCATTTCTATGTAAACAAGTGCGGTTTTCAGATTGATCAGTTTTGGTGCGCGAATTTCAGACCCGAACACGAAATGTTTGAAGATGAAATACACGATGCTGACGAAGGGCCTGATGAAATGTTTCGTTTCATCAAGGTGATGCAACCATAACTTACAAATTCTTATTTTCCTGACTGTCGACCTATTGGCTTTTATCTGACTTTGCCGCCTCGTCGAAATTGGTTTTATTATTTTTTACTGACAATAATATATGCATTATCGGTTTCAAGCACCGTTTCAACAGACATTGCGGTTGCACTTATAAGGGACTTTATATTATCAGATGAATCAGGATATATTCTCACCTTGCGAATACCCATATCAATATATTCGCTTCTGTTCTTGTCTATGGACAAGCAAAAAATGCCGTCTTTATTGAGCAATGCATCAATTTTAGAAATAATCTGCTTTTTATCCCTGAAATGCATCATTGTAAGGGACGAATATACAACATCAAATGTTCCGGTAAATTGATAATCATTGAAATCATCACATATAAAAGAAATGTTTTTGTGCTCTTTTAAGTTTTCTTTTGCCCGCTTAATGGTTTTTGGAGAAATATCTATACCTGCGAGAGACAGACAAAGCGGTGCAACCTTACCGGCAAGTCTTCCCGTGCCGATGCCAACCTCAAGAACCCTTTTATTCCCGGTAAGCTCCAATGCTTCTATAAATCTTTCGCCATCCCAGCGGGACATATATTCCTGCAATACAGGAGGGTCACGAAAAGGGTCGTTACCTTCATCGATCAATAAATCATAATGATTAATTACATCCATACTGCACCTCATAAATTCCTGTTTGTTAACCGTTTCATTATTTATATAAAGAGAAAATTATTATTCCCCCTGCATTATAGCATACATTTCCTCTTTTGTCACGGTGAAGATATAAAACGCCTCTGAAAAGCACTTCTTTCGGCAAATAAGCCGTGTATGATGAAAGTATGTCTCCAAAGCAGGATGCTTCCCGCAAACAAGCCGTGTACGGTGAAAGCACGCCTGCGAACAAACGGTTCCTCCGCAACAAGCCGTGTATGATGAAAATGCACCTGCAATAAACGGTTCTTCCGCAACAAGCCGTAAATAGTGAAAATACGGCTCCAACCAGGTTTCTCCGGCAGACATTCCCTTGTTTCGCAGTTTTTAAAAAAAGAAAACCTTTACTCCTACGCAAGCTTGTGAAATATTTAACAATCTCATATAAGAAAGAGTTTTACGCTTGAAAAGATAAATTAAAAGCAGGGATTTTGATAAATCCCTGCTTTTTTCGTACATTATCAGCGGAAAATAGCCTGCTCATCAGGAAAGAATACCGCTTGTTAGCCGATGGCGTAGAACTCAATAAAGCGATACTCTTAGGAATAACTCTCCCAAAACCGATTCTCCTTAAAGCTTACCTTTTATTATAATGTTCCGAACAGTCTGTCGCCGGCATCACCTAAACCGGGAACGATATAGCAATGGTCGTTAAGCTTTTCATCCAGGCAGCCGATAAAGATATCAACATCCGGATGAGCCTCTGTAAGCACTTTTACGCCTTCGGGTGCTGCAATTAAGCACATAAACTTAATGTTTTTAGCACCTTTTTCCTTTAAGAAATCAATTGCCGCAGCTGCACTACCGCCTGTTGCAAGCATGGGGTCAACAACGATTGAAGTTCTCTCTTCGATTTCCTTTGGAAGCTTGCAGTAATATTCGACAGGCTTATGGGTTTCGGGGTCTCTGTAAAGACCAATATGGCCAACCTTTGCGGAAGGGAAGAGGCTGAGCATTGCATCAACCATGCCAAGACCTGCTCTGAGGATGGGAATAACCGCAATATCCTTGGTTACTTCTTTTCCCATGGTTTTTGTTAAAGGAGTTTCAACTTCTACATCCTTTAATGTTAAGTCTCTTGTCGCTTCATAGCCCATTAAAAGAGCGATTTCGTTAGCAAGTAAACGGAATTCCTTTACAGGAGTTTCCTTATTTCTTAAAATTGTGATTTTGTGCTGAATAAGCGGATGATCCATTACAACTACTTTACTCATTTTTATTTTCCTTTCTTTTTTTATTTTATCCTGCATAATGAAGACCTTCAAGGTAATAGTAGATAGGTTCGCCACCTAAAAGACCGTCATTTTGTACATATATCCAACCGGAATCTCCGCTTCCGGTTTCGATGTAAAGCCAGTTTTTAAGGTCTGTCTTCACAATCTTTCCCGCATAGCCTTCATTTAATACTATTCCCGGGTGATTTGCATCCTCATAGTCTGTATTTAAGGTATGTGCCACAACAAAATCGGAATAAGCTCCGATTGTATAAAACTCATTCGATACGGGTTCAAGACGGCCTTTATCGTTTATCTTATACTGCTTTCTGAGGAGCATTGTATGCACGAACTGTTCACCGATGTTGCCGGTAAGCGTTCCGTCTGCATTTACGCTGATTGCACCCCACTCATCACCGATTGGTGTTGAGTCTGTTCTTAATGTAAGGCCGCCTACGCTTTCGATATATCCCATGAGATAAAGCTCTTTTCCGGTATATCTGTAAATTGCTAAAGCACCAGAGCCGTAAAAGCTTTCTGACACAGCCAATTCCATAAATCCATCATTCTTATCTATGTCTATAAGATAATATCTGTTGTCGGATACCGTGGATATTCCGCCTATTACAGTGGAATCTCCGATTGTCACGGCATATTTTTCACCGTCAGAAAATATTTTCACAGATTCAGGCTGTGAGTCAAGATTAAAATCCTTCTCTATGCTTTTCACTTCTTCGGGGAGCGTGGAAAGCACAGCCTTGTCGTTAAAATCCTCGGCTCTTTTAAGCATTACCGCCGCCTGTGCACGTGTAAGTCCCTGTCCGGGACCAAAGGATCCGTCGGGAAAGCCTGAAATAAGGCCGTTTTCATAGGCCGCACCCACAAGGCCGGGTTTTCCGATAAGTTCCGTATCCGTAAAGGTGCAGTTTCCTTCGCTCAGATTAAGTGCTCTGGCAATCCATACTGCGGCTTCTTCTCTTGTTATGTCTTTAACAGGTTCAAACTTTTCGCCATATTCTTCGCTTAAAATGATATTTCCCACAGCTTCTCTTATGTAAAAGTATGACCAGCGGCCAGCGTCTACATCCGCAAAGGGGGATTTTTCATACAAAAGCTCACTTGTGTTGGGTTTTTCATAAGCTAATCTTTCGTTTGCACTGTCGGATGTAACAATCATGAGCATTTTTAAAAACTGTTCCCTTGTCACAAACTCGTCAGGAACAAAGTTTCCGTCGCCCATTCCGTTAATAACGCCTTCCATGGCAAGAAATTCAATATCTGCCGCTGCCCAGTGTCCTTCCGTATCGGAAAACATTGCCCCGTGGCAAACCGTTCCCGAAAGGAGAAGAAACACCATCAAAAAAACAATTAATTTTTTCATGTTTTACCTCTTTCAGCCTTTATATTTCTTAAGATAAGAAATAATTGTTTCCAGCTGTTCTTTATCGTAATACTCGATTTCGATTTTTCCGCCCTTTTTCTTCTCATCAAGCAAAATTTTTGTTCCCCAGGCCTCGGACAAGCTTTTTTCAAGATCCATAACTTCGGGGGACTTTCTTTTTGCCTTTTTTTCTTTCTTTTCTTCTTTTTCTTCATTAATATAGGCTGCCCATTTTTCTGCCATTCTTACGGACAGATCCTCGGAAACGATTTTTTCCGCCAGAAATTCACGTTTTTTCTCGTCTTTCACCAATAAAATCGCTTTCGCGTGACCTCCGGTAAGGGCTTTTTCTTCCAGAAGCTTAATAATTTTGTCGGAAAGAGCCAAAAGTCTCAGAGCGTTTGCCACCGCACTTCTGCTTTTTCCCACTTTTTTGCTTACATCTTCCTGTGTAAGACCGAAATCCTCCATAAGCTTCTTATAACCCAGTGCCTCTTCAACAGGATTAAGGTCAGAACGCTGAAGATTTTCGATTAAAGCTACGGAAAGCTCTTCTTCAGGAGTAAATTCCACTATTCTTACCGGTACTTCGGTAAGTCCTGCCATTTTAGCGGCTCTCCAGCGGCGTTCTCCTGCAATTATGGAATAAAATCCGTTTCCTTCGTCCTTTACGGTGATAGGCTGAATTATCCCATACTCCTTAATGGATTCCGAAAGTGCCGAAAGTTCCTCTTCGTCAAAGGTTTTTCTCGGCTGTTTACGGTTAGGCTCCACATAAGAAAGCTTAACCTTTACAAATTCTTTATTACCGTCGCTCACTGCGACTTCTTTTTCTTCTTCAAGAGGAATAAGGGCATCAAGTCCTCTTCCAAGTCCCTTTTTCGCCATAAGTTTGCTCCTATCTCTGTTTCTTTATAAATTCTTTTGCAAGTTCACGATAGCTTTCCGCTCCCTTTGAGCGGGAATCATAGGAAATCACCGCTTCTCCGAAGCCGGGAGCCTCGGAAAGCCTGATATTTCTCGGAATTACAGTTGCATAAACCTTTTCTTTAAAGAACTTTTTAACCTCGTCTGCCACCTGAATGGAAAGGTTTGCTCTTCCGTTAAACATGGTTAACAGAACACCCTCAAAATCCAAATCAGGATTTAAGCTTTTCTTTACTCTTTTCACGGTTCCTGTCAAAAGAGCAAGGCCCTCAAGTGCATAAAATTCACACTGGATGGGAACAAGTACACGGTCGGATGCAGAAAGTGCATTCAAAGTCACAAGTCCCAGCGAAGGCGGACAGTCTATAAATATAAAATCATAATTATCCTTTATTTTTGCCAGTGCTTTCTTTAAGCGAAAGGCTCTGTCATCAGCTTCGACCAGTTCAATCTCCGCACCGGAAAGCTCCACATTGGAAGGACAAAGGTCCAAATTTTTGTATTTTGTATGTACAATTGTATCATTTATATCAATTTCGTCTATTATTACATCATATAAGGTTTTTTCGTCCTTATCGCATCTGCATCCCAGTCCGCTTGTGGCGTTACCCTGAGCGTCCGAGTCGATAAGAAGAACTTTCTTGCCGCATTCAGCCAGTGCCGCACTTAAATTAACCGCAGTTGTGGTTTTTCCCACGCCGCCTTTCTGGTTGGCAAGAGCAATTATCTTTCCCATAGCGTACCTCTTTTCCTTTCAGAGTCATTGACAACAGTATATCACACCAAATACGAAAATGCAATTAAAATATAAATTTGTTTTTATTTTGTAATAAAAGGAAGAACTTCTAATGTTTCACGTGAAACATTAGCACAAATTTTCAACAAAGAAAATTTGTGCGAGGCTTTTCCGAAGTCGTTGAAGCGGAGGGAAAGCAAATGAAAAACGCAAACCAGCGTTTTTTCGTACAGCAGAAATAACATACAGAACGCTGGCTTTTCAAAAAAGAAAATTTGTTCTAGGCTTTCCCGAAGTCGTGTGTAGCATCCGGCAACAAAGCCGATGCGAAACAAGGCAGCCAAGGCAAAATTCAACAAGGATTTTTCCGAGAATGAGAGAAAGCAATAAGCTTTCTCGTCGTTGAAGCGGAGGGAAAGCAAATGAAAAACGCAAATCAGCGTTTTTTCGTGTAGCAGAAATAACACACAGAACGCTGGCTTTTCAACAAAGAAAATTTGTGCGAGGCTTTCCCGAAGTCGTGTGTAGCATCCGGCAACAGAGCCGATGCGAAACAAGGCAGTCGAGGCAAAATCCAACAAGGATTTTTCCGAGAATGAGAGAAAGCAATAAGCTTTCTCGTCGTTGAAGCGAGGGAAAGCAAACAGTCTTTTTCGTGTAGATCCTTATTCAATTTAAAAAGTATATCCCCGAATGTTTCACGTGAAACATTCGGGGATATAGCAAAAGGGGTATGAAAATGGATTTGGTGGGCTTATTTAGCGATACTTATGATGTATCTTACATTATCTTCATCTTCCGTTTGTTCTATTACCGTATTTATTCCGGATTTATTTAACAAGCCTATTGCTTTATTCATGGTACTGCAAAAAACCCTTTGTCTTTTAAGGCTTTCCGAAAGGCTTGTCTTAAACGTAGAAAAACGCCGTTCTTCCGCATCTCCCGATGCCATTTTGTCGATAAGCTTTTCAGTCTTTGCAACTGTCAGGTTTCTCTCCACAATCAGCTTGACCGCTTTTTCCCTCAGCTTTCTGTTTGGTAATTTCAAAAGAGCTCTTGCATGTCGTTCTGTTAATCCTGCATCAAAAACTCTTTGTCTTGTTTCCTCATCAAGCTTCAAGAGCCTCAATTTATTTGCAATTGCACTCTGGCTTTTGCCGAGCTTTGCAGACAGTTCCTCCTGTGTCATATCATACTCGTCCATCAGTTTAAGATAGCCTTCGGCTTCTTCGAAATATGTCAAATCTTTTCTTTGCAAATTTTCTAAAAGAGCAATTGCAGCACTCTTTTCTTCAGAAATATCAATAATTATTGCAGGTATTGTCCTTTTCTTGGCCATACAACTCGCTCTGTATCTGCGTTCTCCGGCTATTATTATAAACCGTCCGTCTCCTTTTTTCTTAACGGTAATCGGCTGAATTACCCCATACTCGTCGATGGACTTAGCAAGCTCCGTTAACGATTCTATATCAAAGAAACGTCTCGGCTGATCAGGATTCGGCTCAATTCTTCCAAGAGGTATATCCGTAACCTTCTTTTGTGGCTCTTCCGTAAAAACAGAACTGAACATAAAAAGCTCCTCTCTGACTTTTCTTATGTAAAAAACCTTCCGACAGATATAATTCTATCAGAAGGTTTAAGTTTTGTAAATTAAATTCGTTCGCCAAAATAGGCTAAAGATGTGTCATTTAATCGGCTGTTTTGACGCTTTACCGGATTTTCTCGGATACAAAGACGGAGTTTGCGATATTTTTTTAATACAAACTATGGTGTGGGGAATTTCTCCGGGGAGAACAACGTTGTAAATTTTGTCTATTTCTCCGCCAAGCACGGTTATTGCCGTTTTTGCGTCTTCTATTTCATCATCCGGAGTAGGGCCTTTTAATGCAATAAATGAACCTCCAACCTTTACAAGGGGCAAGCACCATTCAGAAAGCGAAGAAAGATTAGCAACTGCACGGGCTGTAGCTATATCAAAGCTTTCTCTTAATAACTTATCCTGTCCTGCTTCCTCGGCACGCATATGAATACACTCAAAATCCGAAAGAGAAAGCTCTTCCTTTATGGTTTTAAGAAAGTTTATCCTCTTTAAAAGTGCATCTATCGCCGTGAGATGAATATTCCTTTTTGCTATTTTTATGGGAAGTCCCGGAAAACCGGCTCCGCTTCCAACATCGGCAACCTTCGCTCCGTCCGGAATAAGAGAAAAGGAGAGAGGAGTAAGACAGTCAAGATAATGCTTTATTTTTATTTCTTCAATATCCGTTATGGCTGTAAGATTCATAACTTCATTATAAGAAAGAAGCAATTTCGTGTATTTACCGAAAAGTTCTTCCGCATCATCAGGCAATTTTATCCCCATTTTAAGAGCTTCTTTTATTAAAATTTTAATCAGCTCCTTTTCATCTGTTCAATATAAATAAGCAAAACCGTAATATCCGCAGGAGAAACGCCGGATATTCTGGACGCCTGGCCGAAGTTTTCGGGACGGTTCTTCATAAGCTTTTCTGCAGCTTCTCTTTTAAGGCCCTTTACATCGGCATAGTCAATATCTTCCGGAATTTTCTTGTTTTCCAGCTTTTTGAATGCTTTTACCTGTTCAATCTGCATCTTTATATAGCCGTCATACTTAACTGCAACATTCACTTCCTCTGTTATGTAATAGGGAAGAGAAGGCCTCTTTTTATCAATGGGAGCCAATAAAAAATAGTCAAGCTCGGGACGGCGGATAAGCTCACCCAGTTTAAAGCCGGTGGTTAACGGCGTGCTTCCGTGTTCTGCCAAAAGAGCGTTTACTTCAGCGGAAGGAGGGATGTTTTCATGTTCAACACGGTCTATCTCCGCATTTACCGCTTCCTGCTTGGATATAAATTCCTTATATCTTTCTTCGGATATAAGTCCTATTTTATAACCCTTTTCGGTTAAACGGATATCTGCATTATCCTGACGGAGTAAAAGACGGTATTCCGCACGGGAAGTCAGCATTCTGTAAGGCTCCATTGTTCCTTTGATTGTTAAATCGTCTATCAAAACTCCTATATATGCTTCGGAACGGTCTAAGGTAAAAGGTTCTTCGCCCTTTATTTTAAGTGCGGCATTTATTCCCGCAATAAGTCCCTGTGCGGCTGCTTCCTCGTATCCGGAGCTTCCGTTAAACTGACCTGCTCCGTACAGGCCTTCAATTTCCTTAAATTCCAGCGTTGCTTTAAGCTGTGTCGGATCTAAACAGTCATACTCAATGGCATAAGCATTTCGCTGAAGTTCTGCCTTTTCCAAGCCTTTGATGGTTCTGTACATCTGAAGCTGAACCTCTTCAGGTAAGCTTGATGACATACCCTGAATATAAAGCTCTTCCGTGTTGAGTCCCATAGGCTCCACAAATATTTGATGACGCTCCTTGTGAGCAAAACGAACCACTTTATCCTCAATTGAAGGGCAATATCTGGGACCTGTTCCCTCAATTGAATGATTGAAAAGGGGAGCACGGTCAATGTTATCCATTATAATTTTGTGGGTTTCGGGATTTGTGTAGGTTAAGTAACACTCAACCTCGCTTCTCCTGGGATTTTTGGTTTCAAAGGAGAAGGGCAGAGGAGGATCCTTTTCCTCCTGAAGCTCCATCTTTGAAAAATCCACGCTTCTTCTGTTTATTCTTGCAGGAGTTCCTGTTTTGAAACGAAGAAGCTTAATCCCCTTATCTATAAGACATTTTGACAAGCTGTTTGCAGGCATCATACCGTCGGGACCGCCTTCGTACTGAAGTTCCCCTATTACAATTTTTCCTTTAAGATAGGTACCCGTTGCGATAATACAGCTTTTTGTTTCATAATATGCACCCATGTTGGTTTTTACGCCAACTACCTTATCCCCGTCAAATACAATTTCAGTAACTTCAGCCTGCTTAAGTTCAAGATTTTCCTGAAGTTCCAATGTCTGTTTCATTCTTTCACGATAACGCATACGGTCAATCTGAGCACGAAGAGAATGAACAGCAGGGCCTTTTCCCAGATTAAGCATTTTTATTTGGATATAAGTTTCGTCTGCCGCTTTACCCATTTCACCGCCCAGAGCATCAATTTCTCTTACAAGATGTCCCTTTGCCGTTCCTCCTATATGAGGATTACAAGGCATGTTGGCAACGGCATCAAGGTTAACTGAAAAAATAACAACCTTCATGCCAAGTCTTGCGGCAGAAAGTGCCGCTTCACAGCCCGCATGGCCCGCTCCTATTACAACTACATCGTATTTACCCGCATTAAAATATTCCATAATAATATCCTTTCAACGGAAATTATTTTCCTATACAGAATTTTGAGAAAACCTCGCCTATAACTTCATCTGATACTGTCATACCGGTAATTTCTCCGAGATGAGTAACAGCCGCTTCCAGATTTATATAAGCAAAATCTTCTGTCAGTCCACTCTCTAAAACCTTAATTGCTTCGCCTATGGCAGAATCGGCCATAATTGCAGCTTCTTTATGACGCTCGTTTGTAATCATAACCACATCTTCCGAAAAATCCGAACCCATAAGAAGGTCATAAATTTTTTTCTTAAGTTCATCGATTCCCGTTTTTTCCTTTACAGAAATATATACCGCATCTTCTTCACTTGGCAGAAAACATTTACTTTCAAGTTCCGATTTATTTACAACGGTAATATGCGGCTTATCTTTAACAAGTTCTAAAATTTCCGCATCGTTTTCATCAAACAATCTTCCATTATCGGTTATAAAAAGACAAATATCTGCATTTTTAATATAATCTCTTGCCTTTTTTACACCTATTTTTTCAACCGTGTCTGCATCTTCTCTTATACCTGCTGTATCAGCAAGGCGAATCGGAATATCAAAAATATTTATATATTCTTCAATTATATCTCTGGTTGTACCTTCAATTTCAGTAACTATGGCTTTTTCCTCACCTGCAAGTTCATTGAGAAGTGAACTTTTACCCACATTCGGTTTTCCGCAAATAGCACAAATTGCACCTTCTCTTAAAATAATGCCTTTATCGGCATTTTTTATAAGATTTTCCGTTTTCTCCTTTATAAGAGAAAGACCAAGTTTTATGTTTACTCCCGACAAGCTGTCCGCATCCTCATCAGGAAAATCTGTGGAAACGGAAATATAACTCATTATTTCGAGGATTTCACGCCTTATCTCGTTTATTCCCTCAGATAATTTTCCCGAAAGCTGATTTACAGCTGTGCTTCTTGCAAGGTCAGTTTTTGAATCTATAATATCGGCAACGGCTTCGGCTTTTGATAAATCAATTCTTCCGTTCAAAAAAGCACGCATGGTAAATTCACCGGCTTTTGCCGCTCTGGCACCTGCCTTAATTACCGCTTCAAGAGTTCTTTTTGCAGGAATTATTCCTCCATGAACAGATAATTCAACAACATTTTCTGCAGTAAAGCTTTTTGGTGCACGCATAACCGAACAAAGACACTCATCAATAAGTATATCTCCATCATAAACGTGACCGTATAAAATGCGGTGACTTTCCGAATCTTCAGTTTTTATTTTACCTTTAAACACCTTATCTGCTATCTTAAATGCATCATCACCGCTTATTCTTATAACGGCAATTCCACCTTTTTGCATAGCTGTGCTTATTGCGGCAATTGTTTCTGCCATAAAATCACCTTTTTCTTTTTCCAAACATTCTTAAAGTAAGGTAAATCTTTCGAACTCAAACTCGTCGTCATATTTTTATACGGTAGAGATTGAATTTGGAAGAAGCAGATAAAACGCCGTGAAAACTACTCTTTTCACGGCGTTAATTCGTTTTCACAAAAAAGCTTTATAAAAACCTTTTCATATAGATTAAATATAATTTTATCTGCGTTTGACTTACTTTTTGGATATTTTAGTCTCTGTAAGTTCCTGCCATACCCTTATATGCAACAACAACTTTTCTGTTGGGTTCTTCACCTATAGAATATGTTGTCACACCGGGATATTCCTGCAGAGCCTCGTGAATTATTCTTCTTTCATAAGGATTTTTAGGCTCTATAATCATGTTTTTCTTATATTTTGTAGCCTTGGCTGCAGTTCTCTTTGCAAGAGTGACAAGAGCCTCTTCACGTCTTTCTCTGTAATTTTCAGCGTCAAGAGTAACTTTTATATAATCTTCTGTTTCCTTGTTTACAAAAATGTTTGTAAGATACTGAAGTGCATCAAGTGTCTCCCCACGGCGGCCTATCAAAAGACCTAAGCCTTCGCCCTTAAGCTCAATTGACATCTTCTTTTCTTCATCATTGTAAACTGTTTCAAATTCTGTATCCATACCAAGCTTTTCGGTAATATTTTTAAGGAAAGTTTCAGCTTTTTTACTATCATCTTCCTTAATAACAGTAACTCTTACCTTTACTTCTTTACTTCCCAATAATCCGAAAAGTCCCTTGGATTCTTCAAGAATTTCAATATCAACATTTTCCTTTGTTGTATTAAGCTCTTTTAAAGCTGTTTCAACCGCTTCATCAACGGTTTTTGCCTTTATTTCCACAAATTTCATTTGTTTTTCCCTTTTCCCTTCTTCTCTTTAATCCCGAAATCTTCATTCTCATACTTCTTCTCATAATACTTTGTTAAAATTACCATCTGAAGAACAGAGAACATTGTGCTGACAAACCAATAAAGACCAATTCCTGCAGGAAGAGTATATGTGAAAAATGCTGTCATAAGGGGCATCATCAGATTCATCATTTTCATCTGCTGAGCCTGCTCTTCGCTCATGGGATTAAGCTTTTTTGATACCCAGTTTGAGAAAAATGCTGAACCTGTTGCAAGTGCAACCACAATCAAAAGCAATTTATCATCGCTGGGAGATTTTGATAAATCCATTCCGAGGAAATTGAAATCGATAAGACTGAACTCAGAAGCTATCTTTATTTCAAAATCCTTTACTTTTTCGGTTAAAAAGGCAACAATTTCTTTAATTTCAGTAAGTGAAGAAAAATCAACCTCGCCGGCAACTTTAGAAAGTTTTTCAATTACAACTTCTTTTGCAATCTCACCTTTTTTTACCATATCATCAAGCTTTAATGCAGGAGTTATTCTTAAAAACCAGGTTACCGGAGCCTGAATAACTCTGTAGAAAGCCAAAAGTATGGGAAGCTGAATTAAAAGAGGAAGACAACCACCCATCGGATTTACTCCGTACTTCTGATAAAGCTTCATGGTTTCTTCGTTTAATTTTTCTTTATCGTTTTTATATTTTGCCTGAATTCTCTCAAGTTCAGGTCTTATTTTCTTGGTTTTAACAGTTGTTTTCTGTTGTTTTATTCCGAGAGGAAAAAGAATTACTTTAATAATAAGTGTAAACAGAATAACAGCCAGACCGTAATCCTTAGTAAAATCATAAATAGGATTAATTACAAAACTAAGGATGTTTGCAAAAAAGTTAAGTATTTTAATCACTCCTTATAAAAATAAAAAACGGGGTGTCCTACGGCACAGGATCATAACCCCCGGGATTAAAAGGGTGACATTTCAGAATTCTTTTAACGGCTAAGAAGCCGCCCTTTAACGCACCGTACTTTTCGATAGCTTCATAGGCATACGCAGAACAAGTCGGATAAAAACGGCATTTTGAAGAACCTAGTAAAGGTGATAAAAATTTTCTGTAAAGTCTGATAAAAAAAAGAAAAATTTTTTTCATTAAAAAATCCTTTCCGAAAGTAAGAAAAACCGTTATTTAAGTTTTGCTTTCTCAAAAAGTTTACCCATTTCTTTTTTAACTTCAAAAAATCCTACCTCGGGCGTTTTCGTTCTTGCTACAAAAACGAAATCATAACCCGAGGTGTATTTTTCAAAGAATCTGTAACTTTCTCTTATAAGCCTTTTGGCTCTGTTCCTTTTTACGGCCTTTCCGACCTTTTTGCTCACTGTAATTCCCATCCGGCTGTAAGGAAGACCGTTTGGCATTACATACATAATCAAAGCATAAGAAACGAGACAGTTACCTTTTTTGTAAATTTTTGAAAAAAGCGTATTTTTTTTAATTGACAGCGTATGTTCCATTAAAAAACTAACTTCTTTCTTTCACTCAGATTAAGCAGAGAGTACTCTTCTGCCTTCTCTTCTTCTTCTTGCGAGAACTTTGCGACCGTTTTTAGTGCTCATTCTCTGTCTGAAACCGTGAACCTTTTTTCTCTTTAATTTGTTGGGCTGATATGTTCTAATCACTAAAAACACCTCCTTAAA
>JAFXHP010000051.1 GCA_017536285.1 Clostridia bacterium
CACAAGCAGACAGCTCCTTTAAAGGACTATTATGCTGCTAAGGGTCTTCTCAAGACTGTTGAAGGACAGGAAACTGTTGAAGAAACTTCAGCGCTTGTTTTAGAGGCTTTGAAATAAGATGATAAATATCAAATCCGCATCTGATATTGCGAAGATGAAGATAGCAGGCAGAATAACAGGCGAGGCTTTAAAGCTCGCAGGGGAAAGCATTAAACCCGGAATGACAACAAAAGAACTTGACACAATAATCCACGATTATATCGTGAGTCAGGGTGCGGTTCCGAGTTTCTTGGGGTATGGCGGTTTTCCCGCAAGTGCCTGTATCTCCATCAACAACGAAGTAATCCACGGTATCCCCGGTAAGAGAAAAATCCATGAAGGCGACATCGTCAGCATTGATGTCGGCGCATTCATAGGAGGATTCCACGGTGACAGTGCAAGAACTTTCGCTGTCGGAAAGATAACGAAAGACGATGAAGATTTAATGAGGGTAACCGAAGAAAGTCTTTATAAGGGCATTGAAAAAGCCGTTGCTGGAAACCGCATAGGAGATATTTCGGCAGCAATAGAAGAGCATGTAAGAAAATTCGGCTTCGGAGTAGTCAAGGAATATATAGGTCACGGCGTCGGAAGAAAACTCCACGAAGAACCTGAAGTTCCCAACTACGGCAAGGCAGGACACGGGCCCAGACTTGTTCCCGGAATGGTTATTGCAATAGAACCCATGATTAACTTCAAGGGCGACGGCGTAAGAGTTCTCGGTGACGACTGGACAGTAGTTACAAAGAGCGGTTCTTCTTCCGCACACTTTGAACATACAATCGCTATAACAAGCGATAAGCCAATCCTGCTTACAAAAGTCGATTGATCCGCGGTATGTTTGCCGTAGGTCAGGTCGTCAGGGCGACGGCGGGCGGTGAAAAAGGAAAACTTTTCGCGGTTATAAGGTGCGAAGAAACATTCGCTCTCATCTCAGACGGAAAGCGTCACAGAACAGATAACCCCAAAAAGAAAAGTTTCAAACATATAGAACCGCTTGATATCATTCTGACAGACGAAAATCTAACAGACAAAAAACTAAGAAAGGCTCTTGAAAGAATAAAAAAGAGTCTGCCGTAACCACTTTATCTGGGGAGGTAAATATGTCTAAAGAAGATGTAATCGAGATTGAAGGAACCGTTTTGGAAGCTCTTCCCAACGCAATGTTTCAGGTTGAACTCTCAAACGGTCACAAGATACTTGCCCACGTTTCAGGTAAACTCCGTATGAACTATATCCGTATAGTTCCCGGCGATAAGGTAACAGTTGAAATGTCACCTTACGATCTGTCAAAGGGCAGGATTACTTGGAGAGCCAAGTAGTACTGATAAATGGGGATTGGGGCTTATGCTGAAGCCTCCGCGGCAACCCGTTTAAAATTATGAAAAGCACTTCAATAAATCAAACGAAAACGAAAAGCGGAAAAAATCCGCACAACTCATAAGGAGGTATTTTCAATGAAAGTAAGACCTTCGGTTAAGCCTATCTGTGAAAAGTGCAAGGTAATAAAGCGCAAAGGCAAAATAATGGTTATCTGCGAAAATCCGAAGCACAAACAGCGTCAGGGCTAATTAAGACCTAAATTTTGGAGGTGTAGCAAAAATGGCAAGAATTGCTGGTGTTGACATGCCTAAGGATAAGAGAG
>JAFXHP010000052.1 GCA_017536285.1 Clostridia bacterium
TAAGCAGAATGCCAATATGAATTTATATTGCCGTCAATTAAATTTCTTATTGTACTGCCTCTGTCCGAGTTAACCTCAATTTTCCACAAAGACGAAGGTGCATATTCATCCGTGGCTGCCGTAACCGCACATATCAGAGATAAAGAGAGCAGTATTGCCAGTGCTAACGCTGTTATTTTTTTCATATACATTTCTCCCCCCTTACTTTGTAACGGTTACAGGATTTGTAGTAAGTGTTCCGCTTTTTACACCCGGATTTTCGCTTGTCTTCATTCCCGAAACAACAGCATAGTATGTTCCGCTCTCCGTAGGTGTAAAGCTCATTCCATATGCACCGGGAATTTCAGATGACCTCTTTTTATCATCACTCATCTTATACCATTTATAGCCTGATGCAACACCCCTGAGTTCCACATATAATGTACCGTTTTCTTCTTTAGCTGTTGCACCCATTAAATTATTTTCGTCAAAAAGGCCCTTGACATTATTGCTTCCTGTCCAGTAGTTTATTCTGTTTTGCATCCACTCTCTGTACTTGTTAAGTTCACTTTCCCAGATATCATTCTTCTTCCAGCGTTCAATATCCATGGCAACGGAAATTTTATAAGCTTCTGCCATTTTATTAATTGAAATTCCGTTATTTGCGAATGTAGGTTCTCCCAAAAAAGAATCAATCAGCGGAAGAAAGTCCTTTTTGTTTATATCGTAAAGCCTTTCCATAAAGTCGCCCTTGGTTATGAGTATTTTACCCAAGCCGGATCCGACAATCAATGTGTCATAGGGATTATACTCCTTTGTGGCACCGTTTCTTATCCACGCATAGCTTGCCATTACGTTTTCATAGTCCCACATAGGTCCGAAATAAAGCAATGTATCGTTTCCTGCGGGCTTTGAAATGTAAGTGGAGTTTCCAAGCTGTTCACGGCAGTAGAAGAAGTTTTCCAAAATGAAACGGGATGCCATGGAATCCATGTCGATATATTCGGAATAGTGCTTGCCCTTATCATTATAGCCTGACGCAGAATATACAGCATTTTCATAGTCCTGAACATACTCAGCAATATAGGCAACCTGCTCTCTTGTGGCAAACTCAGGACGCTTTACCGTGTAGCCTCTGCCCTGCTTTGTTACAAACCAGCAGTTTTCTTTCTGGTAATACCCGTCACCCTCAACGATATATCCACCCGTAATGTCCGGTTCATCAACCTGATAAGCCGCAGAAGACCAGTATGCATAAACCTTGACACCTGCTGCAATGGCACTGTCATTTTTATCCGTTACCTGAACCTGTGCACCTAAAGGACCGTCTGCAGTGAAATCCTCCTGGTCGGGAATATCCACAAGGGAGGAACCCGTGTCAATCTTTTCTGTTATTTCATAAAGTCCCCTATAGTCACCGTTGCAGTAAAATTCTATCATCCTCGTATGTACCGGATAGTAGTTTCCGGGCATTTTTGTTGCCGCCTCTAAAACTACCTGATTAATTATGTAAGTTTCATCCTGCTTGGATGCAGAGCTATTTAAAAGACAATACTTTTTGCCTGCTCCTGCTCCCGGAATAATATCGGCCTTGTCCTCAAGTGTAATGTTGTAAGGCTTCTTGCCTGTACCTCCGCCACCCCAGGTTGCATTACCTCTGCCTTTGATTTTCTTAAGGCCGGCATTATACAAAACCTTTCCGTCAACATCAATAATAAAGGCTGTTCCTGCTTCCTGGTTTCCTTTAATGGAGTTAACATAGTCAAGATTGCCTGTGGGCACTGTAAGAAAAATAGTCGGAAGATTTTCAGACTTCATAATATTTATGTAGGCAAGCTTTCCTGCGTTATTGGAAACTATTGCGGGATAGCGATAATTTTCAATGGTGCAGCCTGCGAAAAGATACTTAAGGTCAACAGCATCACCGCTTTTAAAAGTTGTCGCTTTTCCGCCTCCCTTATCTGCCTTTAGCTTAAGTTCTCCGTCTCCTTCAAAATAAAGCCTTACCTTGGACATATCGGTTGCACTTGGCAAATAAAGATAGCCGTCTCTAAGCTTTATGTGCGACGTATTTGCTTCGCCTTCCTTCGCTGAGGCAACCGCCTCGTCGCTTATTACAGCATACAAGCTGTAAGGATCGGCATCCGCTGCGGATACAGCACTCACACAAGCTAAAATAAGTGTCATACACAACAGAATAAGCATAATTTTTCTTATGGTTTTCATGTTTTTCCCTCCTTAAAAAAAATACATTTCCCTTATTTTAATTTTACCACATATAATATGCAGTGGCAAGAAAAAAATCAAAAAATATTAATATATTTTGACTAAATAAATAGTTGCATTTAAATCTATTTAGTAGTATAATAAATTAGATAGAATATGATTATTATGTCTGTTGACATATTTTATACAGGAGAATGATTTATGGAAAAACTTGTAATCACAGGCGGAGTTCCATTGGAAGGAACCGTTGATATAAGCGGTGCAAAAAATTCAGTTCTTGCAATACTCGCAGGAACACTCTTAGTAAACGGTGCATGCCGTATCGAAAACATTCCAGATATCAGCGACGTTTCCGTTATTTTAAGTATGATAGAATGTTTCGGAGCAAAAATTGAAAGGCCCGACAATCATACAATAATAGTGGATGCTGAAAATATAACCTATGCCGTTCCCGACTATGAGCTTGTAAGACGTATCAGAGGCTCTTATTATTTAATAGGTTCACTTTTAAGCCGTTTCAGAAAGGCAGAAATCGCCATGCCCGGCGGCTGTAATTTCGGAACACGCCCCATCGATCAGCACATAAAAGGCTTCACAGCTCTCGGTGCCGATATCGACGATTCAAGAGGAGTTATAAAAGCTACTGCCGAAAACCTTGCCGGAAGCTCTATTTACTTAGATAAAGTAAGTGTTGGCGCCACAATAAACATTATGCTGGCAGCATGTAAAGCCGACGGAGTAACGGTTATTGAAAACGCAGCGAGAGAACCTCATATCGTAGATATGGCAAACTTTTTAAATTCCATGGGCGCAAACATCAAAGGTGCAGGAACAAACAGAGTTAAAATCAAAGGTGTTTCCGACATGAAGGGCGGCACATACCAGATAATTCCAGACCAGATTGAAGCAGGAACATTTATGATTGCCGCAGCAGCAACGGGTGGAAATGTTTTAATAAAAAACGTCATTCCCAAGCACATGGAATCTCTCACAGCAAAGCTCATTGAAGCCGGTGCCAAAGTTACCGAGCTTGACGATGCGATAAGGGTTGAAGGAACAGGCAAGCTTAAAGCCACAAATGTACAGACCATGCCGTATCCCGGCTTCCCCACCGATCTTCAACCTCAGATGGTTGCTCTTTTAACAATTGCCGAGGGCTTAAGTGTTATGGTGGAAGGTGTATGGGATAACCGCTTCCAGTATACGGACGAGCTTATAAGAATGGGTGCCAAGATTAATGCTGCAGGCAAAATGGCTACAATTCAGTCTGTTCCCAAGCTTTACGGTGCTCCCGTCAAAGCAACCGACCTTCGCGGAGGTGCCGCAGTTGTAATTGCCGGCCTTATGGCTGAAGGTGTAACCGAAGTTACCAATATCACATTGATTGACCGCGGATATGAAAAATTTGAAGAAAAGCTTCGCTCCCTCGGAGCAAAGATAGAGCGTGTAGAAGAATGAGTTTTCATCTTGCCACAATAGCCAGCGGAAGCAGCGGTAACTCCAATCTTATCATTTCGGAAAATACACTCATCATGTCGGATTGCGGAATAAGTGGCAAAAAAGTTTTTGCAGGCCTTAACCATTTAGGTCTAAAAGCTCCCGATGCACTATTGCTCACTCACCCTCATTCAGACCACGTTAAGGGTGCATACATACTTGCAAAAAAATTCGACATTCCTATTTATGCCACAAAAGAAACCTTCAGAGACTGTTCTTTTATTCCCGGAGAATACATGAAAGAAATTGTCCCGGGAAAGTCTTTTAATATTTCAGGTGTAAGCGTAATGCCATTTCAGGTTTCCCACGACACCGCTTCATCAGTTGCCTATACCTTTTCAAAAGACAACACCAAAGTTGCTGTTATGACCGATACAGGTGTTGTAACAGAAGAAATGTATTCTCATCTTAAGGGTGCAGAAAGTATAATCATCGAATCTAATCACGACGAAAAAATGCTTATGGAAGGCCCGTACCCTTACTTTTTGAAAAGACGAATTTCAGGCGACAAAGGCCATATGTCAAACAACCTTTGTGCCGCTATTGCCAAAAGGCTATTAAACGACGGGACAGAGCATTTCATGCTTGCCCACTTAAGCGAACATAACAACACGGAAGCTCTTGCATTTAAGACAAGCACTGAAGCACTTTCAGAAACCGGTCTTTACTACACCTTAAAAATTGCCAAAAAGGACGAACCTTCTGTCCTTTGAGAAAGGATTATAACTATGCAAAAAATCACAGTAACTTTCATATACGGAAAAGACGATACCAGAAAATTGAAATATCGGCTTACAGGTGACGTTCCGATAGGTGTTATGCTTGAAAAGCTCATCGGCTTTCAGTTTATCGTGGACTCGGCAGATCCCAAAACCTTTAACGTCTTGCACAAAGGCATTCAGATTGAGGACTTATCAAAAACCTTCGAAGAATGCGAAGTTATTGACGGCGATGAAATTTATCTTGTCCCCACAGTTTATGAGCCCATCCCTCCCCTTCCTGAAAACGATGCTCCCTTAAAGCCGATTCCTGCAAAATCAAAAGATAAGGCTGACTTTTCAGAATCAGAACATCATCAGCATCACCACAGACAAAACCAGAATCGTCAGGGCGGAAACCGAAACAATTCTCCCCACGGAAATTACAGACGTGGAAACCATCAGCAGGGACAGCAAAAAAAGCAGGGTACTTCTCAGGGCGAAAAAAAATCACAAGGACAAAAATCTGTACCTCAGACAGCACCTCAGACAGAAAAAAAGGATGCTCCGATTCCCTTTAAGCCACATTCCAGAAACTTCCACAGAAATCACGGAAGAAAACCCGGAAATACCCCTAATAAATCAAACTGATAAAAAAGCATTTGAACTTTTAGTTCAAATGCTTTTTTCTTTTACTCCATATCAAAAAGTGATGTCTGGCTACTTTCAGAAAGTCCCTTCAAACAACCTGCATTGGCAAGCAAATCCGTTATTGCCTTACCGACATGTGCTCTCTGGCGTATATCCTCAACAGAGAAGAATTCTCCTCCCTCTTCTCTAGCTTCCATAATCTGCTTTGCCGCAACAGCTCCAAGATTTGCAATTGATGAAAGCGGCGGTATTATTCTTCCGTCTTCTCCCTTCAAAAACTTTGAAGCATGAGATTTGTATAAATCCACAGGAGCAAATTCTATTCCTCTTGCATACATTTCACGGCAGATTTCAAGAATAGTCTGAATATTCTTTTCACGGGTGGATATAGCCTTTCCCATTTTTTCATATTCTTTTATCTTGTCATTGGTGAAATCATATCCTTTGGTCATAAGCTCATAGTCAAAGTCATCAGCACGTACAGTATAATATGCAATATAATACTCCGTAGGTCTATGCACCTTATACCATGCGATTCTGAATGCATTTGTTACATATGCCGCCGCATGAGCCTTGGGGAACATATACTTAATTTTAAGACACGAATCTATGTACCATTCAGGAACATCATGTTCTCTCATCATGTCCATCCATTCGTCTTTAAGACCTTTACCTTTTCTGACGGACTCCATTATTTTAAATGCGTCGCCGTTGGGAAGGCCCATTGCAATTAAGTACGCCATAATATCGTCTCTTGTACAAATACAGCTGTTCAGTGTACAGGTATTTGAATTTACAAGATCCTGGGCATTTCCGAACCAAACGTCAGTACCATGGGAAAGTCCGCTTATTCTGATAAGCTCGGAAAATGTCTTGGGCATTGTTTCAACAAGCATATTTCTTACTATTCTGGTTCCGAATTCCGGGATACCGTAAGTTCCCACAACGCTGTCTATCTGTTCAGGAGTTACGCCAAGTGCCTCGGTTGATGAAAAGAGACTCATGGTTTCCTTGTCATCAAGCTGAATGTCCTGCACCTTCGTATCTGTTAAATCCTCAAGCATTCTTATTACCGTCGGATCGTCGTGTCCCAGTATATCAAGCTTTAAAAGGTTATCGTGAATCGAATGGTAATCGAAATGCGTTGTTGTTACGTCACTGTCAGGGTCATCCGCAGGATGCTGAACCGGTGTAAAGTCATGAATGTCAAGTTCCTTAGGACATACTATAACTCCGCCGGGATGCTGTCCGGTCGTTCTCTTTACACCGGTACATCCCAGCTTAAGTCTTTCAACCTCAGCTTCCCTCACTCTTACATTACGTTTTTCGAAATATTTCTTAACATAACCGTATGCTGTTTTTTCCGCAACTGTTCCGATGGTTCCTGCCTTAAACACATATCCTTCTCCGAAAAGCTCTCCCGTATATTTATGTGCCTTTGTCTGATAATCTCCCGAGAAGTTAAGGTCAATATCCGGCACCTTATCGGCGTTGAATCCCAGGAAGGTTTCAAAGGGTATGTCATGGCCTTCCTTCATAAGCTTCGTACCGCACTTGGGACACATTTTATCCTCCAGGTCACAACCTGAAAGACCGGGTGAAACCTTTGGAAATTCAAGATATTTACACTCGGGGCAAAGATAGTGTGCAGGAAGTGAGTTTATCTCCGTAATACCTGATAAAAACGCAACAAAGGAAGATCCAACAGAACCTCTCGAACCAACTATATAACCGTCATCGTTGGACTTTTTAACGAGCTTCTGTGCTATCATATACATAACGTCATAACCGTTATTTATGATGGGGTTAATTTCACGTTCCAGTCTGTCCTGTACAAATTCAGGCAAGGGATCGCCGTAAAGGCGATGTGCCTTTTCATAACAAAGACGCTTTAAGTCCTCCGCACTGTTTTCGATTGTAGGAGGATAGTTTCCGTCCTTTATCGGAATGACATCCTCTATCATATCGGCAATTTTATTGGTGTTTTCAACAACCACTTCATACGCTCTGTCTCCGAGATACTTAAATTCTTCAAGCATCTCTTTAGTGTTTCTGAAATATAACGGTGGCTGATTGTCAGCATCATCAAAACCTTTGGAATCCATAAGTATTCTTCTGTACACTTCATCCTCGGGATCCAAAAAGTGCGTGTCGCATGTGGCAACAGTAAGCTTTCCGAGCTTATCGCCCATGGCAAGAATTCTCTTATTGTATTCTATAAGCTCTGCTTCGCTTTTTACAATACCTTCCCTTATCATGAAGGCATTGTTTTTAAGTGGCTGAATTTCAAGATAGTCATAATAGGATGCAATAGTTTCAAGCTCCGACTCGTTTTTACCGTCCACCATTGCACGATAAAGTTCTCCCGCTTCACAGGCAGAACCCACAATAAGTCCTTCTCTGTATTTTGTAAGAAGACTCTTGGGGATTCTAGGCGTTCTTCCAAGATACTTAAGATGCGACTCTGTTATTATTTTATAAAGATTTTTTATTCCCTTGAATTCCTTTATCAAAATAATTACATGATAGCAGTTTTTAGTTTTTCTTACATCAATCTGTCCGCCCAATGTCACATTGATATCCGTAACGTCCTTAATACCCAAAGCTTTCATTTTTCTTAAAAATTCGCTCCATATAGCACCTGTTACCTCGGCATCATTAACTGCTCTGTGATGGTTGGGGTTTTCGATATTCAAGTGATCTGCGATTATGTTAAGCTTATGTTTTTTAAGTTCCGGAAGAAGTGCCTGTGCAAGAATAAGTGTGCAGATTATGGTGTTATCAAATACAAGGCCATTTCTCTCTGCAGCTATTTTTATAAATCCCGTGTCGAACTTTGCGTTATGGGCAATAACCGGTGCTCCGTCACAGAAATTCAGAAAAGCTTCTATAGCTTCTCCTTCAAGCGGTGCTCCGGCAACCATTTCGTCGGTTATTCCCGTAAGCTCGGTTATATTAGACGGAATGTGACGGCAAGGGTCGACAAAGGTCGAAAAGCGTTCAATAACTTTGTCTCCACGCATCTTTACCGCACCAATCTCAGTTATAACCTCGGTATTTTTATCAAGACCTGTGGTTTCAATATCAAAAATAACAAATTCATCTTCGATGGAATGTCCCTTAACATTCTTAACCGCATCTATTGTATCGGGAACAAGATACCCTTCAACGCCGTAGAGAATCTTTATGGGATTATCTCCTTTTGCCTTAAGTGCTTCAGGATAAGACTGAACAACACCGTGGTCGGTTATGGCAACCGCCGGCATTCCCCATTCAATAGCACGCTTGACAACCGACTTTGCAGAGCATACAGCATCCATGGCAGACATCTGAGTATGGCAATGAAGTTCCACTCTTTTTACCGGTTCATCATCGGTTTTCTTTTTCTTCTGTGCCTTTTCAATATTCCTTACTGCAATTGTTTCCTCTCTCTCAAAGGGATCGTTACGAAGCTCGCCCTGTACGCATACAGTAGCTCCCACCTTTACGCCCTCCAAAATTTCCTCAAGCTTATCAGCAGAAGTAAAGAATTTACACCCAATTGAGTTGGTAAGGTCAGTCATAATAAACTTAACGATAACCTTCTTACTCTTAAGCTCTTTTGTTTCTACCGCAAGGATATCTCCTTTTATTATTACTTTGTCGGTTTCTTCCGATATATCATTAATAGCAATAATTTCGCCCTTTATACTCTTACCAAGCAACACATCGCCGTTTGTGGTTTTAATCACAACTTTTTTCTCCTTCTTTTCTTCCTTCGCTTCATAAACGATTTCGGGAAGATCCGGCATTTCAACTTTTTCTTTCTTGTCGATAAACTCCACATTAACGAAAAGATTGGTCTGATCCAAAATTATTTTATGTATAAGTTTATCGCACTTTTTCATGACGAGCATTTCCATTCCGCCATGGATTACGGTTATCTTAAGCGTTTCGTCCGAAAACTCAATTCTGCTTCCCAGAAGCATATAGTAAAAGGCAGGCTCAGCCTTTTTCACTTCCTGCAAAAGATTAGGATAGTAAGACTTGAAAAATTCTTCATCCATCGATGCGTTGGCGTAAAACACCGATATATTGCTTTCGGCAAGCTTGTAAAAGCCCTTCATATCTTTTTTAAGAGCGTCAAGCTCAGAAAGGGATGATACGTCATCCAGCGACAGTACCAAAGATATTTTCCTGGTTTTTTTATTAATTTCAAACTTAATTACTTCTGCTTCGCTTAGTTTATCCGAAACGTTTATTCCTTTTAGCGTTTTTCCCAGTGTTCTCATTTTATTCCCTTTCTGCTTATAATTTTTCTATTTCTTCAAACAATTCTTCTATTATCCTGTCTTCGGATATTTTTCTCACAGCTTCTCCTTTCTTGAAAAGAAGAGCCTCCCCTTTTCCTCCTGCAATACCTATATCCGCCTCTTTTGCTTCTCCGGGGCCATTTACAACACATCCCATAACAGCAACGGTGATATCCTTATTAATCGAGCTTAAGCGGCTTTGTACCTCCGAGGCAATTCCAATAAGGTCTATCTTAGTTCTTCCGCAGGTAGGACAGGAAATAAGCTTGGCTCCGCCTCTCAAATCAAGAGTTTTAAGAAGTTCAATTCCCGCTTTTACTTCCTCAACCGGATCTGCTGTGAGGGATACTCTCAAAGTATCTCCTATTCCGTCAAGCAAAAGTGCTCCGATTCCTGCACTGGAACGGATAATTCCCGAATAGCTTGTTCCTGCTTCGGTTACGCCCACATGAAGCGGATAAGAAAATGTCTTACTCGCAAGACGATATGCTTCAACGGTAGTTTTAACATCCGAAGATTTCAAGGAAATGGCCATATCGTAAAAATCACAGTCTTCAAGCATTTTTATATGACGACGTGCACTTTCCACCATATTTTCCGGCGTAGGATGAGCAAGATCTTTTTCAAGCGAACCTCCGTTTACACCGATTCTTATAGGAACGCATTTTGCCTTTGCCGCCTGGGCAACAGCCTTTACCTTGTCCATAGAGCCGATGTTTCCGGGATTTATTCTCACCTTGGATACTCCTGCATCGATGGATGCAAGAGCAAGTTTATAGTCAAAATGAATGTCAGCAACTACCGGAATCGGACTTTTTGTGCAAATTTCCTTCATTGCCTCTGCCGCTTCCTTATCTGGTACTGTAACCCGGATAATATCGCATCCTGCCTTATGGAGTCTTTCTATCTGAGAAAGTGTCGCCAATACATCCTTTGTGTCCGTATTCGTCATGGACTGCACGCTTATAGGTGCTCCGCCGCCTATTTTTACATTTCCGACATTAATTTGTTTTGTCATTTTTATTCCTCCACCTTTTCGGCTTTCTTTATCATAAGACTTCCGTCTTTTTGCGGAACAACCGTATCCGAACCCATTTCACCCTGCAGGCTATCATAGGTTTTACGCCACAAAAGATTAAGCTCTTCATCGTATTTTGCCGCAACGGTTTCATTGTCCGTCCATAATGCCGATATATATAAAGGTTGCGGTACACTTCTTACAGGGCGTTCTGCCACAATTATGAATCCGCCGTCATCTGTAGCCGTTAAGCTTCCGTAAATTTCAGTTTCCGTTTCTTTTAATATTATGCCGTTTTCATCTATTAAAACAAATTTATTTACCATATCACCGTCTTTGGCGTAATGCTGTGAAACAATGACCTTTCCCGAAGAAAGCTCGGCTATATCATAAATTATCTGCTCCAAAGGCTCGGATTCCCATATAACTTCGCCATCTTCCGATACTTTGGTGATAACAATTTTAACTCCGTCTTCTGTCGCTTTACCGCAGGACAAATACGCCGCCGTATCGGAAAGATAGTCCGCACTTCCCGCAAACTGCACCCTTTTGCTCCATTTAAGTTCCAGAGTATCCTTATCAAAAAGAGCCGCAAAAGGGTTATTTCCGAATACAGATTCAGCAGACTGGCTGTTTCCCGACACTAAAATACCCATATTTTCGTTATAGGCTGCGGTATAGGGATAGTCGAAATCGCTTCCGCCATAGGTCTTTTCCAAAAGAAGCTTATCATACTTTGCAATATATACATCTCCGGGATACGAGCCGTCTGAGGTTTCGCCTACAGCAATATAACCGTCATCAGTTTTTAATATAACGGCAGACTCATCCTTTTCCTTTATCATGCTGTAAGCCTCTGTTTTTTCAATAAATTCCCCGGTCATTATTTCGTAGGCAAACTCATCTTCAACAAAGCGTTCATTTATGTCTTTTGTGTTCACATCTTCAAGGGGGACATACATAGGAAGCAAAGTACCTTCCGTCACAGTTACAAACTCTTTCTGCTCTGAAATTTCAGGCATATCATTACAGCCACTTACGAATACAGTCATAATAATCAAGCTATACAATGCCACTCTTTTCACAAATCCACCTCTTTTCATATTTTTAGGGATAAAATGTGCATCCTTAAAAAAGGATGCACATGATACTATCTTTTTTCCGTGCCTCTGCTTTTAATTCGTTCTTTTTTTCTTTTTTCGTACTCAACTTGTCTTATTAATATGAGTACAAGAACTACAGCAAGAACTGCAAGAAGAGCTATTCCGATTATTTTTCCTATTACTCCGACGAAAGCACTCCACCACGAATATTCATATACCTTATCCGCAGTAAGTGTTACTTCTCCCAGATATTCGTCGCCGTAAAAGATTTCAACCTTACCAAGTTCGTCTTCAGGCGTGAGAGGTGCAAGCAAAGGAGTATTTACAGTAACCTTGGTGGTAATTAGGCTTTCATCAACATCCTTGCGGAATACAGATATAAAGTCATCTTTAGCAGCAAGCTTTACAGTTTTCTCGCCTTTAGCGTATTTTATGCTCTTTTCATCATAGAATTCGCCCTTTTTAATAACCTGCTTGCTTACATAGTTTTCAAATCCCCATTCCATCAGGGCCTTAGTGTCCACATATGCAGTATTAACACCGTCTATCACACTTGCTCCGAGGATTACGGTTATAAGGCGTACTCCTTCTTTTTCAGCAGATGCAACAAGACAATTTCTTGCGGCATCTGTATATCCTGTCTTTATACCTGTAGCAGGACTGTAGAGGTAGCTGGATGTTCTTGCGTTTGTAAGAAGATTATTTGTTGTATTGAAATTTCTCGGCCCGTCATATATTTCGGTTTTCGGAAGCTCAAAATATGTAGTTTTTACAATTTCTCTGAAAGCGGGAATTTTCATTGCTTCAACTGCAATTTTCGCCATATCGGAAACGGTTGTGTAATGATTTTCATCAGTAAGTCCGTGTGTATTTACAAAGTGTGTACCTTCGCACCCCAAATCCTTGGCTTTTTCATTCATAAGTGTTACAAAATCGCTTATGCTTCCCGATACGGCCTCTGCAAGCACATTTGCCGCATCGTTACCGGACACTACCATCATACCTTTTATAAGTTCATAATTGTTGAAAGTTTCCCCTTCAAAAAGGCCAAGCTTACTGCTGTCCCAGGATATTGACATAACAGCCTCGTTGCTGACTGTGGAAGAAGCTTCGAGATCCAGTTTTTCCAGTGCAAGTAATGCCGTCATAATCTTAGTTGTAGATGCAGGATATTTTCTTTCTGACGAATTTTTCTCAAGCAATACCTCTCCTGTATCCATATTAACCAGTATGTAGTTGGAAGAGCTTACAACAGGTCCGCTGACAGTTCCATCACTCTCAGGAACAGCCATTGACACAGATGTAAAAATCAGACAAAAGCACATTAAAAGTGCAAAAAACTTTTTATTTTTCATAATCTACCTTCTTCATTTTTAATATAAGTATATTATACAATAAAAGACAAACTTTAGCAAGAGGATTTTGATAAATTATGTATTAAAAAAGAGTAGACTATGTCTACCCTTTTTATTATTCTGCAATAAGCATATCTACAGCATGCATTATACCGATTTTTGCCGACTCGTAAGTAAGGCCGCCCTGCATATAAGCGATATAAGGTTCTCTCATCGGGCCATCTGCCGAAAACTCAATGGATGAACCCTGAACAAATGCCCCTGCTGCCATAATAACCTGATCGGAATATCCCGGCATATCCGAAGGCACCGGTGTCGCATAAGAATCTATAGGAGCACCCTTCTGTATCCCCTGGCAAAACTTAACCAGTTTTTCGGGGTCATTAAAGAGTATTGCCTGAACTATGTCGGTACGTTCATCACAAGGACTCGGCGATGTTTCATAGCCGAGAGCATCCATTGCCGCCGCACAGAGAAGTGATGCCTTCATAGCCTGGCATACAACGTGAGGAGCCATGAAAAATCCCTGATACATATATCTTAATTCATCTAAGCTTGCTCCCGCTTCTCTGCCTGTTGCAGGCGTTGTAAGACGGTAGCCGCAAAGCTCAACAAGATCGTGTCTTCCGGCAACATATCCGCCCATTTTGGCGATACCGCCCCCGGGATTTTTGATTAAAGAGCCTGCCATTAAATCAGCACCGTAATATGTGGGCTCGTGCTTAGAGACAAATTCACCGTAGCAGTTATCCACAAAACAAATTGTATCGGGACTTACACTCTTTACCGCCTCTATAATATCTCTTATTTCAAGTAATCCGATATCGTGATTCCATTCATAGCCTCGGGAGCGCTGAATGTGCACCATCTTTACCTTTTCCTTTGAAAGATATTCTTTAATTGCGGGAATGTCTGCATGGCCGCCTACCAAATCAACCTGTGCATATTTTATTCCGAAGTTTATAAGTGAGCCGTTTTCGTTTCCGTCAAGTCCGATTACTCCATCAAAGGTATCATAGGGTTTTCCGGTTACCGCAAGAAGGGTGTCACCGGGACGAAGCACCGCAAAAAGTGCAGTTGAAATTGCATGAGTGCCTGAAATCATAGTGTATCTTACGAGGGCATCCTCAGATTCGAAAACGTCGGCATATACCCGGTCAAGTGCATCTCTGCCCATATCGTCATAGCCATAACCTGTTGTACCGTTGAGATGTGCCGCACCGATATGATTATCCGCAAAAGCCTTTAAGACCTTTGCCTGATTGTATAGACAAACCTCTTCAATTTCCTTGAATTTTTCGGAAACCGCCGCTTCTGCACGTGATATTATATTATATGTTTTATACGAAAAGTTATATAAGTTTTCAAGCATTATATTTCATAGCCCAGAGAAAACGCCTTTAAGTTTATATCGAGGAATTTTTCCGGTACTGTCTCCTTTATAACTTCTGTCCACACTTCCTTCGGAATGTCGGTGTTCTTTGCAAGTAAGCCGATTAAAACAACGTTTACTGCCTTGGAGCTTCCCGCCTCTGTTGCAAGGCTTAAAGCATCAATTGCTGTTATATCAACCGAAAGTTCCTTAATTTTTTCAATTATTGCTTCGGGATATTTCGCCTTGCCGATAATAACGGGCATAGGATCGATGTTCTGTGAGTTTACAAGAAGTCTTCCGCCTTTTTTAAGAAACTCAAGGCTTCTCATTGCTTCAAGCTCTTCAAACGCCATAATGATATCGGCACATCCTTCTCCGATAACCGGAGAATATACATTTTCGTTTCCGTAGCGAACATAGGTTACAACACTTCCGCCTCGCTGGCTCATACCGTGAACCTCGCTCACCTTAACGTCATATCCGCACTTTATTGCAACGTTACCTAAGATTCTGCTGGCAAGAAGCGTACCCTGTCCGCCTACGCCAACTATCATAATTGATGTATTCATTACGCTTCCTCCTTTTTAAGTGCTTTCTTAGCACAAAGCTGTGCACAGTATCCACATCCGTTACACTGAGTCTTGTCGATGTTGATCTTTTCGCCGTCAAAGCTTATTGCGGGACATCCTATCTTTAAGCACATCTTACACTTTACGCAGTCGCTTGTAACAGTCATTTTGCCTTCGTACTTAACGCTCTTAAGTAGTGCACAGGGACGCTGTGCAATAATAACTGAGGGTTCTTTTTTGGAAACCTCTTCCTTTACAACCGCCTTAAAGCCCTTAAGGTCAAAGGGATCGGCAACTCTGATATTCGGAACGCCGATTGCCTCGCAAAGCTTTACAAGGTCAACCTGAGGAGCAGCTTCGCCTCTTATTGTCTTCCCCGTTAAGGGATTGTCCTGATGACCTGTCATACCTGTGATGGAGTTATCAAGGATAATTACTGTGGAGTTACCCTTGTTATATACAACATTGATAAGACCCGTAATACCGCTGTGAATGAAGGTTGAGTCACCAAGCACTGCAACAGTTTTTCCGGAAACCTCGGGATTCGCCTTATCCATACCGTGAGCAAGACCGATTGATGCACCCATACATACGCAGGCATCAACGGAAGACAAGGGTTCAAGTGTACCTAATGTATAGCATCCGATGTCGCCGCAAACACGAAGACCTAAGGACGATAACGCATAGAATGTTCCTCTGTGAGGGCATCCTGCACAAAGTACGGGAGGACGCATGGGAGCGTTTTCTTCCACCTTTACGCTTTCAGCTCTTTTTTCGCCAAGCACAACCTCTTTAATCATATCAGCGGAATATTCGCCGATTAAAGTGAAGGCATCCTTACCGATTACTTCGATGCCCATTGCCTTTATATGCTCTTCAAAGAAGGGATCAAGTTCTTCAATTACATAGAGCTTTTCAACCTTTGATGCAAATTCCTTTATAAGGTTGTCGCAAAGAGGATAAACCATACCGAGCTTTAAGTAGGATACCTTATCCCCAAGAGCTTCCTTTGCATACTGATAGCAGATACCTGATGTAATAACACCGATTTTTGTATCGTTGTATTCAACCTTGTTAAGTGAAGATGTATCAGAATATACCGATGCATCCTTTAATATTTCCTCCAAAACGGGATGACGGCGTTTTGCCATAGCCGGCATCATTACGTTCTTCATGGGGTTTTTAACATATTCCTTTTCCGCCTCTTCCCTTTCGCCCACTTCAACAAGGCTCTGAGAATGGGAAACTCTTGTTGTAAGTCTTAAAATTACGGGGAGGTCAAACTTTTCGCTTATCGCGAAAGCTTCCTTTGCAAAGCTTAAGCACTCCTGACTGTCGGAGGGTTCAAGCATAATGGCCTTGGATGCCTTTGCATAGTTACGGCTGTCCTGCTCATTCTGTGAGCTGTGCATACCGGGATCGTCCGCAACGCAGATTAAAAGACCTGCATTTACGCCCGTGTATGTAGCTGTAAATAAAGGATCTGCCGCAACGTTCAAGCCAACGTGCTTCATAGCGCAGACAGATCTTCCTCCGCCCATAGCGGAACCGATTGCCGTTTCAAGCGCAACCTTTTCATTGGGTGCCCACTCAACGTGAGGGCAAGGAAGTGTTGCCATATATTCCATTATTTCCGTGCTGGGTGTTCCGGGATAAGCAGATGCAACCTTTACGCCTGCTTCGTATGCACCGCGTGCAACGGCGTGATTACCGAGCATTAACTTTTTCATGATAGTTCTCCTTTATCATTTTTATCTTAATATTATACTATAAATTTGTCGTCTTGTAAAGCATTTGAGCCAAATAAATAAAAAATTGCCGAAGAAAAATTAAAATACGCCTTGCTTAAAATGCCCTTTTCCTTTTTATCTGTGCCTCCCTCGTAGTAATAGTCAAAATAGCTTTCCGCACACTTTTTAGCTCTTTTATATAAAACGGATGTGTCAAGACGTGTAATACATCTTTTCATATCCGCCTCTAAAAACGCCATAGCGATTAAAAGCCGCTTTCCCTTGTCGGTTAAGGACAGTTCATCGCCACATGCTCCTTTGGCTTTCTTTGCTGCCGCATAAAGGAAAAATGCAGAGTCTGTCATTTCATAGCTTCTTTCTTCCGTTATTGCATCAGTTGGTGCTTTGCTGTTATAGGTTATTCCGTCAAAACCGCATGCTTCTTTTATTTCTGGAAAAGCGATTTCTTCGCCAAAATATTTCGCACATTCAAAAAGAGTTCTTTTCACAGATTCGCTTCGTAATCCGGGTGTTTCAAAAGCGGGTATTTTCACATCAAGATAGCTTTTTAACAAAGCTTTATACCAGGTATCGTCGGGGTAAAAGTTTGTAAAAATCCCGTCTTTTTCTGCCTTTATTCCGCCGAGTGAAGATGTATCCGTATCAATATTAGGAGCATAGAAGCAAAGCTTGCCTCTATGCTCTCTTAATGCAAGAATGTTTACATTAAGCCTTTCTGCAAGGCTTGAAATTGCCCCTCTCATCACGCTTCACGTATAGACATGGAAAGGGAGTTTGCTGACTGGGGCACGTTGTCGATGTCAATAAAATAGTCAATTCTTATGTCGCCTTCACTCTCCCCTAAATCCACCTTCAGCTTGTCAGTAATTGTGCTTACGGTAAAGCTTCCGTAGGGTGTTTCATAGTGGCCCATATGGGTTTTACCGGATTCAAAAACCATATATGTATTTCCGCCCTCGGTCCCGGTTCTCGACATTGTGACAATATTTCCGTCAATTTTCAGCATTGTCTGAGTGCCTTCTTTAAATCCGGTTACTTCGCTTTCTTCATAAACTATATATTTTTTGCCGTTTCTCTCATAATATCGACCGCTTGTGACAAGCTCAAGATCGTCATTTTCTTCTTCCTGGTCCGTAAATACGCCGCGTATCGATATGATAATATCTTTTTTCACGAAAAATCCGCCTCCTTTTTTAAGTATATCACAAATTCGCCTTCATTTCAAAGGATTCATTTGGAAAGAACCAAATGGCAGGGCATTCCGTTTTCGTATACGGGATAGCTTTCGCCCATAATTAAAGGTCTTGCATATTTGATAAATTCATCCGTGACACCGTTACCCTCGGAATTGATGTATTCAGAAGGCACCTTCTTTTCCTCGTTTGCGATTTTCGATATATCCATTGCTTCAAACTTTATTTCATAGTCTCCGCATCTTACATAGCCCATCATTTTGCCGGTTGTGCCTGAAATTGCCTCACGGAAAGCCGCGCTTCCGTTTGCAAGAGCTTCCTCAACGTCGGTCTTACTCTGAAGGTGGGCAGCACATCTCTGGAATACGTTTAATTCCACCGCTCTTGCCTTTACGCCGATTTTCTCTCTTACGGCATTTTCCAGAACCTTGCCGGAGCCGCTTAAATACTTGTGTCCGAAGTTGTCAACCGCGCCTGATGCTGTGCTTTCGCAGACATATACGCCGTTTTCATCCTTGATGCCTTCGGAAATTGCAACAAGAACAACCTTCTTTTCAGCAAGGCACTTTTTAACGTCGGAAATAAACTTGTCCATTGAGAAAGGAACTTCGGGAAGGTAGATTAAATCGGGAGAGGAGCATGTATCATCCTTTGCAAGGGCACTTGCCGCAGTAAGCCAGCCCGCATTTCTCCCCATTACTTCCACGATTAAAACACTTTCAAGGTCGTATACGTTGGTGTCACGGTGCATTTCCTTAACGGCTGTTGCAACAAACTTTGCCGCACTTCCGTAGCCCGGGCAATGGTCGGTCATAGCCAGGTCATTGTCAATGGTTTTCGGGATGCCCATTATATAAATTTCATAATCCTTTGTCTTTGCATATTCGCTTAAACGGTAAACCGTATCCATGGAATCGTTTCCGCCGATATAGAAAAAGTATCTTATGTTGTGCTTTTCAAAAATTTCGAAAACCTTGTCATAAACAGAAGAATCCTTATCAGGCTTCGGCATTTTATAACGGCAGGAGCCAAGGTATGCAGAAGGTGTGTGGATAAGCTTTTCAAGATTGCCTTCCTTTGAAAAGGTTTCACCCAAATCCGTAAATTTTTCTTTTAACAAGCCTTCAATTCCGTTTACCATACCGAGGATTTTACCCTGGAATTTTGAATCGAGTGCTTCTTTTATAACCCCCGCCAGTGATGCATTTATCGCCGCAGTGGGGCCGCCCGACTGTCCTATTACCATATTTCCTTTAATCATACCTGTCGCCTCCGATAATTATTCTTATAACATTATATCAAAAATTTATAAAAATTCAATATTTTACTTGAAGAAATTAAAATTTGTGGTAAAATATATAAAGAAGTATATAATATTTCAAGATAATTTGTTAAAGAAAGGAACAGCTTTTATGAAAGAATACAGCAAAGTTATTTTTGAAACCGAAGAAAAGGA
>JAFXHP010000053.1 GCA_017536285.1 Clostridia bacterium
AAACAGAAAAGTTTTAAGAAAATAACAAATTCCCCTTGTTTTAATTTCTTTTTAGTGATATAATAATTAATTAATAATATAATCGGAGAAATTGTGTCTTTTTGTGAAAGGAAAGAGCAAATTATGAAGATAAAAGTTGATAAACTTACATATAAAGAGTTTACTGAATATGCGGATTCCACCGTGGCAAAGCCTATAAAAATGACTCTGGCGTTTTTCATCGGCGTGGCAATAATTTTAATCATTATCGCAATGAGCAAGCCTTCCTTTGAAGGTGCTGTTACACCGCTTTTCTGGTGCGTGGGAATTCTTGCGTTCCTTCTTGTGGCATCAAATGCAAGCGTAAATACTGCATTTAAAAAATCGGGGCTAGCATCAACTAATTGCAGTTACACCTTTATGGAAGACGGTATGAAAATCGCCATGGGGAAATTAAAGGGCGACCTTGAGTGGAAATATGTCAAATATGTAAAAGAAACTAAAAATCTCTGGATTATGAGAGTGCCCAACAGCCAGTTTATAATCCCCAAAAGATGCATGAACGAAGAAGAGTGGGAAAGTCTTATAGATACATACATTCCCGAAGATAAAATAAAAAGAATGAAGTATAAGAGAAGCAACCCTGAAAGGACGAAGGACGATGACAGTGAAGACTGAGGAAAAAGAAATTTTAAGACAGAAGGACTTTGCCGAAAAGGTTAAAAATATAATTGGCGAAGGAAAAAAATATCTTTTAATAACACTTGGCTGTCAGCAAAACGAGAGCGACTCTGAAAAGCTTCACGGTATGCTTGGAAAAATGGGCTACACCGAAACAGAAAGCTTAGATGACGCCGACCTTATTTTATATAACACCTGTGCGGTAAGGGAAAATGCGGAGAAAAAGCTTTTCGGAAGAATAGGTGCATTAAAGCCCTATAAGGAAAAAAATCCCGACCTTATAATAGGCGTGTGCGGTTGTATGACACAGCAAAAGGGGATGGATGAACGTTTCCGTCGCTACTATAAATACGTTGATATGGTTTTCGGAACCCATAGTTTATACGCCTTTCCGGAGATTTTGTATAAGGCGATAGAAGATAGATTGCAGGTTCGTGACATAAGAGATATTGACGGCGAGGTTACAGAAGGTATCCCGATTAAAAGGCAGAGTAATGTAAAGGCGTACCTTTCCGTTATGTATGGCTGTAACAACTTCTGCAGCTACTGCGTTGTTCCCTATGTAAGGGGAAGGGAGCGAAGCCGTGAATATAAGGATGTATTGGATGAAGCAAAGTCAATTGCGTCCTCCGGCATAAAGGAAATTATGCTCCTTGGACAGAACGTAAACTCCTACAACGGCGGCTTAAGCTTTGCCGAGCTTGTGGCGAAGGTCAGCGAAATTGACGGAATTGAGCGAATCCGCTTTATGTCATCCCACCCCAAGGATATTGGAAGTGAACTTATCGACGTTATGGCACAGCGGAAAAATGTGTGTAATCAGCTTCATCTTCCCGTACAGTCGGGAAGCGACCGTATACTAAAGATTATGAATCGTCGCTACACGGTTGAAAAGTATATGGGAATAATTGACGAGGTTAAGCGGAAAATTCCCGATGTTACCCTTACAACTGACATAATCGTGGGCTTCCCCGGCGAAACCAACGAGGATTTTTATAAGACTATGGAGCTTTTGAAAGCTGTGCGCTATGACAGCATTTTCTCATTTATCTACTTAAAGAGAAAAGGCACGCCTGCCGCAGTTATGGAGGATTGCCTGACGGAGGAAGAAAAGCACATTAATTTTGATAAGATGTTAAAGCTTCAGAACGATATTTCTCTTGAAAAGAATAAGGCTATGATTGGCTCTGTTCAGTCTGTTTTGGTGGAAGGCGAAAGCAAAACGGACAAGCTGCGTCAGTGCGGAAGGTCGGAAGGCGGAAAATTAGTGCATTTTGCTTCCGATAAGGATTTGACCGGCGAAATAGTTAAAGTGAAAATTACGGATGTCAACACCTGGACGCTTTCCGGTGATATGATATAAGAAAGGCTTGATTAAATGATCGAGGACAGAAGCAAATTATCTGCCATGATGAGGCAGTATCTTGCTACAAAGGACGAATATCCCGATGCGATACTTATGTACCGTGTGGGAGACTTTTATGAAATGTTTTTTGACGATGCAAAAACCGCATCCGCAGCACTTGACCTGGTTTTAACAGGAAAGGACTGCGGCCTTAGTGAGCGTGCACCCATGTGCGGTGTGCCCTTTCATGCGGCTGATAACTATATAGCGCGTCTTGTTTCAAAGGGCTTCAAGGTTGCCATTTGTGAGCAGGTTGAAGACCCGAAAGAGGCAAAAGGACTTGTTAAGCGTGACGTAATAAGGGTGGTAACGCCGGGAACCATAACAGACGAAGCGGTTTTAGATTCCCGACCCACAAACTATATGTGTGCCATAAATAAGTCGGAGGAAGTAACTGCTCTTGCCATTGCCGATGTTTCAACCGGTGAGGTTTTGGTAACGGAATTTACAAAGGACGAATATAATTCCGAGCTTATAAGCGAGCTTGACCGTTTTTCGCCTGTTGAAATATTGCTGGGACAGGGTGCAGTTTCCGATTCCGGTCTTGTTTCCTACATAAACGATAAGACAAAGGCACTTTGCTTCTCCTGCGACGAAAGCTATTTCGACTACGACAACGCCCTTGCAATAATCGGTGAGCAGTTCGGAAAAGAAGGGGACAAGCTTAAGGGTAAAAAGGAACTTTCCGGTGCTCTTTCTGCACTTTTATCCTACATTATGGAAACCCAGAAGGTCGAACTTTCCCATATGAAAGAAATTGAATTTTTCACCACCAACCGCTATATGGAAGTGGGAAGTGTGGCTCAGAAAAATTTAGAGCTGGTTGAAAATATGCAGGATAAGACAAAGCGTGGCACTCTTTTAAGCATCCTTGATAAAACCTGCACAACAATGGGAAGAAGAACCGTTAAAAGCTGGATTTTAAGGCCACTCATTGATACAGTGAAAATTAAAAACAGACTTGATGCCGTTGGTGAAGCATCTGAAAAGCTTCAGGCAAGAACCAACCTTCGTGATTTAATGGCATCGGTAAACGACATTGAAAGAATTGTAAGCCGTGTTTCCCTTGGAACGGTTAACCCCAGGGACTTGGTTGCACTTAAAACATCCCTTATGATGCTTCCTGCCATAAAGGAAGAAAGCGGAAAATTTACTTCCGACTTTATGAAAAAACAGTGCGGTGACATAGAAATATTAAATGATTTGACTATGCTCATCGATATGGCGATAGTTGATAAGGATACACCCATAACCGTAAGAGAAGGAAAAATCATAAAGGAAGGCTTTTCCGAGGAAATAGACTACTTGAATAAGCTTATGTCTGACAGCAAGGGAATCCTTGCAGGCATCGAGGCAAGGGAAAGGGAAAGAACGGGAATTCCCAAGCTTAAGGTGGGCTATAACAAGGTGTTCGGATACTACATCGAGGTTTCAAATGTACATAAGGAAAAGGTACCGGAAGACTATATAAGAAAGCAGACTCTTACAAACGGAGAAAGATACATAACAGAAGAGCTTAAAGAGGTTGAAAAGGACG
>JAFXHP010000054.1 GCA_017536285.1 Clostridia bacterium
ATTTATATAAATTATTTTTTAAAGGATGAATAATATGTTCTGCCATAATTGCGGACATGAAGTAGAGCCCAAAGCAATCGTTTGCATACATTGCGGCCATGCCCTTACAAACACCACACTAAATATTGACGGTTAAAAATCAAGACTTACAGCTGGCTTGATTGCGATTTTAATTGGCCTTGAAATACACAACTTCTATCTGGGTTTTAACGGAAAAGGAGTTGCACAGCTTCTTCTCTCCTTCTGCGGAATCGGTTATATCTGGTGTCTTATTGACGGCATTATGCTTCTTACAGGCTTCATCAACGCCGACGCTAATGGCCTTCCATTGAGAGATTAAAAAATAAAGCGGAGAAAATTCTCCGCTTTATTTTTTATAATACACACTTTAAGAAATTTTGCGTACGCTCGCTTTTGGGATTTGAGAAAAGCTCTTCAGGTGCTGCTTCTTCTATTATATATCCTTCGTCCATAAAAATAACACGGTCTGCAACTTCTCTTGCAAAGCCCATTTCGTGGGTTACCACAACCATGGTCATGCCCGAGGCCGCAAGCTCCTTCATAACCTGTAAAACTTCTCCAACCATTTCGGGGTCAAGAGCACTCGTGGGCTCGTCGAAAAGCATAATGTCGGGATTCATCGCAAGAGCTCTTGCAATGGCAACTCTCTGCTGCTGACCGCCGGATAACTGGCGTGGAAAGCTTTTTGCTTTGTCTGCAAGACCAACTCGTTCCAAAAGTTCCATTGCCTTCTGTTCCGCATCAATCTTGTTCATTTTTTTAAGGTCGACCGGTGCAAGCATGATATTTTTAAGAACGTTTAAGTGGGGGAACAGATTAAACTGCTGGAATACCATTCCTATATTTTCCCTTACCTTATTAATCTTAACCTTTTTGTCGGTAATATCGTTTCCGTCCACAATAATTGTGCCGGCACTGGATTCCTCCAAACGGTTAAGGCAACGAAGAAATGTGGATTTACCGCTACCTGAGGGACCTATAATACATACAACCTCGCCCTCGGTTATTTCGATGTCAATTCCACGCAAAACCTTAAGCTTCCCGAATTTCTTTTTAAGTCCGCTTACCTTGATTTTTACATTATCTGCCACGGTTAAGCCTCCTCTCAAGAGCCTTTGCAACCTGCTGAAGGATTAAAATTACCACAAGGTACATAACGGCAACAATTGCCCAGGTTTCAAAGGATTTGAATGTTATGGCGATTACATTCTGAGCCTTGTTAACAAGCTCGGGAAAACCGATTACAGAAAGGATTGATGTATCCTTTAATGTAATTATAAACTGGTTTACAATGCTGGGAATCATATTTTTAACCGCCTGGGGAAACACTATCTTAAACATAGATCTCCAGTAAGGAAGACCAAGACTTCTTGCTGCCTCCATCTGTCCCTTATCTATCGCCTGAATTCCTGCACGGATAATTTCGGACATATATGCACCGCAGTTTAATGCAAGGCAGACTGTACCTGCCTGAAGTGCCGTAAGTGTACTCTTTATTCCAAATATGGTGCGAAGGCCGTAGGGTACTCCGTAAAAAACAAAAAACGCAAGAACAATAAGGGGTACACCTCTTATTAAATTTACATATACAAGGGAAATTCCTTTGCATATTTTACTGTCGACAACGCTCATAAGTCCGAATACAATACCAAGTACGCATCCGAACAAAAGTCCCCAAAGGGCTAAAAGCAGGGTTTGTCCCATTGCTTCAAAAAGCAGATTGCCGTATGTTGTTATTATCTGGCTCATCAAAAGCCTCCCTTTACATTCTACAAGGGCATCGGTTTACCGATGCCCCTGAATTTTGTCAAAATCAAATGATTAACCAAGGTATGTTGCGATGATTTCGTCGTACTTACCGTTTGCCTTGATATTAGCAAGACCTGCATTGAAGAGGTCAACAAGCTCCTGCTTTTCAGCATCGAAAATAGCAAATCCGTACTGAGCGGGCTCATTTTCTGTTCCGTCAATGTACTTCATAGCAAGCTGGCCTGTCATAATGTTGTACTTTAAGATGGGAGTATCATCGAAGCAAGCGTCAACCTGTCCGCCAAGTACTGCCTGATACATATCGGGAGATGTGGGGAAAGTAATAACTTCAAAGCCATATTCTTCCTTAATGGATTCAGCGTACTGATTGCTCATTGTACCGTTCTTAACAGCAACTTTCTTACCGGAAAGGTCGGAAAGAGCAGCAATTTCAGATTCAGCTGCAACAGCCATACCCTGAGTTGCGTCATAGTATCCTTCGGAGAAAATCCATCCGGACTCTTTTCTTTCTTCTGTAATGGAAGCACCTGCGATCATACCGTCAGCCTGACCTGCCTGACAAGCAGCGATTGCTGCATCCCAGCCAACATACTGAAGGTCATAGGTGAATCCCTGATCTTCTGCAATTGCCTTTAAGATGTCCATATCGATACCAACGATGTTTCCTTCTGCATCCTGGAACTCAAAGGGAGAAAATCCCTTGTCTGTTGCAATAACGAAGTGCTTTGCATTTTCAGCTGTTTCCTCTACGGGAGCTTCTCCGCATCCTGCAAAGAGGCATACCATCATAGCAAGAGCCATGATAAGAGCTAATGTCTTTTTCATAAAATAATCATCCTTTCAAAAAAATAGATGTGCCTATTTTATCACAAAAAAGATGACGTGTCAATTTAAAGATAGTATTTTGGCTATCTTTAAATATTATCAACATTATAACTTTTATTTATATTACCATATCCATCCATTAAAAACATTAATATACAAAAAAATAAAATGAAAACCCGATGCTTTTGCATCGGGTTTTCGTATTTACAGAAATTACTTTCTGGGGTTCTTGATGTTTGCCTGAGCTGCAGCGAGTCTTGCAATCGGAACTCTGAAGGGAGAGCAGGATACATAGTCAAGACCGATGTCATGGCAGAACTCAACGGAAACGGGGTCACCACCGTGCTCACCGCAGATACCGCAGTGAAGAGCGGGGTTAACGGGCTTACCAAGCTTGATGGACATTTCCATAAGCTTACCAACGCCTGTCTGGTCGAGCTTAGCGAAGGGATCGTTTTCGAAAATCTTGTTGTCATAGTAAGCACCTAAGAACTTACCTGCATCGTCTCTGGAGAAGCCGTAGGTCATCTGTGTAAGGTCGTTTGTACCGAAGCAGAAGAAGTCGGCTTCTTTAGCGATCTCATCGGCGGTCAAGCAAGCGCGGGGGATCTCGATCATGGTAC
>JAFXHP010000055.1 GCA_017536285.1 Clostridia bacterium
TAAAGCATAAAAACAAAGTTTTTTCTCTATTATAATGCTATACTGAATTTAAGTCAAGAAAAATTAATCGAAAGAAGGGTGTTTTATGGAAAGTATATGGATTGATGCAGTAGAATTTAATACAAAAGGTGGATGGAAAAAAGAAAGCCAGTTTGTAAGGGAAATGGGAAGCTCATACCTTGTTGCAAATGACGTTCCGGGAACTCCCGCTTCAGATGCGGAAACCGAAATTACAGTTAACGAAGAGGGCTGGTACAGAATTTTCGCCCGTACGAAAAACTGGAAATATCCCGAAGCACCCGGTCAGTTTACCGTAAAGGTCGACGGGGAAGAGACGGCACACACTCTTGGTAAAATGCCCATTTTATATTGGTACTGGGATCTGGCGGGTGATGTTTACTTAAAAATCGGCAAACACAAAATCGCTCTTTCTGATAAAACCGGATGGCTTTCAAGATGCGCTGCTATAATCATAACAAACGATTTTGATTATACCCCTTCTCCCGAGGAAAAAAGATGGCAGAAAGACAGAGCGGAAATGAAGGGCATATCATTAAAAACAAAGGATTACGGAAGCTTTGATTTTGCGGTTGTGGGTGCAGGCCCCGGCGGTATTCCTGCGGCAATAAGTGCCGCGCGCCACGGACTTTCCGTTGCACTTATTTCAGGCCGTCCCACAATAGGCGGTAACGCCAGTGACGAAGGCTCCATCGGCTTGGACGGTGCAGGCTCCCATATCAAGGGCTATCACGAAACGGGAATTGCCAACGAGATAAAAAGAGTTTACGAGGAATTTCCCGATTTTACATATCAGTCCGCCCTTGAATACCTTGTGGGAAAGGAAAAAAACATTACCGTTTTCTTAAATGAAATCTGCATTGATGCAGAAAGTGAAAACGGCATAATTAAAAACATAACTTTGGTTAATGCTGAAACTCTTGAAAGACATACCCTTTCTGCACCTTATTTCTGCGACTCTACGGGTGACGGATGGGTTGGTTATTTTGCAGGTGCGAAATACCGTGTGGGAAGAGAGGCAAAGCACGAGTACGACGAGAATTTTGCCCATGAAGCACCTGACCTTTTAACCATGAGCGGATGTAACTGTGCTCCAGGTGTTGTAAGAAACTTTGCAGCAGAGGATACAGGCTCTCCCGTGGAATTCGTCGCTCCCGACTGGGCCATAAAGTTCCCGAAGGAGCTTTACAGAAAACCTCAGTATAAGCACACCACAGAGTGGTGGCTTGAAAACTCCAACGATTATGACGATTTGTGGGACAGCGAATTTACCCGTGATGCAATGGTGCGTCTTGGTATAGGCTATTTTGACTGGAGAAAAAATCTCTACGAAGAAAAAGAAATTTTCGCAAATTATCGTCTTACCGAACTTGCCCTTCACTTATCAAAGCGTGAAAACCGCCGTATCATAGGTGACTATGTTTTAAGCCAGAAGGACTATACCGAGCAGACCGAGTTTCCCGATGCCATAGGCTATCACGGCTGGGGAATTGACATACACCACGTTAAAGGTATATTCTCAGGGGCAGAGGGTGCGTTTGACAGAGATAAGGGCGTTGGCGTTCCGCCAAGTCCCATCCCTTACAGGTGTCTTTATTCTATTAATATCAGAAATCTTTTCACCGCATCACGCTGCAGCTCATTTACCCATATGGCATTGGGCTCAACAAGAGTAGAATCCACCCTTGCGCTGTGCGGGCAGGCAGTTGGAGCAGCGGCATATCTTTGCAAAAAGTATGAGGTATTGCCGAGGGATATTTACCTTTCCCATATAAAGGAATTACAGCAGACATTAATATGCGATGACCAGACGATTTTGGGAGTTAAGGGTGAGGATGAAGCGGACAAGGCAAGATGTGCAACTGTTACAGCAACCAGTTTTGATAAAGAAGAGGCGGCTTTCCCCGAAAATGTTATAAACGGAGAAATCCGCTCAATCGAAAAAAATAACGCCTGGATTTCGGACAAGGCAAAGGGGCTTCCTCAGAGTATTACCCTTGAATTGCCGAAGGACGAGGAAATATCCGAAATTCACATTACTGCAGATACGGACCTTACACTTCCCAGGCACTCCTACTGGCCCGTTGAAGTACCCTTCCTTCACACCTTAAAGGATGCGGACATTGAAATCCTTAAAGACGGTGAATGGAAAAAGATAGGCGAAATAAGAGGAAACTTTATAAGAAAAAATAAGATTGTCTTTGCACCTGAAATTGCTAAGGCGGTAAGAGTAACTGTTCTTTCTGCAAGTGGGGAAGATGTGGCAAAGATAAACGAAATAAGAATTTATTAATAATAAAAAAGTCAGGCACTGCCTGACTTTTTTATTGCAATTTATACGTATTGTGCTATAATTAATAAAAAGGGGGAATAACAGTGTTTGACGGAAAAATGAAAGCGTTAACCTTCAGTTATGATGACGGCGTTACTCAGGACATACGTCTCGTTGAAATTTTCAACAAATACAACTTGAAGTGTACCTTTAACTTAAATTCCAACTGTCTGGGAATGGAAGGAAGGCTCGAACGCCCGGAATATAATGTAAATCACACCAAGGTGGAGCCGGAGGATGTATGTCACATCTATTCGGGGCACGAGGTGGCAGTTCATACTCTTACACATCCGAATTTGACCATTCTCTCCGATGATGAAGTAATCCGCCAGGTTGAAGAGGACAGAGTGAAGCTTTCTTATCTTTGTGGCTACGAAGTGGTTGGTATGGCATATCCGGGTGGTCACTTTGATGATCGAGTGGTTTCTTTAATTGAAAATCACACGGGAGTTAAGTATTCAAGAGAGGTAAAAAGGACAAAAAGCTTTGAGCCCTTTTTAGACCTTTACCGCTATAAGGGAACGCTTTATCATCACGTTGACTGGGATGAACTTTTTTCTATGGGCGAGGAATTTATAAACTTAAAGGCGGATACCCCGAAGGTATTTTACATCTGGGGACACGCCTATGAATTTGACATTCATCCCGAAAGATGGGAGCAGTTTGACGAGTTCTGCCGTATGATTTCAGGTAAGAGCGACATTTTCTACGGCACAAACAAAGAAATTCTTCTGTGAGGTTACTATGGAAATAAAAAAAGGAATATATAAACACTTCAAAGGAAATATGTATGAAGTTCTTGGAATGGCACTTCATTCCGAAACGGTAGAGGAAATGGTTATATATAAGGCACTCTACGGCGAAGGGAATACCTGGGTGCGTCCTGCATCCATGTGGGATGAAGAAGTGGAATATGAAGGCAGAAAAGTAAAGAGATTTGAGTTTATCGGATAATAGTTAAGTGTTATCGCAAAAAAAGAGAATGAGCGTTCTAAGCTCATTCTCTTTTTTATAGGGAAAACTTTATCTTTTTCTTCTTATTGTGTACTTGTGGTCCTCACCGTGTACTCTCTTTAACCATTCACCGTTTGTAAAGTCGGGAATGCCAACTGCGTGACCTGTTGCAATGGATTCTTCGGAAAGTGCGGATATGCACATTACGGAAGCAGCATCGTAAACGTCAATGGGGCTTTCCCATCCGTTCTGAACACAGTTTACGAATGCGGAGAATACAAGACCGTCAATTCCGCCGTGACCGCCTGAAATGTTTGCAGGATCCTGCCAGAGGGGATGGTCGCCTTCGCCCTGATACTGTTCAGCGTTTTTCAAAAGTCCCTTTGAACCCCATTCAAACTTGTGATGTTCGGGGTTGTTGTCAAAGTAGAACAAGTCACCGTTTTCGGTGTAATAAGCCTTTGTTCCGTGAACGGAGAAGTCTCTCGAATAGCAACGGGGAAGAGTTGTTTCAAGGTTAAGTGTAATTGTTTCACCGTGAGCACACTTGATAATTGTTGTAACAACGTCGCCCTGCATAACATCGTGACCGATAATAGAATCAGCACCGTGACCGGTTTCTTCGGAATAAGCACGAAGACCTTTAGCGCAGGATGCAACGGAAACAAGGCTTACCATACGGTTTCCGTCGTTAACACCTAAAATTTTGCAGATGGGAAGAAGTTCGTGTGTGGGGTAGTTATCGCAGTTACGGTTAAGGTAGTTACGAAGACGATAATGACCAAGCTCCTTACCTCTTGAAATTTCGTTACGAAGGTCGTGACGGTAACCGCCTTCGCAGTGAACAACTTCACCGAAAAGTCCCTTGTTAACCATATCAAGAAGCATAAGCTCACGACGGCCGTAGCAGCAGTTTTCCATCATCATAAAGAAGGTGCCTGTTTCTTCCTGGGTATGTACAAGTCTGAAGCATTCGTCAACGGAGTAAGCACCGCCAACCTCCATTGCTGTGGGCTTTCCTGCCTTCATTGCATCAATTGCAATTGTTGCGTGGGATTCCCATGCGGAAGCAATCATAACTGCCTCAACTTCGGGATCGTTTAATATTTCGTGATAGTCTGTGGTAGACTTAGGAACGGGACGATTTCTTTCAGTAAGAATTCTCTCCATTTTTTCTATCTTCTTAGGATCGATGTCGCACATTGCAACAATTTCAACATCGTCACGTCCGGGTAAGTTGTGTCCAACCCATCCTTCGCCTCGGAGACCAAGTCCGATAAAACCAAGCTTTAATTTAGCCATTTATATCAATCCTTTCATGTAAACTATGATTTACAAATCCTATTATATATGATAAATTTCTTTATTGCAATACGAAATCGGATAAAAACCTACGATTTTGGCTACTTTTTATAAACTGTAAAGCGTTTTTTCTTTTTCTTTACGGCAAAGCCATATGCCGTTTGTAAAGTCGGGGATGACGACAGGCATACCCGTTGCGATGGATTCATCCGAAAGTGCGGTAATGCACATTGCAGATGCCGCATCGTAAACGTCAACGGGGCTTTCCCATCCGTTTTTGACAGACTGGGCAAAGGCGGATAAAACAAGACCGTCCATACCGCCGTGACCGCCTGAAAGGCCTTCCTTAAGTGTCTTTTTCCAGAGGGGATGGTCATATTCTTCGTAGAAACTTTCTATATTGCCGTAAAAATCCTTATGTGCTTCGGATTTGTGATGCTCCGGGATGTTATCGAAATAGAACGAATCTCCGTTTTCCGTAAATATTCCCTTTGTTCCGTGAACGGAAAGATCACGGCTGTAAAAACGGGGAAGGGTTGTTTCAAGGTTAAGATGTATTGTTTCACCGTGGGCACACTTTATAATTGTTGTAACAACGTCGCCGTGCACAGCACCGTAAGGAAGAATATCTTCTGTGCCAAAACCAGTTTCTTTTGAATAATGCATAAGCCCCTTGGCAGGAGATGCGGCAGAATAAAGACTTACCATACGGTTGCCGTTATTTATGTCCAAAAGCTTGAATATGGGGATAAGTGCGTGGGTGGGGTAAGTATCGCAGTTGCGGTTTAAGTAGTTGCGGAGGCGGTAATGCTTAAGCTCCCTTCCTCTTGCAAGGGAATTACGAAGGTCGTGACAGTACCCGCCGGAGCAATGAACAATATCTCCGAAAAGGTTTTGCCTTGCCATATTAAGAAGCATCATTTCAGTTCTGCCGTAGCAGCAGTTTTCCAGCATCATAAAAAATGTGCCTGTTTCTTCCCATGTATGTACCAATCTGAAGCAGTCATTTACGCTGTATGCACCGCCTACTTCGAGTCCGACGGGCATACCTGCCTTCATACACTCTATGGCGATGGGAATGTGTGATTCCCAGTCGGTTGAAATTATAACCGCATCGGTATCAGAGTCCTTTAATATATCGTGGTAATCCGTGGTTGCCTTCGGGTTAAAACCCTTTGCGGCTATTTTTGCCGAGGCGGCTTCAAGCTTTTCAGAATCAATGTCGCATATCCAGCGAAGGGAAACATCCTCACGGGCAAGTATGCATCCGTGAAGCCAGTAGTCACCACGCCTTCCCATTCCGATAAATCCGATTTTAAATTTATCCATGAATAACAGCCCTTTCGTACCTTTTTATTAATTATAGGTTAAAGGCATAAAGTTTGCAACAGTAAAAATTCGTGTTTTAATCTATGAAATTTATTTCTGTGATTTCAGAAGCACTTTCAGAATCAATATATAAAAGGAAGTCGGGATGAGTCTTTAAAAGTGTTGCCGGAACCATATTGGAAACTTCCTTTGCGGCAAGGGTCTTTGCGATAGCTTCGCTCTTTACCTTATAGGGAACAGAGGAAATTATCTTTTTGCAGAGCATAATCTGATAGGCGGTCATTGAAACAGCCTGCTTCGGTACATCGTCAATTGTGGCAAACCAGCCTTCGCCCATCTGCTGAGCCTTGCAGCGCTCATTTAAGTCAACAACGATATAAGCTTCCTTTGTGTCAAAGTCTGCAGGGGGATCGTTGAAGGCGATGTGTCCGTTTTCGCCGATTCCGATGAGGCCTAAATCAATGGGAGCTTTTCTTATTTCCTCTGTAAGATGAGGAATTCCCTCCGGCGTTCCGTCAACAAAGTGAACCGCTTTTAAGGGGCCAACCTTTTCAACAAAACGTTCCTTTAAATATTTTCTGAAGCTTGCACCGTGAGTTTCGGGGAGGTTTACATATTCATCCAAGTGGAACATTTCAACCTTTGTCCAGTCAATGCCTTCCATCTTTGTCAAAGCATCAAGTGTGTCAAACTGGGAAGCACCTGTTGAAAGAGCAATTCTTGCCGAGCCCTTTTCCTCAATACACTTCTTTATTATTTCAGCCGATTCCTTTGCCGCACTCTTTCCAAGCTCATAGCGGTCTTTTGCAATTCTTATTTCCATTTCAGTCAAGTTCCTTTCCTTCAATTATTACTTTTTTTATGTTTATGCCCTCGTCAAAAAAGACAAGGTCTGCATAATATTCTTCTTTTATTTCGCCGCGGTTTTGAAGATTCATAACTCTTGCAGGGTTTACGGTAAGCATTCTTACCGCACTGCAGAGGGGAATGTCCGCTTCTTTTACCGCAACACGCAAAAGCCTGTCGCATGTTGCAACGCTTCCGGCGTATGCACTTTTGTCGGTGAGATAGGCAACGCTTCCGTCACTTACGGTTAAAAGTCCGTCGTCTTTACGCCCTAAAATATATTCGCCTTCTGGCATTCCGGCACCTCGCATAGAGTCTGTGATAAGGCACATTCTTCTCTGACCTTTAATTTTGTAGATAAGGCTTAAAAGCTCCTTCGGAAGATGGATTCCGTCTGCTATCACCTCGACAAAAACCGCATCCTCAAGGTATGATGTATCAACGGCACCGAGTTTCCTTGAAAGATTTCTTCTTGTAACCTGGTTCATACCCGAATAAAGGTGGGTAGCAAGGGTGCAACCTTCATCAATCAAAGGCTTTAATTCTTCGTATACAGCATCGGTATGAGCGAAGGATGATGTGATGCCCTTTTCTTTGAGGAAACTGTTAAGCTCTCTGCTTCCTTTAAGCTCCGGCGCAAAACTTATTCTTCTTAAAGTGCCGCAGCCTTTTTTATAAAATTCCTCATACTCGGCCCTGTCGGGATTTTTTATGTATGCGGGGTTCTGTGCACCGCACATTGAGTGGGAAAAATAAGGCCCTTCAAGATGGCTTCCTGCAATATTGGGTTTTCCCGGTGCATTTTCTGCCATAACCTCTTTCACGTTTTCGATGAATTTTAATGTGTCCGTAAATGAGGAGGATGTGCAGGTGGGATAAATTGTTGTTGCACCGTGCTTTGCACTTACATAGGCGGCTTTTCTTACTGCATCTTTATCCCCGTCGGCATAATCAAATCCGCCCGCTCCGTGGGTGTGTATGTCGATAAAGCCTGATGAAACATAAAGGCCTTCTGCATCTATTTCTTCGTCAAAGGGAAGATTTTCTTCCGTAACTTTAGAAATTTTTCCGTCTTCTATGTAGATGTATCTTCCTTTGAGAAGAAAAGAGGAAACGATAACCGCATTTTTTATTCTTATTATCATAAAAACACTCCTTTCTTGACAATTTTATTATAATGTGATA
>JAFXHP010000056.1 GCA_017536285.1 Clostridia bacterium
CCTCTTCACAGAGCGGCAAGCCACATCGACGGTGCAATGAGTATTATGACAGGTATCTGTGCCAATAAGTCAATGGCATCAGGTATGCCCGTTAACGTATTTGACTATGTAAACATTCCCAAGGATAAGCTTAAGAAATAATTATTAAAGGTTCCGATTATTTTAATCGGAACCTTTTTATTCACTTCTCCTTTAAGATAAACGGGAGGAGCAAGCAATGCTCCTACATTTCATTTGCATTTTCTATTTCTTTGTGCTATACTGCTTAAGAGGTGTTTGTATGGATAAATTTACATTTTTTATAGATATTGACGGAACATTGGCAAATGACGAAAAGCTTGTGCCGGAAGAAAACATAAAAGCCATAAAGGAAGCAAGGGACAAAGGACATATGGTATTTATAAACACGGGCCGGTCGGTAAGCCGCCTTCCCGACCATCTTTCCTTTGATATAGGTGTTGACGGGGTGATAACAAGCCTGGGTGCCACAATTTTTCACGGGCGTGATGTGATTTTTGAAAATTACACATCCGTTTCTGAAACCGTTGAAATTTATGAAATATGCAAAAAGTGCGGCTGGCATTTTTATTTCGATACGGAATTTCAAAAGTACGAGCTTAATGTTCCCGAAAACAACACTCACGTCCCCATAAGCGAACAAAATACACAGAAAGACAGGCTTCTTGCATTTTCCGATAAGGACTTCATAATTACTAATGAAGCTTATATAAGAGAAAAAAACATCCGCTTATCAAAGATGATTGCCTTCCCCGAGGGCGATGATATGACGGAATTTATGTGCCTTTCAAAGTATTTCACAATACATAAGACTTTAGGTTATTTCGACTTATCACTCAAGAGTAACGGAAAGGATAGGGCTATTGACTGGGTTTGCAAGCATTTTAATCTTCCCTTATCAAAAACCGTTGCTATGGGTGACTCGGAAAACGACAATCCAATGCTTAACTTCGCCGCCTTTTCCGCAGTCCCGAAAAATGCAACCGAGGGCGCAAAAAGGAATGCAAAATATATTTCTCCCCTTACAAACAACGAAGGCTTTGTTGCCGAGGTTATCAGAAAGTTTATATAATCTCCTCTCTGTCATTCTGAGCACCTTCTCCTCTCTGTCATTCTGAGCGAATGAAATGAGCGAAGAATCTCTGCACGCTGTTTTCGTTTTTAAGATTCTTCCATAGGAGTTTTTAATAAACTCCGTCGTCAGAATGTCAAATTCAGGCGATTACAAATCTCCCCTGCTGAATAATTTATGTAGGAGACATTCACGAATGTCCCGATATAAAAGCTTTGGTGCATTGCACCAAAGCTTTTATCTTTTCCTAAGTTCCCAGAAGGCAACCGCGGATGCCGATGCCACATTAAGCGAATCAACGCCGTGCTGCATTGGGATTTTTACAGTATATGTACTCAATTCAATTGTCTCGGTTTTAAGTCCGGTGCCTTCAGTGCCTAAAATTATTGCAAGCTTGTCCTCTTTCTTTAACCCTTCATCGTCAATTGAAACAGAGTTATTCCAAAGAGCCATAGCACAGCTTGCAAATCCTCTTTCGTGAAGGAAAGAAAGTCCTTTTTGCGGCCAGGAGGAAGCATCCTCCCCAATGTATGTCCAGGGAACCTGAAAAACCGTACCCATACTGACTCTCACCGTTCTTCTGTTTAAGGGATCAGAGCATGAAGGTGTTAAAAGCACCGCATCAATTCCAAGTGCCGCCGCACTTCTAAAAATTGCCCCGACATTCGTTGTGTCAACAATATCCTCTAAAAGTGCAACCCTGCTTGCTCCCTCCAGTATTTCTTCAGGCTTCTTCAAGGCCGGACGCTTCATAGCACATAAAATTCCCCGTGTAAGAGGGTAACCTGTCAGGCTTTCAAGTATTTCACCATCTGCCGTGTAGATGGGAATTTCTCCTGCTTTTTCTACTATTTCTTTTCCGCTTCCCTCAATTCGCTTTCTTTCCATAAGAAGTGAAACCGGCTCATATCCACGTTCAAGAGCGTACTTTATAACATTTGGACTTTCTGCTATGAAAAGTCCTTTTTCTCTGTCAAGTTTGTTTTTAAGCTGTGCTTCAGTTAAACGACAGTAGACATCCAGGCAAGGATTATTTATATCAGTAATTTCAATTATATTTGCCATATTTATTCTCCGTACAAAAGCGTATAAAGCTTTTTATAAAAAGCTATTTTCTTAATATAATTATCTGTTTCGGGGAACGGTGCTCCCGTAAGGCTTTTTCCGTCGGGAGAATAAGTGCCGTCTGCAAGCCATTCATCAACATTGGAACTTCCCGCATTATATGCTGCAAGCGCACTTGTTTCCTCCCCTCCGTATTTGTCCAGAAGATAGCGAAGATAAAAGCATCCCAGACGTATGTTGACTTCCGGGAGCGTTATTTCAGCAGCGAGATTTTCATCTCCCACTTTTCCTGCACACCAAAGTGCAGTATCCGGTGTAAGCTGCATAAGTCCGGATGCTCCCTTTACAGATTCAGCCTCAGGCTCAAAACCGCTTTCAGCCATTATAAGAGCATAGACCAAAAATCTGTCAAGAGAATATTCTTTCGCAATTATATCAATTTCATCCTTATACTTAACCTCGATTTTACCAAGCAGGAACGAAAACGCCACTGCCACAATAAGAATAAGGATAAAAAGCCTTAAAATTTTCTTCATTTATCAAAAATATCCTTTCCGACACATTTAAATACTTTCTCCATTGTTTCCTTTTCAAGTCTATCTGCATCACCGTCATTCACTATGACAAAGTCACACTTTGCCTTTACAAGGGCAAGATCTCGTGCTTTTATTCTTGCAATTGCGTCATCATAACTTAAATTATCCCTTTTCACTATTCTTTCAAGCCTCTGAGCCTCGTCAGCCTCCACGAAAATAACCTTGTCGCAAAGCTTATCCTCGCCTGCTTCAAAAAGGAGCGGTGCATCAAGAACTATAAGACCATCTGATGTTTCTATAGCTTCTTTCGTAAGCTTAATAATATATTTATGCGTAATTTCATTTAATATTAAAAGCTTTTCCTTATCAGAAAAAACTATTCTCCCAAGAGCTTTTCTGTCAAGTATTCCGTTTTCGACAACTCCGGGGAAAGCTTTTTCTATTTCAGGCAGAGCTATTCCGTCCTCTTTTGTTATTTCACGGCTTAATTTATCAGCATCAATTATCTTTGCACCTTTTTTTTGAAGTATTGCACTTATCAAGCTTTTTCCCGCACCTGTTCCGCCGGTTAATCCAAGTACATATCTCATTTTGCATCATACCAGGAAAAGCCGCGGCCCGCATCCGCAAGGAGCGGAACTGCAATTTTTGCAGCATTTTCCATTTCCCTTACTAAAATTTCTTCAGCTTTATCCGCCTCATTAACGGGTGCTGAAACGATTAATTCGTCATGTACCTGCAATATAAGACGGCATTTTTCCGTTTCCTCGGAAAGTGCCTTGCTTACCCTTACCATGGCTATTTTTATTATGTCTGCCGCAGTTCCCTGAACCGGAGTATTCATTGCTGCACGTTCACCGAAGGAGCGGGTGTTAAAGTTGCCGGACAAAATTTCGGGAATATAGCGACGGCGACCGAACATGGTTTTAACTATTCCGTCCACCTTTGCCTCTGCCACAGTATTATCCATAAAGGCTTTTATCTTGGGATAGGTTGCAAAATACGCCTCCATGTATCGCTTTGCCTCGGCACGGGTAACGTGGATATCCTTTGCAAGACCAAATTCGCTTATTCCGTAAACTATGCCGAAGTTTACCGCTTTTGCACGACGACGCATGGATTCGGTAACCTCATCTTCTGGAACACCAAAAATTTCCGATGCACATCTTTTATGAATGTCCGTTCCGTCAAGAAAAGCCTTTTGCATCGCCTCGTCCCCCGAAAGATGTGAAAGTACACGAAGCTCAATCTGTGAATAGTCCGCATCAATTAAAATTTCATTTTCGCTGTCTGCGGTAAACATTTTACGAAGACGTCTTCCCTCTTCCATTCTTACGGGTATATTCTGTAAATTCGGCTCTGCGGAGCTTATTCTTCCCGTTGCGGTTACGGTCTGATTGAAGGTCGAATGAATCTTTCCGTCCTCACCGATTAATGGAAGCATACCGTCCACATACGTTCCTTTAAGCTTTGCCATCTGGCGGTATTCGAGAATTGATTCGACTATCGGATATTTTCCCGAAAGCTCCGACAAAACTTCTGCATCGGTGGAATAACCGGTTTTAGTCTTCTTTATAACAGGAAGGCTTAAATGTTCAAACAGAACTGTTCCAAGCTGCTTGGGAGAGTTTATGTTAAACTCCTCTCCTGCCATAAAGTAAATGCTGTCCTCCAGGGATTTTATACGAAGTTCCAGTTCTTTTCCATAAGCTTCCAGCATTTTTGCATCAACTGTGAAGCCTGTTATTTCCATATCGGCAAGCACGCTGATTAAAGGAAGTTCCACCTCGTAAAGTAAAAATTCCTGCCCGTTTTCCTTTATTTTTTCCAAAAGAGTCTTTCTCAAATCTCTTACTGCCATAACAGCATCTGCAGATAGCTCAAGCTTTCTTTCATTGTCGTTAATTAAAACAGATTTCTTGTCTTCAAAATCCTCTGTAAGACGGGAAAGATATGCCATGGAAAGGCGTGAAAGCTTATAATCCGATGCCGTAGGATCTAAAATATATGCACCGATTTCGGCATCGAAAGCGTAAGCTTTATATTCCACATTAAGCTTATTCAAAATTACAATATCCTCTTTTATGCCGTGAGAAATTTTAGGAATGTTTTCATTTTCAAAAACATCCTTATATGCAGAAACAGAAAATTCGCTATAATATACCTCATCACCCTTTAAAAAGGCAATTGCACAAGGCGATCCGTCTCTTTTAAAAAGATAATAGCAAAATTCATCAATATCTGACAAAAGTCCCTTAAGCTCCGATTCATCCGTAATTTCTTTTGCAGAAATGAGATTTTTCTCAGATACAGTTTCCACCTTACAACGCTCTATAAAACTCTTAAATTCCAAACGTGTAAACAGGCTCAAAAGAGCTTCGTTGTTGTATTTTGAAACCGCACACTCATCAACAGTTTCTTCGATGGGGCTATTTATATCAATTGTTGCAAGCTCCTTACTTAAGTAAGCCATATCCTTGCCGTCTTTAAGTTTCTGCTTTGCAGATGGTCCAAGCTTTGCGGTTTCTAAATTTTCATAAACCGCATCAATACTCTTATATTCACCTATAAGAGCAAATGCCGTTTTTTCACCAATTCCCGAAACGCCCGGAATGTTGTCAGAAGTATCTCCCATAAGTCCTTTGACATCAATAAATTCTTTAGGAGTAACGCCGTACTTTGCATAAACTGCATCCTCATCGTAAATATCCGTCGTGGTCTGCCCCTTTGGATGTTACAGTTAAGTATACCTTTGTAGTTTTACTTGCCAGCTGCAAATCGTCCTTATCCCCTGTTACAATGTCACATTCAATGCCGGAATCTTCGCATCTTTTTGCCATTGTACCGATTATATCATCCGCCTCATAGCCTTCCTTTTCAAGGATTACTATGTTCATCGCAGAAAGAACCTCTTTGATAATGGGCATCTGCATAAAAAGTTCTTCCGGCATCCCCTTTCTCTGAGCCTTGTATTCCGCATAACGCTTATGGCGGAAAGTGGGAGCCTTAAGATCAAAGGCAACTGCTATATAGTCTGGATTTATCGCATCAATATTCTTAAACAGAATATTCAAAAAACCGTAAACTGCATTGGTGTAAAGCCCCTCAGAATTTGTGAGAAGCTTTATGCCGTAAAAGGCACGGTTCATTATGCTGTTTCCGTCAATAATAAGGAATTTTTTCATAACATTTCCTCTTTCAGGTTGTATTTTATCGTATCAGTTTTATCCGAAGGCTTTACGCCATACTTTTTAGTGTATGCTCTGTAAAAAGCGGAATAATCTCCGAATCCGGAGCTTGCTGCCGCTTCGACGCTTCCCGTTCCGCCTAATATCATACTTCTTGCCATCATAAGTCTTTTAGCCGTAACATATTCCCATACCGAAGTTCCCGTTGCCTCTTTGAATTTTCTGTTAAGCTGCGTCCTGCTTATAAAAAATTTAGTGCACAATTTTTCTATGGACAAAGCCTCGGTAAGATGAGAATTTATATATTCTGAAATTTCCGATGCCTGCTTGTTTTTAACGGCAACATCTTCATACAGCTTTGCATCAAAAAGTGAATTAAGCTCCATAAGAACCGGAAAAAGAAGTGCCTTCACCTTTACTCCGTTATCATAATTATCTCCCCTGCATTCATCCATTCTCTTAAAAAGCTCATATATAGCAGTATTTGCCGCATTATGTCTTGAGTATACGTTATTCTTTCCAAGTGCCCTATCAAAAAACGGTCTCAAAAGCTTTCTTTCGGGATCAAAGGAATCCACTATTTCCGGAAGAAAGTGTATTACAAAGCTTTCATATATTTCCTGTTCCAGTTGTGCCCTGTGAAACTCTCCCGGGCACATCAAAATCAGTTTTCCTTTTTCAAGTTTATGCTCCGACCCTTCGATTATATACCGTCCACTCCCCTTGAAAACACAATATATTTCGCACATCTCGTGAGTGTGAAGTCCGTCCCCTGAAAGCGGAGGCTCGACCATGTGGTGCCCAAAAGCGATATCATCTACATAGCAATGACCAAACTTTTTAACAATCATCTTTTTCTCCTCTTGGTTTGTTTCAAGGCTTTTTCCTTTCAACAATATATCATTTAATATTATACTATAAAATGGCACAATTTGCAATATAAAAAAAGAAACAATTTGCTATTGACTTAAAAAAATCAATGATGTAATATACGGTTACACACATAAATCAAGGAGGTTATATTATGCAAATAGGTGCACAGCTTTACACATTGTTTCGCCAGACCACCACACTTCAGGGCTTTGAAAACTGCCTTGAAAAAGTCGCCGAAATGGGTTATAAGGTGGTTCAGGTTTCAGGTACCTGTGCTTACGAACCCGAGTGGCTCAGTGACAAGCTTGCGAAAAATGATTTAAAATGCGTTCTTACCCACATTGATCCAAAGAGAATTTCAGAGGAAACCGAAAAGGTTGTATCAGATCACAGAATTTTCGGTTGCAATCACATCGGTATCGGCGGTATGCCCAATGAAATGAGAGGAAGCCTCGAGGGATACAAAGAATTCAAGAAAATCTTTCTTCCCGCCGCACTTAAAATGCGTGATATGGGGGCAAAGCTTATGTATCACAACCATTGGTTTGAATTTGATAAGCTCGACGGATTTGACGTAATAGAGCGTATCGCAGAAGATTTCCCCGAAGATGCACTGGGCTTCACCCTTGATTTAGGCTGGGCAGCTTTTGCCCAAAGCGACGTTGTAAAGCTTATAAATAACCTTAAAGGACGTCTTCCAATAATTCACTTAAAGGACTACAAGCCTCTTCCCGAGGACGGAAGCTGCAACAATGTTCCCGTGTATCTTCGTCCAATATACGAGGGAATACTTGATTATGATTCCTACATAAAAGCCCTTTATAATGCAGGATGTGAATATGCTCTCGTTGAGCAGGACTTCACTTATGACGAAGACCCGTTCGACTGCCTTAAAAGAAGCTTTGACAACGTAACAAATAAATTCCCCGAAATGAAATAAGAAAAGGAGCATTTTTATGAAAGTAATTAACATAGCTATCGTTGGTATAGGTCGAATCGGCTGGCCCATGGCAAACGGAGAAATCAGCAAATATTATTCCGATAAGTATAAAATTGTTGCAGCCTGCGACCTTATTGAAGAACGCCGTAACAGAATGGCAAACACCTTTGGATGTAAGACATATTCTGAATATGAAGAAATGCTTAAGCAGGATGACATAGATATAGTTTATGTTGCAACCCGCTCCTGCGACCACCACAAGCACGCTCTTATGGCCCTTAAGGCAGGAAAGGATGTCCTTCTTGAAAAGCCCGCAACTATTTCCTATGAAGAAATTCTCGACTTATATAAACATGCAAATAAAGAAGGAACTCCGAGACTTTTGTTCATCAGCAGAGACGTTTTGAAGATGCATTCATGAAAGTTATGGATATAGTAAATTCAGGTAAGCTTGGCAGAATTTATGAAATCAATACCGAACAGAATGACTTCCAGCACAGAGATGACTGGCAGACAATTTCCTCATTTGGTGGCGGACAGCTCCTTAACTGGGGTCCTCACATCATCGACCAGTCGCTTAAACTTTTAGGAACGTCCTCCTTTGAAATGCAGAGTTATCTTCATCATGTAGCCGCAGGCGGTGATTGTGAAGACCATTTGCGCATCCGTTTTATCGGTGACAATGACAGAGTTGTAAATATGTGCATAAGCGGCGGTATGGCATTAAAGCGCGGCAGATATTACGAGGTTTACGGTGACAGAGGTGCCGCCTTTTTCGATAACGAAAAAATCAGACTTCGTTATATCGATCCTGCACAGGAAATTCCCGAAATAATCTCAAGCCCCGAAACTCCCGGTGCTGCTTTCGGAAAAACCGGAACTTACGAATCGGGATTCACCATCAATTGGATTGAAGAAGAAATTGAAGCTGTTGCAGGCGGAACTACTATGGCAGACTTTTGGCAGTATCTTTACGATTCTTATGTAGAAGGTGCTGAGTTCCCCATTTCCGACGAAGACATCTTATCTATTATGAGAACAATCAGTATGGTTAAGACACAGAATAAACATATCATGAACCACTAATTTTAAGATAAAAAAAGGTCAGGCATTGCCTGACTTTTTTATTCGTCTTTTAAGTTTACTTTAGGAAGGCTCCAGCGATATTTGGTTGCAAGAATTCTTATCGCAAAAACCACAAAAATTGCCACAGCCGATGCCAGTGCAGGATTTACTCCTGACAGAAAATAATAAACAAGACCACCTGCTATTGAAGCCAATGCATAAACATGCTTTTTTAGTACATAAGGCGTTGCATTTGTAAGTATATCCCTGAAAATTCCGCCTCCCACACCCGTTATCATTCCGAGAAGTACGGGAACGAAAAAGTTATCAGAAAAGCCTGCCTTAATTGCAACCTCCGCTCCCGTAACCGTGAATGCTGCCAGACCACATGCATCAAAGATGTTATTAATATGTTCTATCTTACTCTTTACGGAATTAAATTTTTCTCTCATTATATATGCCGCAGCAAAAACCGCCAGCGATACAAATATCGCAAGACCTATCCAGGTAAGATTAGTAAGTGCCGAAGGAGGATTTATTCCCAGCAGAATATCCCGCATTATTCCTCCGCCAACTGCGGTTACGGCACCTATGAATATTACTCCGAAAAGATCAAGTCCTGCACCTATTGCAACCAGTGCCCCCGAAACCGCAAAGGCGATTGTTCCTGCGATCTCAAGTATATATCTTATCCATTCTGTCATGGATTTACTTCCTTTCTTCCAATTACAATAAAACCGTATAAATGGTTTCTCCGCCATTTACGAAAACTTCCATTATATACTTGTCATGGAGAATTTTTATATCATCAATCTTACCTTTATGGACTACATTTTCTCTGCCTGTTCTCTCAATTTCAAAACCCTCTTCGGTCATTTTAAGCAAAGGATCGCTGTCTGTAAGCAAATGCCTGACTTCTTTTACAGGATAACCGTATATCTTTCCGTCCTTTGTAAACATCTCACGCGGTACTGACATACAGCCGACATCTTTCTCGGCGTAACCCTGATAGTCCCATCCGGGAATCCATGTTATAAGAAGGCTCCTGCCTTTATTATCCCGAAATATCTGCCCGGCATACTGATCGGGACCTCTGTCCACATTTCCGCTTAAAAATTCCTTAAATACTCCGTTTTCAAACTTACCGTACATCACGCTGAAATAATGCTTCCATCCCACCAGACACACAGACGCCGCAAGCAAAACACGTTCTCCCTCATCTATCAACGAAGGACATTCTGCATAGATAGTATTATCCCATTCTCTTATTATTCCACCGTAATTCCAGCTAAGCAAATCTTCACTTTCATATATAAGCAGGCGGCCTTTTTTAGTTTCGGGATGTCCTGTTGCCATGACCAAGCGGTATTTTCCGTCTATAAAGCTAACAGCAGGATCCCTGAAATCCGGGCCTCCGTCTTCGGGATAGGTTTCTATAACAGGATTTTTTTCATACTTCTCAAAATTTATACCATCCTTTGAATATGCAACGCTGACAGACTGACAAGTTCCAGTTGTCACGGAAGCGTAGAAAAGATAAAGTATATCATCCTTTACAATTGCTGTTCCCGACCAGCAACCTTCGCTGTCATAGGATTTGTCCGGCGAAAGAGCTATGGGCAGTTCTTCCCATGTCAAAAAGTCCTTTGTTCTTGCATGGCCCCAATGCACAGGCTCCAGTTTGGGCTTTTCATAATTCGGACAATGCTGATAAAAAACATGGTAATACCCATTAAAATAGACCAGTCCGTTAGGATCGTTTATCCATCCCTTTTCCGGCTTAAAATGATAAACCGGTCTTTCATTGTAATCCATAAAAAAACTCCTGTCACTTAAAAATTCCGCCTTAACTTTTTTGGAAGATTTTATTGTGTATTCAAGAATCTATTTTTCCAAAGTTTTTGTTCTTAATTTTCTGCAGTATTGCGTGCAAAGCTTATCTGTGCATTCCGAACATCGAAGAGCCATATTGCTGTTTTCCCAAAATCTTTCAGGATATATAAGCACGCATAACTCCCATATAATCCACACAGCAAATGCAAATATAATAAGTGACCAGGTGAAAAAACTGTTTACTGCTATTATTGGTAAAAACATCATAAGGTGATCCCAATTAAATATTCTGCAAGTTGTACAGCACTTATTATGCATTATGAGCCTGAACGGACACCAGATAAGGACACATATCAAATCGCACACATAAAAAAGCGTTGACAACAGCACCATCATTCCGGCATCAATAACTCCATATAAGTAAAGTAAGCTTATACAAACAGTCAAAGTAATCCAGATAAGCATAACTTTGTATGCGGTTGCACTAGTATCTTTTATATACTGCTTTAAATTTTTATAATTAACTTTTTCCTTTATCGGCTTAAAAAGCGACTCAAACACTTTTTGAGAACCTATAGATATATGCGATTTAACCGGGATAAGCTGCAATATCATATCGCACATCCATACAAACCACAAAAGATGAAGCAACGAAGGCTCCTTGAAAAAGTTCCATCCTTTTGCAATTTCAAATGTATCAATATCAAATATATATGTAAGAATCGCAATGGCAAATACAACGATTCTTCCGATAAGTCTAAAAAAATATATCCTTCTCGTCTTTGACATACGGTTATTATTATCTCCCTTTTCCATTATCCTTTTCATTCGTATCCTTATTTAAATATAATCATTTTTATTTTACCATAAACCTTCGGCCATTTCAATAGAGACCGCATTAAAAATCCCCGGAATGTAACATTCTGGGGATTTTTTACGCCTTCTTTTTTTCTTTCATGAAACGAAGGAAAACGGGGATTGCCAACAGCGGGAAAATCATTCCTATAAGCATGCCTGCTCTCATTCCAAGCTGCTCTGCTTCCATTCCAAACTTTTCCGCAAAGCCTACAAGAGCCTCATTTTCCATTACCGCATCGGTGACTATTCCAAGCATCTGAGGCACGACCGATGCTCCCAGGTCTCCTCCCGATGCCATCATGGCATATAAAAATACTCCTCCGTGAGGCATTCTGTCAGAGGCCGCAATCAAATTACCAGGCCAAAGCATGGATGTGCAAAATCCGGTAAATGCACAGGCTATCAGTGTAATTACAGGGAACGGAGAAACTGCCGCTGTGAAATAGCAAAGAGTTGCCCCAATTGAGCACATAAGAAGAACCTTGTTTATATTCTTTCCTATTTTTGCGTACAAGCTTCTTCCCAGTCCCAGCATAAGGGAAAAGAGTGCCATTCCGAATATATCTCCAAACACCTTGGGAATTTTAGTTACCTCTTCAAGGTAACCCGAGCACCACTGTGCCATAGTACACTCTGCTGCACCGCCAAGAAAAATTGCAAAAACCGAAGTTAAGAGCGTTTTGTTTTTAAGCTGCTTCAATGCTCCGGTTACTTTTTCGGGAGTTTCCATTTCGGGAATTTTTGCCCCTGCAAACAATACTGCCGCAAATATAGGAACTATTGTAAGAATAAGAGAAAGTATGTACCAGTTTTCAGCTCCGAAAAGAAGCAGAAAAGCCGTTGAGAAAATGACAACGCCCACCACTCCCCAGGCATAAATTGAATGAAGCTTGCTCATCTCTCTGTCGGGATCATCTGCAGGAATTGCAGCTATTACAGGACTTATCAAAACCTCGCAAAGGCCTCCCGAAGATGAGAACACAACCGTACCCAAAACTATTCCCATAAAAGCTGTTTCAGGGCTTATAACAGGCCACAGTGAATATATGAGAAGTCCTGCTACCGTAATTACAGGTGTCAGCTTAACTGTTTTTGCAATATTGAATTTATGCGAAAAAAACGAAAATATCAAATCGATTGTAAGCTGTGTACAAAAATTAACAAGCACCAAAAGCCCCAGAAGTGAAAACGATACTCCGTAAAGCTCCCTGAAGGTAAGAAAAAGTATTGGTGAAATATTTCCCACCACAGACATTGAAATATTGGTCCAATAGCAACCAAGCTTAACTCTTTTATTGTTGTCCATTTCTGTCACCTCGGAATGCAGTATAGCACAAGCAAAGAGATAAATCAAGCACTAAAAATAAAAAAGACCACTTTCTTAAAAAAGCCGTCTTTCTTCAGCCATAGCCTATTAATTTACATCTTCCGGAAGGAGCAAGCCCCTTCCCTACAAACTATATATGGTATAAATCCACACGCCGCAGGCGTATTTCATATTGCGAAGCAATATTTCACGCCCGAAGGGTATTTCACAATAGATGCAGGTTATTTTAGTGATATTCCAACTTCGTTGGAGTGATATTTTTACAGAGTAAAAGTGATATTATATTTGCCATTAAACTGTGCGAAGCACAATATCACTCGGTGTAATCCGAATATAACTGTGCAGCAATATAAACTTGCCAAAGGCAAATATAACTGAAAAAAGACATCCGAAGATGTCTTTTTTCTGGTGCCCGAGACCGGAATCGAACCGGTACGACTTTTAACGGTCGCAGGATTTTAAGTCCTGTGCGTCTGCCAGTTCCGCCACTCGGGCTTACCAC
>JAFXHP010000057.1 GCA_017536285.1 Clostridia bacterium
CACTTTGATAAAAGAGAGCAAAAAATTAAAGATTTTTCGCAAAAAAAGCAAGAATTTGCATTGACTTAGGGAAAAGAAAAATATATAATATAATTGCAAAAATTTTTAAAAGAGGTGTTTTTATGTTAAAGAAAATATCCGATATCGGTATCGTACCGGTTATAAAAATCAATGACGTAGAAAAGGCTGTTCCCCTTGCGAAGGCTTTAATCGACGGTGGTCTTCCCATTGCCGAAATTACCTTCAGAACAGAGGCTGCCGAGGAAGCTATAAAGAGAGTATCCGAAGCTTTCCCCGAAATGTTAGTTGGTGCAGGAACAGTTCTTACAATAGAACAGGCCCAGCGTGCTAAAAACGCAGGTGCAAAATTCATCGTAAGCCCCGGCTTCAATCCCAAGGTTGTTTCCTGGTGCTTAGAAAATGACATCATCCCCACACCCGGATGTACTTCTCCCACAGAAATTGAGCAGGCTTTGGAGCTTGGCTTAAAGGTTGTTAAGTTCTTCCCTGCAGAGCAGAGCGGCGGTATTGATAAGATAAAGGCTTTATCTGCTCCCTACGGAAACCTTAAGTTCATTCCCACAGGCGGAATCGGACTTGATAACTTAACTACATACATCACAAACAAGAAAATCCTTGCCTGCGGCGGAAGCTTTATGGTAAAGGAAGACTATATCGAAAACGGCGAATGGGACAAGATTACCGAGCTTACAAAGAAGGCTGTTTCCATTATGCTGGGCTTTGAAATCGACCACATCGGCGTTAACACAGCTGATGCTGCAGAAGCTTCCTGCGTTGCAGTTAAGTTTGCAAAGGCTTTCGGCGGTATCGAAACTTCCGAAGGAAATTCCAGCTTCTGGGCAGGAAAGATTATCGAAATCATGAAGGGCAAAGGCAAAGGTGTAAACGGTCACATCGCAATCAAGACAAACTCTGTTGACAGAGCAGTTTACCACTTAAAGGCTCAGGGCATCGAATTTGACGAATCTTCCGCACTTTTCAATGCTGACGGCTCTATGAAGGTTATATTCTTTAAGGATGAAATTGCAGGCTTTGCACTTCACCTTCTTCAGAAATAATAGAAAGGACGTTTTATTATGAAAAAAGTTGTTACACTCGGCGAAATTATGTTAAGACTTAAGTCTCCCGGTCTTGAAAGATTTATGCAGTCCCCCATGCTTGAGGCAACCTTCGGCGGCGGTGAAGCAAACGTTGCAGTTTCCCTTGCCAACTTCGGTATGGAAGCAAAGTACGTTACCGCTCTTCCCCAGCACGACATTACATATGCACTTACCTGCCAGCTTCGCGGCTTCGGCGTTGATATTTCCGATATCGTATATTCCGAAGGAAGACTCGGTACATACTATCTTGAAACAGGCTCCAACCAGAGACCTTCAAAGGTAATTTATGACAGAGCTTATTCTTCCATCGCTCTTGCAACACCCGATCTTTTCGACTTTGCAAAGATTTTCGACGGTGCAGAGTGGTTCCACATCACAGGTATCACCCCCGCTCTTTCCCAGAGCGCAGCAGATGTTTCTCTTGCAGCTTGTAAGGCAGCGAAGGAAATGGGCTTAAAGGTTTCCTGCGACTTAAACTACAGAAAGAACCTCTGGAAGTACGGCAAGGAAGCAAAGGAAATTATGAGAGAGCTTGTTAAGTACGTTGATGTAATCATCGCAAACGAAGAAGACTGTCAGAAGTCTCTCGGCATTGAAGCAGGAAGCGACGTTACAGGCGGTCACCTTGACACAGCTAAGTACGAAGTTCTTGCAAAGGAAGTACTTAAAATGTATCCCAACGCAGAAAAGATTGCTATCACACTTCGTGAAAGCAAGAGCGCAAACCACAATGACTGGTCTGCTTGTATCTGCGACGGCAAGGAATTCTATGTTTCCAAGAAGTATGAAATCAAGGATATCGTTGACAGAGTTGGCGGCGGCGACTCCTTCGGTGCAGGCTTGATTTACGGTCTTTTAAACTATGACGATATGAAAAAGGCTCTTGAATTTGCAGTTGCAGCAAGCTGCTTAAAGCACACCATCATCGGTGACTTTAACAGAGTAACCGTTAAGGAAGTTGAAACCTTAATGGGCGGCGACGGATCAGGAAGAGTGCAGAGATAAAATTTTCAATAGAGAAATCCAAAAGGCAGAAATGATTAAATCGTTTCTGCCTTTTACAATAGATTCTTATGTTCAAACTCCATCCTTTTTCATAAGCTGCCGGTATTTTTGCGGTGACATATTTTCCCTAGAAGAAAAACCCCTGGAAAATGCGAGAACATCACTGTAACCGACAGAATTTGCAATTTCGGTTATCGACATACTTGTTTCAACCAGCAATTCTTTGGCTTTCTTCATTTTATACCATGTTATATACTCTTTTGTTGACATATTAAATCTTTTCCTGAAAATTTTGTGCAGATAAGGTTGGCTTATTCCTGCCAGACGCGACAGCTCCTCCACCGTAATTTTCTTATGCATATTGGTTTCAATAAAGTCTGTGCAAAAATTCAGATATATTTCACTGTCGGGCACGCGCTTAGACGAAAACCTTGTATATGTATGACTGTTTAATATATGCAAAAACATCTCCAGCATTTTAAGGGAGTCTGAAATTTTTCCGTTTTCAGACATAATCATACTTCCGATTTTTTTAGCCACAGGCACGGTATCATACTTAAAAATCAATGTATCTGAATCTGCATTATATCTTTCAAAGATTTCTTTCATGGCTTCGTCCGATGATATAATCCATAAAAACTCCCACGGATTGCTTTTTGAAGGATAGTATACCTCATCTTGACCGGGATATATAAGAAAGCCTTCTCCCTCGTTTACCTCATTCCCGTTATAGTATCCTTTTCCTTTGGTTACATAATGAATTATATATAAATCTCTTCGCGCAGGCCCGAATTTCGTAACATTCACATCTCCGCTTACTCCCATTGAATTCAGTTTAAGCAAAGATGCACTGCCGTCAGAGAAAATCTCATATCGCATCCATCTTCCTCCTTCTTGTCATCAGTTATGATTTTACCATATGATGAATAGATATGTCAATGGACAAATCCGCTTGTTTAGGGTAAAATCTAATCAGGCAGAAAGGAGTTTGTTATGATTTCAGAAAAATTTAAGCTTATCGGAGAATACGGTGCATCAGGAATGTACGAAGAGGAACAAAGAAGTCTTTTTTACAGAAAAGCATTGGGCATAAGAAGATTTTACGAAAACTGCGAACTTGCTCCTTACGAAGCCAAAGCTTTGTATCCCTCGGGCATTCTTCCAAAAAAAATGAATATATATCCATCATATATGTCAGGGATGAGTATAGACTACAATGATGTATGCAAAAAGGATGCCGATCTGGCAAATCAATTCCTGTCGGACTTTTGCAAATATCATCCGTCCATTCCGGTTGAGCATACGGTTGCAGGCAGTATGTACACACATTCTATGCCTAACTATGAACGCATATTGAAAGAAGGATTATTGTCATACGCAGAAAGAATTGAAAAAATTGAAGATAAAGATATGCGCGAAGGTCTTATGCACGTTATAGAAGGAATTAAATGCTACATATCAAGGTGCCTTGAATATCTCGGTACCGTCTGTGCAGATGAAAAGCTGATAAAGGCATTAAAGAAGGTGCCTCTTTATCCTGCAGAAAACATATACGAAGCCATTGTTTCGTGGAATTTTATTCTTTATCTTGATAATTGCGACAATCTCGGCTGTTTAGCCTCCGGGTTATATCCTTATTACAACGGTGAATGTGTTGTTGATTTACTAAAAAACCTGTTTGATAATTTAGATGTCAATAACGGCTATTCGATGGCTCTTGGCACAGATTACAATCCGCTTACTCTCCAGTGCCTTGAAGCCTCCAAAGGAAAAAGACGCCCTATGACAGAGCTTTTCATAAACGACAGCACCCCTGATGAAATATGGGATAAGGCTTTTGAAGTTGTAAGAACAAACAACGGACAACCTGCCTTTTACAACGAAAAAGTAATAATTGAAGGATTTAAAAATAAATTCCCGTTTATCAAGGATGAAGATTTAAAAAAATTCTGTGGTGGCGGCTGTACCGAATCAATGCTTGCCGGACTTTCAAACGTAGGATCACTTGACGCCGGTATAAATCTGCTTTTAATACTGGAAAATGTTATATACGAAAAGCTCGCCGATTCAAAAAGCTTTGAAGAATTTTACGAATGCTACATTAAAGAAGTGGCATCCGTTGTCGAAACCGTAACCGCAGAAATTAACAGTTCACAAAGAGAACGCGCTAAATATAACCCCCTGCCGATGCGGACACTGCTTATTGATGACTGCATTGACTTAGGATTGGAATATAACAATGGCGGAGCAAGGTACAAATGGAGTATCATAAACTTTGCCGGCATGATAAACGTAATAGATTCAATGCTTGTAATCCGCGATTTCATATTTGAGGAAAAGCTTTATGACGTGCCTTCATTTATTGAATTACTCAGGACAAATAATAAGGAATTTTTAAGAAATGCCCGAAATCACGAAGTAAGCTTTGGCAACGATAATACCGATGCCAACAATTTTACAGGCAGGCTTTCTTCTGATGTATTTTCTATGCTTGATGATAAAAAGCCATATATGGGCGAAGGATTTTTGCCTGCATCCATTCAGTTTATGTCACAGGTAGGGGCAGGAAAGAATATAGGTGCAACCCCTGACGGCAGAGAAAAAGGTGCTCCGCTTTGCGATTCTTTAGGTGCCATTTTCGGAAAAGATACAGAAGGGCCTACCGCTTTACTGAACAGCGTAACGTCTGTCGATCTTAAATCCGCATTAGGCATCCCCGTGCTTAACTTTAATATAAATCCCGATTTTAAAAACGCCACATTAAAAGCCCTTATCTTAGGATATATGGATGGCGGAGGCATACATATACAGATTACATGTACTTCTTTGGAAACCTTGATGGAAGCATACAAAAATCCCGAAATGCATAAAAATCTTATTGTGCGCGTCGGAGGCTATTCAGAATACTTCCAGAATCTGTCTGACGAACTGAAAAGAATGGTAATACAACGTACCATACAGAAATTGAGCTGAGCATACATCCGGGCCGTAAGCGCTAAATTAACAATAAAAAAGGGGCTGTGAAATAATTACAGCCCCTTTTTCATGAGATAGGAAAAATGCTTTGGAACGGACAAACTGAACGTAAAAAACTGCTTACAGTTTTTTACGCCTGCCCGAAGGCGTATGTGATACGCCGAGTGGTGAAGTTTGTTCGCAGCAAAAAGACTCATAATAAAAAAATCGCCGTACGGCGATTTTTCTGCTTTTTTACGCTTTTAATACTTAAGCTTTGTAAGAATATATAAAATAAACTGTCTTTTTGCGGTCCGGAGTATTTCAACATCTCATATCTTATTTTCCCAGTATATTTATCGTTGCATAGGCATCTGTTGCCTTGCCCTCAAATTCAATATCCATTATAATTCTGTTTTTGGGCAGAACTTTTTCACCTGCTGTTATCTTTATCTTACATTCCGTTTTAAGCTCGGGGTGAGCCATATTATAATATCTGTCGATAAATGCCGCCTTGTCATATGAGGCCCTCCAGCCCTCGGGAAGGTGAAGAGTAATATAGGCATAACGCTGGTCAACCTTTAAGTTTTTCATATAAAGGGTAAGCTCTATTTCCTCACCCGGAGCAATTTCAGGCTTTCCGTCAAATTCAATATAGCCGTCGGTGTGCACCGTATGGAAGGCTTCAAAGCTGTAGCGCTTAAACTTAAATTTTTCTCTTACATCGGGAAGTCCGAAAAGGTGTGTTTCAACGCTTGTCTGATCCCACCAGGCACTTCCCTTTATGTTATCGTCATATTTCGTCTCGCCGTCGGTAAATTCCATAACCATATTATTTGCCCTGAAAACCATGGGGATCATCCTCATAACACGCTCTGTAAGCCTGGTACAGCTTGTTGCCGCCATTGTATCGTCAGGTGCAATGCAGATGCTCTTTATGGAATCGCCGATATATTCCTTCCAGTCGGAGGGAATGTTTTTTCCGCCGTGTAAAATACCCATAATTGCACCGACGGTGGCACCGGTGCAGTCGGTGTCGTCTCCGCAGTTAATGGAATAAATCATACTCTTTTTAAAGTCGCCCTCGCCGTAGATAAGCCCAATTAATACAAATGCCACATTGGACGGTGCCTGAAACCAGCCAAGGTCAGAGTTCATCTTCACTATTTCCTCACGGGCAGTTCTGTAATCAACACCTGCATCGTATAATTCAATTACCTTTTTTACGCTTTTATAAACCCTGCTCTCCTTGGAAATAAAAGAAAGAGCCTTATCTATAATCGCTCTTACATCGTTTTCCCTGAAAGCAAGGCTCTGAAGTGCGGCGGTGAAAAGCTCCGCATTAGTTCCTTCGCTTGTTCCGTGGTCAACCGATGCATCCATAAAGGCATAACGGCAGGCAATCTCGGGATAGCCGGGAGCGAGGCACGCCCATATTTCCGAGCGGATCCATGCACCGTTGGAATGACGCCATACTTCGTTGTTAAGCTCGCCCGACATGGGAGGCAAAAAGCCAGCTGTCAAATTGCTTTTACCTACGCCGTACTCGTTCCAGTGGGGTGTTATAAACTGAAGCCAGTATTCAGAAAGCACCGTTGCGGATAAGTGCCAGGGACCTTCCTGCTCAACTGCACGAAGCCAGATAAGCTGAAGGTCAAGGTCATCGTTTGGCAGAGGCTCACCCTTAGCTGACTTAAAGCCTTCTATATCCTGCATAGCACTACTTCCCTCATATGATGCACCCATGGTTCCGCCTATATTTTTACCAATCCAGCATCCGAAAATTTTATCTCTTAATTCTTCTTTATTTAAGTATAACATACTATCCCTCCTTTTTCCATTATACAAAAAAAGATGCTATATAAAAATAGCATCTTTTTACTTTTAAATATCAGATTTTTACTTTTTTCTGTACTCGGCAGGAAGGCATCCTTTATACTCTCTGAACTTTTTATAAAACATATTCATATTGGAAAAGCCCGCCTCTGCCGCAATCTCGCTTACGGACATATCGCTTTCACGAAGCATCTTCCCTGCCTTTTCAATCCGTTCTCTGCCCACATATTCTGAAAAGGTCATTCCGAAGTAATTTTTAAACATCCTTGAAAAATAGGATGGATTATACAAAAACTCCTTTGCCACGCCTGACAGCGTAATTCTCTCTCCGGAATGATTTTTTATATACTCCGAAAACTTTGAATTTATCTTTTCCGAGGTTTTATCATCGTGCAATGAAAGCTTTCTGAAAAGCTTTACAAGAATTATGGAAACTAAACTTCTCACTACTGTTTCGTACCCTGCTTCGGCATTTTTATATTCCTTCTCAAGGCATTTGAAAAGCTCTGTCATTCCTTCGTCCTTATGAAAGCTGACTTTTCTTCCGTTTTCCGTTATTTCGCTTTCAAAATCGGAAAATGCGGTAAGCATAAAAAGTGCAAATATGTTATCGGAAAGTGCCTCATTTTCGCTGAAGAATTCACCTTTCAATAAAACCTCGTAAAAATCCATATTTCCCTCGGTGCTGTAGGCGTGCCTTTCTCCGGGATTTACATAAAGTAAGTCCCCTTCCTTTGCACTGTAGCTTACATCACCGATTTCGTGGACACCGCTTCCGCTGTATATATAAACAATCTCCGCAAAGTCATGTGTATGAGGCGGTACAAAGGTTTTTCCTGCATTTCTCTTTACCTTGAGGTTTAATAGTGTTCCGCCTATCTCATCAATTTTATAATTTTTCATTCTTCGGGACAGAGCTTTTCAAGGAGAGCTTCTGCATCCTTAAGCCAATCACCCTCAAAAAGCTCAAGCATACCTGCATCGCAGGCAGCGGCAAGCTTGGGATCAAATGGAATTCTTCCGAGAACCGTAAGATCTTTCGCCTTTGCAATTTCATCAATATGGCTTTCGCCAAATACCTTTATCTGCTTTCCGCAGTCGGGGCAGGTCACATAGCTCATATTTTCAACAAGGCCTAAAACCGGAATATTCATAAGCTTTGCCATATTAAGTGCCTTTTCAACAATCATTCCTACAAGCTCCTGGGGAGATGCTACTACGATAATTCCGTCAACGGGAAGGGACTGGAAAACCGTAAGAGGAACATCGCCTGTTCCCGGAGGCATATCGACAAACATAAAGTCAACATCGCCCCAGATTACATCTGTCCAGAACTGCTTAACGGCACCTGCGATAACGGGACCACGCCATACAACAGGATCTGTTTCGTTTTCCATTAAAAGATTAATGGACATAAGTCTTATACCGGTTTTTGTCTGAACGGGATAAATTCCGTTTTCTGCACCAAGGGCTTTTTCCTTCGCTCCGAACATTTTGGGAACGGATGGACCTGTGATATCGGCGTCAAGAACCGCAGTATTAAAGCCTGCTCTTCTTGAAAGTACGGACATTAAGCCCGTAACAAGACTTTTACCTACGCCGCCCTTACCGCTTACGATACCTATTACTTTTTTGATGTCGGAAAGCTCGTGGGGCTTTTCCAAAAAGCTTTCTTTTGTTCTTTCTCCGCAATCACCCACATTGCAGGTTTCACAGTTGTGTGTACATTCACTCATTTATATCATTTCCTTTCTTTGTTATATCCTCCGGCATGCTGCCGTCAAGTTTTCCGTTATCAAAATAATCGTCCGCAATCATCTTAATCGTGGCAATCAGCGGTACTCCCAAAACCATTCCGAAAAATCCGAATAATTCACCGAATACTATTACAGCAAAAAGAACCAGCAGCGGACTTACTCCGGTGGATTTACTTAATATTTTTGGTTGAATAATATTTGAATCAACCTGCCCCAGTATTATCTGGAAAGCAATAATCCAAAGTGCGTTGACAGGCCCTACAGTAAGCATACTTATTATAAAAGTCACAACCGTTGCCACAATAGGTCCGAAGAACGGCACCATATTTCCTATTGCCGCCAAAACACCGAGAAGCACAGCATAAGGCACACGGAAAATTCCAAGTGCAACCGATGTTACAAAGCCAACTATCAGAGCATCTATGGCAAGACCTGAAAAATAGGAATAAAACAACCCTACAGTTTTCGCAATGTACTTTCTTAAAACAATGCCGCCTTTTCCGGAAAGAAACTTATCTCCCACGGTTTTCCAGAATTTTTTAATTCCTTCACGGTCAAAAAGAATATATATGGAAAAAATAATTCCTAAAAAGAAATTAAGGAAAGAACCTGCAATATTACCAAGTACCGAAATATACTTATTTATATTGCTTAAAGTAAGATTTTCTTTAACAAAGCTCTCCAGCTTCCCGTTCATTGTCTCAAAAATATCTATCTCTGAAAGATATTTGTTTTCTTTCAGGAATCTATCAGCTTTATCTATATATGAAGGAGCATTAATTGCCAGATCCTTCACGTTTTTAGATAGTACAGGAAGGATAAAATTAACCGCAAGTGCCATAATGATGACAATAATAAGATAAATACTTAAAATTGATACCGCCTTTTTATGGCTTCTTAAAAAATTCCATTTCGCTTTTCCTATAAGCACTTCCAGCTTTTCTGCCGGTTTCCACAGAAAGAAGGCTATAACCACCCCTATTATGCAGGGTGTAAATACTCCTATAAAATCACCTATCCAATCAAGGCTTCCTTTGTAGTTCTCAGTAACCCTGTAAAACAAAATAAGGAATGCACCAAGCAGGAGCATTTTTATCCAGTTACTTTGTATCTTTTTCATATTTGCCTCCAAAAAGCTTACTCTGAAAAATCGAATTATATTTTACCACAAAATTCTATTCTTTGCAAGTTCATTTTACAGTGTATCAACTATCACTTCTCCGCTTTCGCCGTACTTTATTCTGTCTCCTGCTTTATTTAAGGAGTCAACATAAGCAAAATATTCTTCCTTAGAAGCAAATAACGGCTTATAGTTTTTAATTATTTCTTTTGCACGCTTTGCCTCGTCTGAAAGAAGAATATAAAGCATTGCCATCTGCATTTTTGCCGATGCAACGCAGGCTGCTTCCGGGTCGACTATATAATAATCGCTTCCGTGCGCTGTTCCCTTCGCACCGCCTGCATAAGGGTGAACTACGGGCATAATGCAGCAAAGGTCGCCCATATCTGTGCTTCCCGAGCTTATCCCTTCATTGATGGTGAATGTATATTCGGGCAGTATTTTTCCTGCCGCTTCTTTCGTAATTTCAATAAGCCCGTTATCGTTTGTAAGCGGAGCATATCCCGGAATATCCGTTATATCCACATTTGCACCTAGC
>JAFXHP010000058.1 GCA_017536285.1 Clostridia bacterium
AATTTAGTCAAGTATAAATGAGTAATTTATACTTGACTAAATTTTGTAATATTAAAAATCTATCCGCACAGGCTCTACACCACAATCCTGAAATCATATATAACCCTTGTTTCATAGCCCTTGACTGTACGGCATTTGCGGGAGAATTCCATTGTTCGTACGGGACATATGTCATTAACCATCTGTCCGCCTACGCTGCCGTTTTCCTTAGCGGTAAGATCGCCGTTGTAACCGTTCTTAAGGTTTACGCCAACCTCAGAAGCACATTCCATCTTGAACTTATCAAGAGCAGCCTTTGCTTCAGGTACAAGCTTCTTATTTCTTGTCATGTTTTTCACCTCCTGCTTCGTTGTACAGTAATAATTTGTGCGAAAGGAGGCTTTTTTAATCATGTAAAATTTAGCAATTTATTTTATCAGTTATATCGTAAACAAGGCTTTTTTCTCTGTCTGATACGAAGATGCCTTCTTTGAAGGCATAAAACTTAAGCTTCTTAAAAGCCGCACCCGGATGAAGGTGTGAAAGATAGGGGAAGTAGCATTCGCAATTTTCCGAAAGGAACGAAATGCACTTTTCCGAAAACTTATCAATATATATATTATCAAATCCAAAAGGCACTTTCTTTTCTCCCGATAGCATAAAGTCCATAATGAGCGGTTTTTTAAGATGCGGAAAATTATAAAGAAGCACTGAAAATACTTTTGACAGGCTCATTCCTTCCTCTATTATACCACCCAATGTTTTATACATTTCAAAGAAAGAATTGTAATTTTTTTCAAGGGACGAAACGGTGTTTTTGAAAGCTCCGCTGTTATAAATTCTGTCAAGGGCACGGTGTGCTTTTTTTATTTCAGATAAGTCAAACGCTGTCATTGCATCCGTTTTTACTACCTCATATGGCGGTACGCTTTCATAAACAATACCGTAATTTTCGGCAATTTCTTCCATAACAGTTCCTTTAAGCACCTTTAAAAAGCCAACGTCCATCCTTTTTGCCTTAAGGGCATAAACACCGTTAAAGGTTTTTATAAAGCTTTCCATATCTTCCACGGGAAGTCCTGCAATAATATCTGTGTGAACATTTACATTCCCGTAAGATATTATTTTTTTAAGATTGGAAAGTGCTTTTTCATTATTACATATTCTTCCTATGGCCGATAATGTTTCTTCGTTCAATGACTGAATTCCTGCTTCGAACTGGAATTTTCCTTTTTTTGCATTTTTTATAATATCAAGCATTTCTTCATTAAAGAGGTCAGGTGCAACCTCCAGATGAAAGCAAGTATCGCCCGTTTCCTCCGATAAAAATCGAAGCATTCTTTCACTTCTTTTACCGTAGGCATTAAAGCTTCTGTCCACAAGCTTTATTAAAGGAAGATTAAACGATGCCATGTGAGAAAGCTCTGCCTTTACTTTTTCTTCATCATAAAGGCATACATCTTCCTTTCCCGATACACAGTATGCACACTTATTAAAGCAGCCTCTGGAACTTTCATAATAAAAGATCTTTCCTGCATTAACTGAAATGTCAGCTTCATCGTATGAAAAAGGCACGTCTTTCAATACAGGGGCTATTCCGCTTCCACCGGTTTTATCATATATTCCGGGAAGAGTTGGCTTTTCGCCCTTTTCAAGCACAGCAATAAGATGTTCTAAGGCAAGTTCACCCTCACCCTTTATCACATAATCAATATAAGGGAAACTTTGTATAAGTCCCTCTGCGTCTCCTCCTGCTTCGGGTCCGCCAAAAACAATTGCTGCTCCGGTTGCCTTTTTAAGTCTTTCAGATATTGCTTTTATACATTCAATATTCCATATGTAAGTGGAAAAGCAATAAACTTCCGCTTTTTCCGTTAAAAGTTCATTATATATAAAATCCCTTGGAGAATTCACGTTAAATTCCCTGACTTTGACCTTATCTCCAATATATTTCGAAAGCTTTAACACCGCAAGATTTTTATGGATATACGCCGAATTTACGGCACAAAGCACTGTTTTCATAACTTCACCTTTTCCTTAGTTTATATAAATTACGTTAGGACTGAAAACTTCCTCTATCGCCGAAAGCATCTCCGCATCCGGCGGATAATGGATATATATTCTTTCAGGGGCAAGAATTAAAAGCCTTTCAAACATTCTGTCAGGCTTTACTAAATAAAGTCCCTTTTCTGCCGTTATTTCTTTTCCGTTTTCGTCAAAAATGAAGCATCCGTAGATATGTGCTTCTTTGACAAGAGATCTTGTTTCTCTTACAGACTCCCTTAAAAGACCTGTCAATTCCTTATATTCCCGCTCTAAAAAAACTTCCTCTGCCGCCTTATACACCGCCCCGTATAAAAGACGGATGTATTTTTCCGTACGGAAAGTTAAAAAGCCTTCAAAGTTCAGTTCTTCAGTTTCATTTGCACATTCTGCCAGGCTTTCCATAATTGCCTTTCTTCTTTCGATAAGAGAGAAATCCTTATCCTCTGCCATTATCGAAAAAGCACGCTTTGCAATTTTTCCTGAAATTCCTGCCTCATTTCCGGCCACAAACTCCGCTATATCATATACAGCTGAAGGCTCCTCCGATAAAATAAGATAATCCGAAAGTACAAAAATGGCTTCACTCTTGTTTCTTACTGTTCCGTCGCTTTTTATTATATCCTTTAATACACTTTTTGCACCTTTTGGAAGATTGATTATTTTAAGTGCCAAGAAAAACTTCCTTTCTTAAGCCTACATGATGGCTATTACTGATCCCACATCTGAAATTTTTCCTTCTCTTTCAATTGCCGTTACAGAGTATTTTTCTAAAAAAGTGTAAATTTTATCCGCATCTTCAAGAGTTTTTATATTTCCGTTAACAAAAAGCTTATCCTTTCCTATCATGCCGGTACTTCCGCCAAAAAATCCGTATTCATATGGCGGAAGGGATATATTTCCCTTTTTTATTAAAAGAACATCCACATAATCAGACAGTTTCCTATAAATCCCCTCATCTTCGGTGATTACCGCGTTTTCCCTTATAGGGCATATATTACATTTAGCATATCCCTGAGAGACATTTACAAATGTGAATTCTTCCTTTAAAATTGAAAGAAGATGCGGATCCGTAACTTTTTCGTTTGCCACGGCAAACTTTCCGAAAACCGCCGCACAGTATGCCGCATCATGCGGATAAGGACTTTTGACTTCAGTTATTCCTTCAATGATTTCGGCATTTGGTATCTTCTTTTTATAATATTCACCCGTCCCCAAAGCTGTTACAAATCTTTTTCCGCCAAGATGACAGATCGTAAGATCTGAATGTTTTCTTATAGCCTCTTCAAGCAAAGGAGAAAAAAAGGGTTTTACGGCATTTTCAATATCTGCCGAAGTTATGTAAATGTTAGCATCTGCGTCCGGCAGAAGCGGTTTTTCAAAAAACACAGTCACTTAAATTCCCCTTTCTCATAAAATGGTTTTATACTATGACTCTAAGCTAATTTTATATAAAGGATGTGTCAGCTTGATTATTCACACTGTATCCCGGGGCGAAAGCCTTTACTCAATCGCCAATACATACGGTATAAACTATCTTTTTTTAGCAGAGCAAAACGGCATTATGCCGCCTTATATGATTACCGAAGGACAAAGCCTTATAATATTGACTCCGGAAAAAGAGTATACCGTAAGGGAAGGTGACAGTTTATATTCGGTCAGCCGCTCATTCGGCATCACGGAAAAGGAGCTACTCAGAAACAATCCTTCCTTAATCGGTTCAGAATATCTTCCGGTGGGAAAAAATCTCGTAATATCCTTTACTGATAAAAAAAGAGGCCGCCTTTCCGTAAACGGATATGCCTATCCTTCCATTTCGAAAGACACATTAAATTATGCACTTGCATATCTTACCTATTTAACGCCATTTACCTATGAAGCAACAGGCGACGGCAGTTTAATTTCAATTGATGACTCCGATTTGATAGCTTCTGCCGAAAGTGCCAAAGTCAAAACTCTGCTTTCCGTTTCCACCTTATCTCCGTCTGGTGGTTTTTCCTCGGAAGCTTCCGATGCCATATTAAACAGCATCAGTTCAAAAAATGCTCTTTTGAAAGAAATTTCTGCCACGGCAGCAAACCTCTCCTATGACGGAGTGGACATGGACTTTGAATATATATACGGCAGAAACGCATCGGCATATGCAAATCTTTTAGGAGAGCTTTCAGGCATTTTCAATCCTGATAAAATAACCGTCGTTGCTGTCGCCCCGAAAACAAGAGCCGATCAGGCGGGAGTTTTATACGAAGGACATGACTATCGCTTACTCGGCTATAATGCCAACAAGGTATTTTTAATGACCTATGAATGGGGATATACCTACGGTCCGCCTTTAGCTGTTGCACCCATAAATCGTGTCAGAGAGGTGGTTAACTACGCCCTTTCAGAAATTCCGCAAAACAAAATATGGATGGGAGTTCCCAACTACGGCTACGACTGGACTCTTCCCTATGTGTCAGGCGAAAGCCGTGCAAGAGCAATATCAAACGTTGCCGCAATAAATATTGCCAGACGCTACGGCGTTCCCATACGTTTCAACGAAACTTCCGCATCCCCATATTTTAATTATACAGATTCTTCAGGCAGAAACCATGAAGTTTGGTTTGAAGACGCAAGAAGCATACTTGCAAAGCTTGACCTTGTATCGGAAAAAGGACTTTCAGGAATAGGAATATGGAACCTGATGAATTCCTTCCCTACCCTTTTCACAATTATAAACGCTCTTTATGATATAGAATGATTATAAAAGTTTCTTAAATTCCCCTGCCATGTAAAGGGAGCCTGCAATTACAAAGGCTTCCTTTTCGTTTATTTCTGAAACTGCCTCCGATAGCGGCATGGACGTTACATCATTGCAGTATTTTTTCAAAACTTCGGCAAGTTCCTCCTTCGGGAGTGCACGGCTTCCCGGCACGTCAACGGTTATTATTCTGTCAAATTCGCTTCCTATTAAAGATGCACACTCTTCATAATCTTTGTCACGAAGCATTCCGATGATAAGATTTCTTTTATAGCCTTTAAGGAATTTTCTCACATTTTCCTTAAGATGCCCCATTGCAGAAGGGTTATGTGCTCCGTCAAGTATTACAGGAGGATTTTCCCTTATCACTTCCATTCTGGCAGGATGAGTTACATTTTTAAGACCATTTCTTATATCCTCATCAAAAAGCCCTATCACCTTTGCAACAGCTATCGCAATTGAAGCATTCTCAAGCTGATGGATTCCGGTAAGTGACAAAAAGAGGTTTTCCATATTCGCATAGTCAAAGGTAAGTCCCGATAAGGTTTCATTCTTAAGCTGAGGTTTTTTTGCAACGATTAAATTTTCCGCTGTTTTTTCTATGACGGAAAGTGCTTCCGGATGCTGATAAGCACTTGTAACGGTTACGGCACCTTTTTTTATTATTCCGCATTTTTCTCCTGCAATTTCAGAAATTGTGCCTCCTAATCTATCCGTATGGTCCAGACTTATGGAAGTAATTACCGTAACAAGAGGATTTTCAATGATATTGGTGGCATCCAGCCTTCCGCCCATTCCAACCTCAAGCACCACAATGTCAGCCTTTTTCATTTTATAATATAAAAAGGCAATGGCTGTTACTATTTCAAATTCGGTTGGATGCGACATGCCTCCCTCTTCCATTTTTCTGCAGGCTTCTTTTACCTTTTCGGTGCAAAATGCAAGGTCTCCATCTGAAATTTCTTCTCCGTTAAGCCTTATTCTTTCATTGAAATTCACAAGTGCCGGCGATGTATAAAGCCCCGTATTATATCCTGCACTTATAAGCATTTCTGAAAGCATGGAGCATACCGAGCCCTTGCCGTTTGTGCCTGCAACATGGATGAATTTCATTCCCTTTTGCGGATTACCAAGGTATTTCATAAGATTTTTTATAGAAGAAAGCCCTAAAACAGAGCCGAATTTAAGTGTGCCGTGAATGAAAGAAAGTGCCTCGTTTTTATCCATAATTACAAATCCTTTCAAAAATCGGGCTTTCTTGTGAAAGCCCGATTTTTATTACTGATATTTCTTTATGCTCTCTTCAACGTCTGTAAGCATCTTCTTAAAGCTTTCGCCCTTTGCTCTTTCCTTTTCAACCAAAGCGGCGGGAGCCTTTGCGATATAACCCTGATTTGAAAGAAGCTTTTCAACACGGGCAATTTCGGAAAGAAGTCTTTCCTTTTCGCCGTTTAAGCGTTCAAGTTCCTTTTCTCTGTCAACAAGCTCGTCAAGAGGAATGATAATTTTAGCACCCTCTGTTACCTGGCTTACTGTGTTACCGGAAATACCGTCTTCGTTATTTAAATACTCAACCTCAGAGGCAGATGCAAGCTTCTCAAAGAACGCCTGTCCCTTTCTGAAAGGCACATCGTTTTCGGAAACGATGATGAGCTTTGCCTTCTTTGAAGGAGGTACATTCATTTCAGTGCGAAGGTTTCTTGCAGCACGAATTGCTCCTATAACAAGCTCGGTCTCGGCAAAGTCTTCGCTGAAGGTAAGCTTGTCTGAATATTCGGGCCATTTAGATACCATAATGCTTTCATCCTCACCGTAAAGTGCGGTGTAAATTTCTTCTGTTACGAAGGGCATAACAGGATGTAAAAGCTTTAATGCATTAATTAATACATAAGCAAGGGTTCTCTGTGCGGCAAGCTTAGTGGGATTATCCTTATTGTAAAGTCTCGGCTTTACAAGTTCAATATACCAGTCACAGTACCAATCCCATACAAAGCTGTAAATTGCAGAAATTGCAATACCGATGTCAAACTTTTCAAGACTTCTTGTAACTTCGCCGATAAGAGTGTTAAGGCGGCTTACAATCCATTTATCCTCTGCACAAAGTTCATCCTCTGAAGGAAGTGTGTAGTCATCTGTTTCGAGATTCATAAGAACGAAACGTGCTGCGTTCCAAAGCTTATTTGCAAAGTTACGGCTTGCCTCAACTCCGGGTGCTCCTACAATCTTGTTTACCTCAGGATTGGGGTTTTTACCCTTTTCAACCGGGGGGTCATAGGTTACGGGGAATCTCATATCGTTACCGGGTGCAACACCTGTTACAAGAGTAAATCGGAGTGCATCTGCACCGTACATATCAATAATCTGAAGGGGATCAACACCGTTTCCCTTTGATTTTGACATTTTTTCGCCGTTACCGTCACGAACCAAGCCGTGGATAAATACGTGCTTGAAGGGTGCTTTTCCTGTATGCTCACAGGCGGAGAATATCATTCTGGATACCCAGAAGAAGATAATGTCATAGCCTGTTACAAGGGTGCTTGTGGGATAGAAATAATCAAGATCCTTTGTCTTTTCGGGCCAGCCAAGTGTTGAGAAAGGCCATAGTGCAGAAGAGAACCATGTATCCAGAACGTCCTCCTCCTGGCGTACGGGCTTTCCGCACTTGGGACACACTGTAATATCCTCTTTGGATACTGTCATTTCGCCGCAGGAATCACAATAAAATGCAGGAATTCTGTGTCCCCACCAGAGCTGACGTGAAATACACCAGTCGTATACGTTTTCCATCCAGTTCATATATGTCTTTGAAAAACGGTCCGGAACGAATTCTGTTTCCTTGCTGTCTACAGCTTTGATAGCTGCTTCTGCAAGGGGCTGCATCTTAACAAACCACTGATCGGATACGATGGGCTCGATTGTTGTTCCGCAGCGGTAGCACTGACCTACGTTATGAGAATGCTCTTCAGTCTTTACAAGAAGACCCATATCGGTAAGGTCTTTTATCATAGCCTTACGGCATTCATAACGGTCCATTCCCTCATATTTTCCTGCATATGAGTTCATTGTAGCATCGTCGTTCATAACCTTTAT
>JAFXHP010000059.1 GCA_017536285.1 Clostridia bacterium
CTTTTTTCGGAGCGCAACTCGGAAGTGATTTTCGCAAAATCGGTTACTTACCATCGGGCTTACACCATCCCCGACTCGCTCTTAGGTAAATTAAATTTACCGTGGCTTTTACCGAAAGCTACTGTCTTCGTCAAAGTCTTTGATATTCATAATCGGTGATATTATAATACATTTTTTTAATTTTGTCAAGTGTTTACTTTCAATACTCACCTGCAAAAACCATTACCAGACTCTCGTTTTGTTAAATTCGGGTAAAACTGTGTCTTCTTTATATACCTTATATATATTTGCCACACGCTCTGCCTCTATGCGAAGTGCCGCCTTTCCGATTCTCTCGTTACAGCTTTCATAGCTTCCCGAAGAAAGAGCATTGGGGAAATTAAGCATCCAGGCTTCAAAGTTAATTCCTGCCCTTGACAAGTGGTCTGTTTTATGAAGATATTCGCCGCTCACCTCATTTAATCTGTCAAGCTTTACGGCATCAGGGTCAATTCCCATCATAAAAGCAGTTTCACCAAGACAACCGTGACCGCCGAAAAGATTTTCCTCGTGGCATTTAATTAAAAATTCTTCATCTTCCTTTATAAGCTCGGGGATAGCACCGCTGCCTTCTCTTAACAGAATTTCTGCCATTTTATGAGGTGCGGGAAGTGTCACATGAGCAAAGGCAAAAGTGAAATCATAGCCTCTGTTCACAAGATTTCTCGAAAAGGATGTAAGCCAGGAATTGTTTCCGCCGTGACCGTTTAATACAAGTATCTTTTCAAAACCGCTGTCCCTTATCTGAAGGCAGAGCTGTTCAAGCAAAAGCATCTGCGTTTCAAGAGGCAAGGTTATATTTCCCGGAGGTGCGGTGTAGGGAACTTTTCCCGGTACATCTCCAAAGGTAAAATCAGCAAACACGCATACCGTTTCAAGTTGCGATGCCATATATGCAATTCTGTTTGCCTGAAGGATGTCTATTCCGAGAGGCAGATGTACGCCGTGTTTTTCAATGCATCCCATAGGTATAACACAGGTTTTTGCCGATTTTTCGCAAAGTTCGGGAAAGTCTTGACTTGTAGTATAGAGCCAACGTGTTTCCATAATATCAAATCCTTTCAGGTTTTTTCTTTAAGTAAAATATAACACAGACCTATAACCTTGTCAACTTATTTTCTCCACGTGCAAAATGCCCGGATTATTAATTTATCAGCCTTTTTGCAATCCGGAATTTTTTACATCTCCTTTACAATTCTTTCTTAAACTTATGGGGCGCTATGCCCGTTTCCTTCTTAAACTGTCTTGCAAAATAGCTTACGGAAGAAAAGCCAAGAGTCATGGCAACATCGGTTACGCTTTTATTTTCCGTTGCCAGCATTTTTTTAGCTTCGTTTATTTTAATTGAATTTACATATTCCGTAAAGCTTTTACCCGCAATTCTCTTAAAAAGCCTTGAAAAATACCCGTAGCTTAAACCGCAGATATCGGCGGCTTCATTGGTGTTTGCCGTGAGGTATGAGCCTCTTGCATACTCCATCGCCCTTTTTATGTACTTCACCCCATCGGAATTCTCATATACAGCTAAATCTGCTTTTTCCGAATGCCATTTTCTCATAAGATAAAGTGCAGCTCTTATTACCGATGAACGTACCGCAATTTCATAGCCATAGTCCTTAGCCGTCCATTCCCTGATAATATCATCCATAAGGTGCGGAATTTCAGTTCCCGAAAGCTCCGACTCCGTAAAAACTCTGCGGAAATTTTCATTGTTCTCCACAAAGGGGAAAAGATATTTAACCTCGAAAACCGACTGCTCCGCAGCATACAAAATCCCCGGTTCAAACTTAATTACAAGGTATGTGCTTTTTGCAACTTCAGACCTTACGGCGTGTGCCGTTCCCGAATTTATTATACATAAATCCCCTGTTTTTACCATGTGCAGCTTCCCTTCTGCCCACACTCGTATATCGCATTCAGAAAGCCCGTATAAAAGCTCCACATATTCGTGGTAATGCTTAAGGCTAAATCTATCTCCCTTTCCTGCCGTCATCACAATGCATTGTACGGGAATTTCAAAGCCGTCTATTTTCGCTTTTCCTTCATCGTAAATCTCGTTCATAAAAATCTCCGAAAGGGCTGCAACTTTCGTCACAGCCCTTTATATTATTTTTCAATCTTAGTAATTTTAGGGCAGGGAATCGCCTTTCTGTAATCGCTCTTTACCCAGTAAACCGCATTTTTTATTATTGTCTTTACGCTTTCATTGTAAAATGTGGGAAAGGTTTCGTGGCCCGGCTGGAAATAGAATATTTTTCCGTTGCCTCTCTTGTAGGTTACACCCGAACGGAAAACCTCGCTTCCCTCATAGCTTCCGATAAGAATGGTTTCTTCAGGCTCGGGAATGTCAAAGGGTTCTGCATAGGTTTCCTCGCTCGGAAGCTCGAAATAACGGTCGATTCCGGAAACGATTGGGTGACTCGGCTTTACAACCCACACTCTTTCCATATCTCCGTCCTCTCTCCAGCAAAGGTTGCAGGTTGTCCCCATAAGAAGGCGGAAGGGCTTTGAATGGTGTGCAGAATGAAGGAATATTGCACCCATACCTGAAAGCACGGCTGACTGCACCTTTTTTGCAATTTCATCAGGCACTTCGTTATGCGCCATATGTCCCCACCATATAATTACATCGGTATCCGCTAAAATCTCATCTGTTATTCCGCAGTTTTTCTCTTCCAGAGTTGCATATCTCACTTCTATATCATCGCACTTAAGAGCTTCGCCTATTGCCCTATGCATACCGTCGGGATAAATTGCCTTAACCAAATCACTTTTCTTTTCATGCTTAAATTCGTTCCATATGAGTACCTTTATCACACAAATCACTCCTTTTTTAAATTATACCACCATTTTTTTGCTATTACAATATATTTTCATGCACAAAAACAGCACTTTTTTGTCATTGCAAATTCCTCTTTGCAAAAATATCTTGAATATATCAAAAATTCGTGTTATACTGAAATAAATATATATGTAAGGAGGGTGTAAAATGCTTAAGCTTAAGCTTTGCGACTTGTTGTTCGATATAAAAATAAAGTATAAATGCACCCTTGACCTTATAAAGGATTATGTAGTAACGACCGAAGATGAAGCCGACTTCACCGTTGAGGTTACAGAAGATGATCTCCTTCTTGCCGCAAAGAAGGAACCCGCCTTCCCTGTTCCTTATCACGAATCCCTTTGTCTTTACAGAAAAATCTGTTCGCTGGTTATTTCATATAACGCCTTTATGATGCATTCTTCCGTGGTGGTTCATCAAGGTGTTGCCTACGTCTTTACCGCTAAAAGCGGAACGGGAAAAACCACCCATTCGATGCTGTGGCTCAAAAACTTCCCCGGCTCTTTTATAATAAACGGGGATAAACCCATTTTCAGACTTATTGACGGGGAGTTTTATGTATACGGCACTCCCTGGTGCGGAAAAGAAGGCTATAATAAAAACGCCCGTGCAAAGGTCGGTGCCCTTTGCTTTATTGAAAGATCCCAAAAAAACATTATCTGTCCCATAAGCAGCAAAGAGGTTCTCTTAAAAATATTTGACCAGTTGTATATACCTGAAGAAAAAGAAGCCACCGAAAAACTGTTCACTCTACTTGACAGTTTTTTAAATCATATTCCTGCATACAGACTTTCATGCAATATATCAGATGAAGCCGCAATCATTGCCGAGCGGACAATGAATAAGAAAGGATGATAAAAATGAAAATCAAATCAGGCTTTATATTAAAGGAAATTGCCGGAGAAAACATTTTAATGTTTCTTAACCCACACCTTAAAAATAAAATCATTACATTAAACGAAACAGGTGTTTTTTTATTTAACCTCATCTCGGAAGGCAAGGGCAAAGAAGAAATCCTTGATGCTTTCCTTGATGAATATGATGTTGATGAAGCAACAGCAAATGCCGATATAACCAAATTTATAAGCACCCTTTCTTCCATCGGTGCTTTGGAGAATTAAAATGGGCATCAGCTTTTCCATGAAGGACTTAGAGCCATTGATAAGGGAAACCCTTGAAAATGGCTATACCTTTCCAATGATGCCCAGGGGAACAAGCATGCTTCCTCTTATCCGTGAAGGATACGATTCAGTTATTCTTTCCCCGTTACCCGATGAGGTAAAAGCCGGAGATATAATTTTATATAAAAGAGATGACGGCAAATTCGTTCTTCACAGAGTTATAAGAAAAGAACGTAATGCTTATACGATGTGCGGAGACAATCAGACTGTTCTTGAAAAAGGTATTTTAAGGCAACATATGATTGCTGTGGCATCAGGAATGATAAGAGACGATATTGAAATAACCTTCTCCGAATGCGAAGAATATTCTCGCTATACCGAGAAAATGATTAAAGAAAAAAAGGCAAAAAATCGTTTTCTCCTTCCGAAACGAGCATTAAAAAATCTCCTTAAAAAATTAAACATAAAAAAATAACGCATAGCTTCAAACCTTTCTTTGAGCTATGCGTTTTTCATGCCTTTATACATTCATCGGCACTGCGTACGTACTGAACTGTACGTTTTGTGTAATGTCAAAATTATCAATTGCCTTTATCAGCCCTATGCAACCCACCTGGAATAAATCATCCGGGTTTTCTCCGCGGGATGAAAAGCGTTGCATAACGCTCAGGACAAGCTTTAAATTTCCGCCTATAAATTTTTCCCGGGCCTGGCCGTCTCCTTCTTTGATTCTTAAAAGAAGCTCTTCCTTTTCCTTTTTCGTCAAAACCGGAAGCTTTGATGTGTTAACTCCCGAAAGTTCCACTTTATTTATATACATAAAAATTCCTTTCAGCTTAATTTTATAATTTCCTTTTTAAGCTTTTCCAAAATTCTCTTTTCCAATCTCGATATATAGCTTTGCGATATTCCCAGCAAATCTGCCACTTCTTTTTGAGTTTTCTCATTAGAACCGTCAAGCCCGAACCTCAAATTCATTATTATCCTTTCTCTTTTCCCAAGTCTTCCCACAGCATCCAGAAGCATTTTATGCTCTGTTTTTGTTTCAATATTTCTGTTCACCACATCCTCATCTGTACCCAGAAGTTCGGATAAAAGCAAATCGTTTCCATCCCAGTCTGTATTAAGCGGCTCATCCAGAGAAATTTCTGTTCTTTGATTTCCGGTTTTACGAAGATACATTAAAATTTCATTTTCTATACATCTGGATGCATAGGTTGCAAGCTTAATATTTTTATCCGTATCAAATGTATTTATGGCTTTGATAAGTCCGATTGAACCAATGGATACCAAATCCTCTGTTCCAACTCCCGTGTTTTCAAATTTTCTTGCAATATAAATTACAAGTCTTAAGTTTCTTTCGATAAGTTCCTCCTTTGCTTTTTCGTTTCCGTCTTTAAGCTCCCTTAAAAGTTTTTCCTCCTCTTGTATGTCCAGGGGCGGTGGGAGCGGATGTGCCGTCCCTATGTAATAAACTCCTTCTTCTCCCCTTAATACAGCCAGAAGATGAATTAATTTCTTTAATAAGTCTGTCAAAACAAATCCCTCCAATTAATGCATTAAACCTGCGGTCAGACGAAAGCCTTTCATTTACAACACCGATTGCTATATCTTTTCCTTCATAGGTTTCTCCTTTTATATTTACCCTTACATAATCAGGATAAAAAATCCCCATTTCTCCGATTCCCGACGCCGTTGTAAATACATTCTCCCGAGTTTGCACTCCCGGAAATATATTTTCTGCCACTATAACGGGCAGATTAGTCAAAACATCGGTACAAAGATTTCCGCTATCATAGAGTGCTTTAAGCTTAAAACGCTCACCGTTTTTGTAAATTTCCACCGCCGCAAATATTTTCCCTCTTCTTTCTTTTATGCCTGCTGAAATAATAAACGTAGCACTTAACCCCATAACTATCAGAAAAAGAAACCCGATAAGCGGAAAGTCCACATGATAAATGCCGCTGTAAACATCTCCCTTTCCGTAAAGTGACAAAAGACCGGCAGCACCTCCCTGAATGAAAAATCCCGTAAACAGCAATACGCTCTGCCTTAAATATATCTTAAAGGACGAAAACCCAAAGGCAACAAGGCTCATTAAAGCAATAACTACGGCTTTTAAGAAAAATGACGTCACAAAGCCGAAAAGCACCGCCATACAGGAAGCAATACTTCCGATAACTGATGAAAGAATAAGTCTCCCAAAACAGATTTTTATTCCGCCAAGATATGCCGTTATAAAGAGAATAAGAAAATCAAAAAGAAAATTGATGAAAAAGAAGCTGTCTATATACAAAGTCAAACAACCACCCTCTTTTGCTTAATTATACAGTCAAACGGATGCAAATCATGTCATACCATGTCATAAAATAATTAAAATTTTCGGACAAAAAGTTACTTAATTTTTATTGACTAAGCGGAAACTATGTACTATAATAATTAGTAACCCATTAAGAAAGGACTTGTTTTAAGTGAAAATCTTAAAAGAAATCGGAAGCTGGCTTTTATACATTGCCGCCGCATTCATTATTGCTTCCTTATTGAATGTTTTTGTGTTCCAGATTACCAGGGTGCAAGGTTCTTCAATGGTTCCCACACTGCATCATGGTGATTTATATGTAATCTCAAAGATTGGCAATTTAACCAATGCCTGCCCCGACTACGAAGACGTCATTGTTATCGACAGCAGAAGTCAGCGTGTAAGATCTCTTTCGGATGATTTTACCGACATACTGAAATACAACGTGATAACATCGCTTTTGAAACCTTCCACAGATGATATATACTGGGTTAAGCGTGTAATAGGCCTTCCCGGTGACACCATTAAAATGGAAGACGGAAAACTTTACAGAAACGGAATTCTTCTTGAAGAAACCTATGTAAATCCCGATGAAGACCCGGTATATTCAGGAAGCGAAATCGAAGTCCCCGAAGGCTATATCTGGGTTATGGGAGATAACCGCAATCACTCTACAGACAGCCGTGTCATAGGTCCGGTTCCCATAGAAAACGTAATCGGAAAGCTTAAGTTCAGATTAAAAAGCGGAAAATAAATAAATCGCTGAGGCAATGCCTCAGCGATTTATTTATTTTAATTCCACATTTACATCAATGCATTTCATATTTTTAACAACGCCTTCCGTAAATCTGTCTTCCTTTGCTCTCACCTTTATATTTTCAAAGGTAAAGTCCGAAAGGTGATACTGGCTTTCGTCGCCCTTTACATTGAAGTAAATGTTGCAGTCTATATCAATATTCTTTATCGTAATATTTTCGGCATATGAAAGTGGGATATCCTCCCTGCCCTTAAGGTCAAAAAACTGTGTCCAGGGATTGATGTTAATAAAGCTTGAAACACTGCCTTCTATATCCTCTAATCTGATATATTCATACTTCTGAGGAGTATCCGGACGCATTTTAAGCCACAAAAGGTTGTTACCCTTTTCAATTTTAACTCTTCTTAAAATTATATTTCTGTTATGCACCGATTCCGAGCCGCAGGTTAAGCATCCGTGGCAGAAGCCGTATTTTGAATCCTCAACTATTATGCGTTCATTTGATCCGTTTTCGGGTGCTTCATCCGCCCAAGGACCCTTTCCGCCCTTTAACACAACGGAATCATCGTTTACCTCCATATAACAGTTTTTAACCAACACATCGGTGCAGACATCGATATCAATGGCATCGGTGCTGGGTGCCTTTACGGGTGCTACGGGCGAGAAAATTCTTAAGTTTAAGTACTTAACAAAACTACACTTATATATATGAGTTGTCCAAAAATGGGAATTTTGGAGAGTAAGATTTGAAATAATCACATTTTTGCTGTTGGAGATGTAAAGAAGCCTCGGCCTTTGTTCATCCTTGTTGGTGGCTTTCGGGTTCCACTTAAGTCTCTGCCAGAACGCCTTCCAGCTCTTAAGACCGTTTCCGTCAATTACGCCTTCACCGGAAATCACAAATCCGTCAACATTATCTGCATTTATTAATGCAGGATAGTACATACAGCTTTCGCCCTCGATTCTTGTTTCCATAAGCGGATAATCCGATATATCATCGCTTCCCATTAAAACGCCGCCCTTTTCTATGTAGAGATTTACGCCCTGCTTGAAAAAGAGTGCGCCGGTTTTAAATATTCCGCCGGGTACATAAATTACGCCACCGCCCTCGGAATGTGCCGTATCAATTAAGTTCTGAAGCTTTTCGGTATGCACGCATCCGTCGTTTAATATTCCGTAATCTGTAATTTTATAAACCTTTCCCATCTCATTAAGTGATGGGATTTTTGTATCGTAAAACCAGGACGAAATTTTAGTCCCGTCAGGAAAATATTCTTTAACCATAATCATTCTCCTTTTATATTATCTGCATTCTCTGTAAGATGGTCGGTTTTTCCCACAGAAACAAATTCTGCTTTTCCTTTATCATATTTCATCACCGTAACGGAAGCATTCAAAAGCCTCGGTGTATCTTTTATTCCTTCGATACCTTTATCGGTAAATGAACAAAGAATGTTTCTTATAAGTCCGCCGTAGGTTGCAACAAGGACTGTTTTTCCTCCATTCTCCTTAGCCATTTCATCAAAGGCTTTTTTTGCCCGTATCGCCATATCCTTATGGCTTTCACCGCCCGGAAATCCAAAGGATGACATATCCCTTTTCCACTGCCCTGTAAACCTGCTTTCCTTATTTGTCACACCCAATCCGTGTCTTATTATAACAAAAGTTGTCATATGTCTCCTCACACATCAATCTTTGCAAGCCCGCCCTCAGAGGTTTCCTTGTACGCCGAATGCATATCAAGACCGGTTTCCTTCATGGTTTTTACCACCTTGTCAAAGGAAATTTTTCTTGTATTCCATAAAAAACTCGAAAGATTTACCGCATTTATTGCTCTCATTGCCGCAACGGCATTACGCTCGATGCAGGGAATCTGCACAAGACCGCATATAGGATCGCAGGTAAGCCCCAAATGGTGCTCTATGGCAATTTCTGCAGCATATTCTATTTTATCCACAGACAGTGAGAAAAGCGATGCCAAGGCTGCACTTGCCATGGCACAGGCACTTCCTATTTCTGCCTGACAGCCACATTCCGCACCCGAAATAGAGGCGTTGGTTTTTATAAGATTTCCGATAAGTCCTGCCGTCGCAAGAGCCTTTATTACAGCATCATCCGAAAAGCGATGCTTTTTCTGTTCATAGTAAAGTACTGAAGGAAGTACTCCCGCCGCTCCGCAGGTGGGTGCAGTTACAATTGTTTCACCCGAGGCATTCTGCTCTCCCACAGCGAAGGCATAGGCACAAACCATACGGTTTTCCCTGGTTTCACTGCTTTCATCAATATGCTGACTTAAGAAAAGTGTCTTCGCCTTTTTATGGACATCAAGTCCTCCGGGCAATATTCCTTCGTCGGCAAGACCTCTATTTATTGAGTTTTTCATTGTTTCCCATATATGGGCTAAATAGTCGTAAAACTCTTCCCCCTCCACAGAAAAAACATATTCCCAGAGCTCGATATTTTCCTTTTCGCAGTATGCTGAAATGTCGGAAAACTTC
>JAFXHP010000060.1 GCA_017536285.1 Clostridia bacterium
TATAATTATTGCACAGGGAACAGAAGGCGGAGAGAACGCCATTGAATTGACAATTGGCGAAAAGAAAATTGTTAAAATTGAAAATGGAGTAAAAACTGCTATTGAAACTGATGTGGCACCTATTATAAAGGACGGAAGAACATTTGTGCCTGTTAGGTTTATTTCTGAAAATTTTGGTTATGAGGTTGTTTGGAATGGAGAAACTCAAACGGTTATGATAACTAAAGAAAATAAAACAGTTTCTGAAGAAATAGATACAATGAAAAGTGAGATAGAAGAGGATATTGTAAAAGCGTTTATGCGATGCACAAGAACTACGCCGATAAAACTAAATAATAAGTATATTGCAGTCAAGAATCTAAGTGGTGATGAGTATTATTACAGAGATGGGTTCTTTGGTCAAATGAAAAAATTGGGATTTGAGAAAAGTGAAACTGTAGATAAATATAACGAAGGTTTAAGATATACGACTGTATATACATTTAAAAAAGAAGACATAAAACTTACATATTTGATAGAAAAATGTCTTGGTGGAGAAGATGGATATACAGATGCTTATATCTACGTAGAATTTTTTGTTGAAATAGAAAAATAATAATTCCTTCAAAAGCCGCCCGGCGGGTGGCATTTTATCTTGCAAATTTTTCCCATCCGTGCTATACTTGATAAAAACAGGGAAAGGATTGATTTTATGATATACGAAAAGATAGCACTTTCCGATAATGATGAAAACATATATTTAGAGGTTTACGCTCCCGAAAAGCTCCAGGGCTTTGTCCGTGACGGAATATTGGTAATTCCCGGAGGCGGGTATGCCTGTGTATGCTATGACAGAGAGGGTGAGCCCATTGCTCTTGACTTTGTGGCAAAGGGACTTTGTGCATTCGTGCTTCATTATTCGGTTGGGGAAAATGCAAAATTTCCCCGTCCGTTAATCGAAGCATCAAAGGCTATGAAATATATAAAGGAACATGCCGACCTTTACGGACTTAACCCCGACAGAGTTTTTGCAACCGGCTTTTCTGCAGGCGGTCACCTCTGTGCTTCCCTCGGAACACTCTGGCATATGGACGAAATCTATAAAGAAATTGATATGCCCTATGGGTTTAACAAGCCCTGCGGTATCATCCCAGTATACCCCGTAATTTCAGCCCTCGTGCCAACACACAAGGGCTCATTCCAGAACCTTACGGGAAGCTTGGAGCCCACGGAAGCAGAGCTTTTGGAATACTCACTTGAAACAAGAGTTGACGAAAAATCCGCTCCTGCATTTATTCTGCATACATCAACGGATCAGGCGGTGCCCGTATATAACGCCCTTGCCTTTGCAAAGGCTTATGCAGATGCAAAAATGCCTTTTGAGCTTCATATTTTCAGGGAAGCACCTCACGGAATGGCACTTGCAACAAAAATTACCGAGGTTGGAAACCCCGGCTGGGTAAATGAATCTGCGGCAGAGTGGACGCACCTTGCGTATCTTTGGATGAAGGGAATAAAGTAAGATAAAGCCTCCCACAGGGAGGCTTTATGTGTGGGAAAAATAGATTCTTCGCCCTTCGGACTCAGAATGACAAGGGGGAAAGACGGACTAGGAATGACGGAGCGGGAAAGACGGACTCAGAATGACAAGGGGGGAAGGCGGACTCAGAATGACAAGGGGGGAAGGCGGACTCAGAATGACAAGGGGGAAAGGCGGACTCGGAATGACAATATATGAGAGGTGGACTCAGAAGGACAAGGAGTGTTGAACGAATATAGCTGTCATTCTGAGTGAACGTAGTGAGCGAAGAATCTCTGCCGACACTTTTTTATTTTATCGTTTCAATTTCAACACCATTATAATAATGTTTTAATATTTCATCATAGGTTTTTCCTTCTTTAGCAAGGATGTTTGCACCGTGCTGACTCATACCTACGCCATGGCCGTAGCCCTTTACAGAGAAGGCTACAAGCTCTTCATCAGCAGAAATGGTGAAGGCGGAAGAACGCAGGGAAAAAAGGCTTCTTATTTCGCTTCCCTTAAAGCTGTGAGCACCTATTGTTATAGATTTTACATATCCGGCATCGGTAAGTTCTGCTTTTCCTATGTCGGAAGGGGAATTTACGGATGCTCCCATAGAATTCAACTTGCTTTTAAATTCGGTAAAGCTTATGGTTAAAGTCGATTCAAAACGGTCAACCTCCTCTTCGCCAAAGCTTTCTGCGGATTTTAAGTAGGGGACGGAACTGCCCCATACATTTTCGGCATCTTCGGTTTTTCCTGCACTCATGGAGTGAAAAACGGCCAGAACGGGTTCATCTTTATACGTCATTATTTCGCCTCTTGTTTCGTCGACAGCTTTTTTTACTTTGGCAAGACTTACGTCATCTCCTTCGTATAAGTCCGGGAAAATATAGGCCTGACAGCAGGAGGCAGCCATGCAAATATCTGCATTTTCGTGGGTGGGGGAGCTAAGCTTCTTTTGGGTGTAAGTTCTTGCCGCAACGCTTTGTGCTTTTAAGGCTTCGTCTTGGAATGATGCGGGCATTTCCGCAAGGACAACGCCCAGCAGATACTCTTCCATGGGAAGGGTAAATACGCTTCCGTCGTATACGTTAAGGACTGAAACGCTTGGCTCTTCGTATATTATTTCTTCCGTCAGAGCAACTGGTTCCGGCTTTTTTGGTAACCCTGACAGGCATGGCGTAAAGACCATGACGGAAAAAATGATGGATGCACATATAAGTTCGGTTTTCATAATAAATCCTTTCATTATGCTTTGTTATAATAATATGAAAAACTTGTCCCGAAAATTACTATTAATACTTTACAAATTTGTATTTTTGTGGTAAACTATGAGAGTATGCAGATTAAAATGAGAAAGTATGCGAACTTTTATACATAAAGGAGGCTCATTATGAGCGAAGAAAGAAAACAAAGAGTATTTTCAGGCATTCAGCCATCAGGTGCGCTGGGCCTTGGCGGATATATCGGTGCGGTTAAAAACTGGCTTAAAATGCAGGAGGAATATGATTGCTGTTTTTGCGTTGTGGACGAGCATTGCATAACGGTAAGGCAGGATCCTAAGGAGCTTCGTGCAAGAAGTATGGAGTTTCTGGCACTTTACATTGCCTGCGGACTTGATCCGGAAAAAAGCCTTATTTATTTTCAGAGTCATGTGCCTCAGCATGCACAGCTTGCATGGGTGCTTAATTGCTATACCTACATGGGTGAGCTTTCCAGAATGACACAGTTTAAGGATAAATCGGCTAAGCACGCTGACAATATAAATGCAGGTCTTTTCACATATCCCGTTTTGATGGCGGCAGACATTTTATTGTATCAGACAGACAAGGTGCCGGTAGGAATTGACCAGAAGCAGCATTTAGAGCTTGCACAGACCATTGCGGCAAGATTCAACGGCGTATACGGAGAGACATTTAAAGTTCCCGAGGCTGTTATTGCCAAGGTTGGAGCAAAGGTAATGAGCCTTGCTGATCCCACAAGCAAAATGAGTAAATCCGATCCCAAGGGAAACATAGGAATTCTTGATGCACCTGAAGTTATTATGAAAAAGTTCAAGAGTGCAGTTACGGATTCGGATGCTAAAATTGAATATAAAGAAGGCAAGGACGGAATCAATAACCTTCTTTCAATTTACTCCATTGCAACCGGAGAAAGCATTGAAGATGCAGTTAACCGTTTTTCAAATACCGGATACGGTGAGTTTAAGGTAAAGACGGCTGAAGCTGTAATTGAAATGCTTCGTCCCGTAAGAGAAAAATATGAAGACATTTCAAAAAATAAAGATTATATCGAAAGCGTTTATAAAAACGGTGCGGAAATTGCCGGAAGAGTGGCAAGTAGAACTCTTGACAAAGTTTATAAAAAGATTGGCTTTGTTGCAAGATAGGAGGTATCGCTTTGACAGATACAGTTAAAATAATACTTTCGTTTGTGGTTTCGTTTGTGGTGGCTTTTGCCACAACTCCTCTGGCAAAAAAAATTGCTGTTAAAATCGGAGCGATAGATGTTCCCAAGGAAGGTAGAAGAGTGCATAAAGAACCCACTCCGCTGATCGGAGGGCTTGCAATATTCCTTGGATTTCTGTCTTCACTTCTTGCTTTCGGAAAGATTGATGCAGAAATCGTAGGCATGATAGCAGGTGCTGTTATAATGGTGGTTTTAGGAATATTTGACGATAAGTATAATCTTCCTGCTAAGTTTAAGTTTGTGATTCAGATTATTGCGGCGATAATACCCGTAGCTTTGGGTGCGAAAATTGAAAGAATAATATTTCCGTTTTCTGAATACACCGGAATTACAGGTATTGAGTTCGGATGGCTTTCTTATCCCATTACAATACTCTGGATTGTGGGACTTACCAATGCGGTAAATTTGATTGACGGACTTGACGGCCTGGCTGCCGGGGTTTCGGCCATTGCATCATTCTCTGTTTTCTGCGTTGCTCTTATGCAGGGCGAATACGGAATCGCAATTGTTACAGCGGCATTGGTTGGTTCGTGCTTTGGCTTTTTGCCATACAATTTCAATCCGGCATCCATCTTTATGGGGGATACAGGGTCAACGTTTTTAGGTTATGTAATGGCGGTAGTATCCGTTATGGGATTGTTTAAGATTCATGCCATAATTTCCTTTGCAGTTCCCTTTATTGCATTCGGAATTCCGATTTTCGATACCAGCTTTGCGATATTCAGAAGAATAAAAAATCATCGTCCCATCATGTCGCCGGACAGGGAACATCTTCATCACAGACTTATAGACAGTGGTCTTAGTCAGAAGCAGGCAGTCTTGGCGATTTATGCAATCTGTGTTGTACTTGGTGCCGTAGCGGTTATGTGTTTCAGAAATAAAATATGGGCACTTGCCATTGCAATGCTGGGCATTCTGGGTGCTTTGGTATTCCGCTATTGGGGAAGAGTCGGCAAGGACGGAAATGCCGAAAATAATGAAAATGCATCTGCAGAAAACGAAAATAAAAACACCGAAGAGTAATAAAAAAGCTGCTACGGCAGCTTTTTTCATAAGGAGATACTATGGACAAGTTTCAAAGACTTATTAACAGCTGTAATTATATAGTGTTTTTCGGAGGAGCCGGTGTCAGTACCGAATCCGGTCTTAAGGATTTCAGGAGCAAGGACGGACTTTATAACGAAAAGAGCGATGTTCCCCCGGAAATGATTTTAAGCCACGGCTATTTTGAAAAGCACACCGAAGAATTTTTTGACTTTTATAAAAATAAAATGATAGATCTTGATATACTGCCCAATAAGGCACATAAAAAGCTTGCCGAATTGGAAAAATCAGGAAAACTTAAGGCTGTAATAACTCAGAATATTGACGGACTTCATCAGGCTGCCGGAAGCGTAAATGTATTGGAGCTTCACGGAAGTGTCCACAGAAACTACTGCACTGAGTGCAACAAGTTTTACGATGCAAAATTTATAAAAGAATCAAAGGGAGTTCCTGTCTGCTCCTGCGGTGGAATTATAAAACCGGATGTTGTGCTCTACGATGAAGCATTATCGGATGATGTGATATCGAAGGCGGTAGCTCATATTTCTAAAGCAGACTTACTTATAATTGCGGGCACCAGCCTTATGGTTTATCCTGCGGCAGGATTGCTCAGGTATTTCCATGGGCAGTACCTTGCACTTATAAATAAAGAAGAGACAAGCGTTGACAGGCTTGCAAATTATGTATCACATGAAAAAGTTGGGGAGGTTTTGGGAAGAATGGCAGTAGGAGTTACAATTAAAAATGAATTTATAGAAATGAAGTTCACTTCAAAGGGGGCACAGTGCGAGAGCCTTATGTTCAATGGAGAAGAACAGCTCTGGCAGGATAACGGAAGACTTATATGGGAAGACCATTCGCCTGTGCTTTTCCCCATATGCTCAAGTCTTAGGGACGGCAAATACCATTATGACGGTAAATGGTACGAAATGCCTCAGCACGGCTTTTCCAAAGGGGCGATTTTCGAGGTTGAAGAGCTAGCAGGCGACAGAGTTGTATTCTGCCTTAAGGAAAATGATGAAACCTTGAAAATGTATCCATTCCTTTTCTCGTTCCGTGTGGAATATAAGCTTTCGGGCAATAAGGTCATTACAACCTACAGTGTTGAAAACAGGGATGGAAAAATTCTTCCTGCATCCTTCGGAAGTCATGAGGCTTACGCACTTCCCGACGGAATTGAAAATTATGAAATTGTGTTCCCTGAAGACGATTTTCTTATGCATCAGGTTATGGACGGAAGACTTGTTAACGGAGAGACAAAAAAGATTGAACTTGAAGGAAGGACTCTGCCACTTACACGTGGCGTATTCGGAACGGATTCTTATGTAATAAAAGACCATAAGTCAAGAAGTGTTACCTTACGAAGAAAGACGGGCGGAAGAGAAATTAAGATAGATTTTCCCGGAATTGACTATCTTGTCCTCTGGCATAAGGAAGATGCCGATTATGTTTGCATAGAGCCATGGTGCAGTTTTATTGACCGTACAGATTCTGACGGAGACATCACAAAGCGTGAGGGAATTATTCTTGTAGAACCCGGAAAAACAGTTGAAAAAACGCACACAATAACATTCTGATTACGAAAAAATGCAGAGCGAGAAGTCACTTTCGCTCTGCGAGTTTATTTTTATGCAAGAAAAATAAACAAAAATGTAAGATTATGCATAAAGAAATTGGTAAAATGCATAAATATTAAAAAATAATGTAAAAAAGCCTTGATTTTTCCTATGGCTGATGCTATAATTATGCAAAATGATAAAATGCGGTGATATTTATGTGCGACAAAAAAACTAAAATATTTATAGACGGCTCTGCAGGAACAACGGGCCTTCGTATATATGAAAGGCTCGGGGCGATGGAGGATATCGAATTAATCCGTTTGCCCGAGGAGGAAAGGAAAAGTCCCGAAGCGAGAAAAAAGGCTATTAACGAAAGTGATGTAACCTTTTTGTGTCTTCCCGACGATGCGGCAAGAGAGTCCGTTTCCTTGGCGGGAGATGATGTTATTATAATTGATACATCAACGGCCCACAGAACAGAAAGTGATTTTGCCTACGGTTTTCCGGAGCTTTCGGAAGAACACCGTGAAAAGATTAAAAATTCCAAAAGAATTGCGGTTCCGGGCTGTCATGCAGGAGGATTTATTGCACTTTTATATCCTTTGATAGAAAATGGATTTTTATCGCCCGATGCACATATTTCTTGCCATTCATTGACGGGATATTCAGGCGGCGGAAAGAAAATGATTGCAGAGTATGAAGCGGGGGAAAATCAGCTTCTTAAAGGTCCGAGACAGTACGGTCTTTCGCAGAATCATAAGCACCTTAAGGAAATGGTTAAAATAACAGGACTTTCCGTTGCTCCCGTATTCTGCCCGATAGTCGGAGATTTTTACAGCGGTATGGAAGTGACGGTTCCTCTTTTCGCAAGCGATTTATTAAAGGGCGGAATAGAGGATATAAAAAATCTGTACAAAGAAAAATACAATTCTGACATTGTGAAATATGTTGAGGATGACGAGGAAGGCTTCTTGTCCTCAGTTAAATATTCGGGTAAGGACTTTATGAGGGTTGCTGTTTACGGAAATGAGGATAGAATAATCCTTGTTGCAAGATATGATAATTTAGGTAAGGGTGCATCAGGTGCGGCAATTCAGTGTATGAATATCGCCATCGGAAAAGACGAAAAAAGCTCACTTGAGTTATAAGGAGAAGAAAAAATGAGTGAAATTAAGTTAATTGAAGGCAGCGTTTGTGCGGCAAAGGGTTTTAAGGCGTCGGGCATTCATTGCGGAATAAGAAAAAATAAAGTAAAAAAAGACCTTGCTTTAATCGTAAGTGAGAAAAGAGCAACTGCTGCGGCTGTTTATACCACCAATCTTGTAAAGGGTGCACCTTTAACGGTAACGAAAAAGCATTTGTCCGACGGTTATGCACAGGCGGTTATCTGTAACAGCGGAAACGCCAATACCTGTAACGCAGACGGTATCGAAGTTGCAGAAAATATGAGTGCAATACTTGCCGAAGAGCTTAAGATAAATAAGGATGATATAATTGTTGCATCCACCGGCGTTATCGGTCAGAAGCTTGATATAACTCCCATAAAGGAAGGAATTCCTTCTCTTTGTGCTAATCTTAAGTGCGACGGACTTGATGCGGCAGAAGGTATTATGACAACAGACACCGTTAAAAAGGAAGTTGCCGTAAGCTTCTGTATAGGCGGAGTTACCTGTAAGATGGGCGGTATCGCAAAGGGAAGCGGTATGATTCACCCCAACATGGCGACAATGCTTGTGTTTATCACAACCGATGCTGCAATAAGCTCAGAAATGCTTAAGAAGGCACTTTCGGGAGATATAACGGAAACCTTCAATATGTTAAGCATTGACGGTGATACATCCACAAACGATATGGTTGCCGTTATGGCAAACGGTATGGCAGGAAATAAGGAAATCACAGAAGATGGTGAAGACTTTGCTACCTTCTGTAAGGCACTTAATACTTTAACCGTACAGCTTTGCAGAATGATTGCAGGTGACGGTGAAGGTGCAACAAAGCTTCTTCAGTGTATCGTAACAGGTGCAAAGACCAAGGATGCTGCAAAGACTGCTGCAAAGAGCGTTATCTGCTCATCCCTCACAAAGGCGGCAATGTTCGGTGCAGATGCTAACTGGGGAAGAGTGCTTTGTGCTCTGGGTTACAGCGGTGCTGATATTGATGTGAATAAGGTTGATGTTCACTTTTCCTCTCCCAAGGGCAAAATCCTTGTTTGCAAGGATGGTGCGGGAGTTGACTTTTCCGAAGAAATTGCAAAGGAAATCCTTTTGGAGAAGGAAATCGACATTTTAGTTGACTTAAACGACGGAGAAGCCGATTCTGTTGCATGGGGATGCGACCTTACATACGATTACGTTAAAATAAACGGCGACTACAGAACCTGATAAAGATAGGGGATTTTTTATGGAACTTAAAGTAACAAACGCACAGAGGGCTGAAATATTAACTCAGGCACTTCCTTATATTCAGCAGTATTACGGCAAAATCGTTGTGGTTAAATACGGCGGAAACGCCATGATAAACGAAGAA
>JAFXHP010000061.1 GCA_017536285.1 Clostridia bacterium
AAATTATTAAAATAAGGAAAACCACAAAGCTTTTTTCAACCGCCTCGGGATTGATTATTTTTTCAAATGATGATTTAAGCAGCGCAATTCCGATTCCGAAAATAACAAAGGCAACTGCAAGGCAGGATAAATATTCAAACCTTGCGTGACCGTAAGGGTGTTCCTCATCTGCAGGCTTATCCGACACCGCAAAGCCGATTAAAGAAATCACCGAACTTCCCGCATCGGACAAATTGTTTGCCGCATCGGCAATAATTGCAACGGATCCAGATAAAATGCCTGCCAGACCCTTTATGATACATAAAAACACATTGCATAAAATGCCGAGGACAGATGCCACATTTCCGTAGCGTTTACGGCTGCCTTCACCTTCATTTGCACCCTCTCCCACAAATACACGTAAAATTAAGTCAGTAATGGTAATTCCTCCCTTGATTTCTTCCCTATTATTATATACAAATTTATAAAAATGTCAACTTGACAGCAGATTTTTTATCCTTTATAATCGTATTGATTGAAAGGATGTCTTTTTATGAACTTTTCGGAATTTGACTTTGAGACAGTTGAAAACACCTACCGTCCCCGCCCCTTCTGGACCCTTAATGATTTTCTCACAGAAGAGGAAACTCGCCGCCAGGTAAGAATTATGAAAAAGGAAGGTCTCGGCGGATTTTTCCTTCACGCCCGTGGCGGACTCGAACATGAATACATGGGCGAAGAATGGCTTACTAATATCGGTTATGCTGCATCCGAAGCCAATGATTGCTCACTTTTACCCTTTGCCTATGACGAAAACGGCTGGCCTTCCGGCTTTGCCGACGGCAAAGTGCCGTCCCTGGGCAGAAAATATACCCAGAAACAACTCTTATGCGAAGATGGCGAAAAAGAAACGGATACCACCGTTGCAAATGTTGACGGCTTTCACTTTTATTATAAAGAAAACACCCACTATTCCGATCTTTTGGACCCGGAAGTTACCGACAAATTTATTGAATTTGCCTACGAGCCTTACAGAAAGCGTTTCGGAAACAAAATTCTCGGCTTTTTCACCGACGAGCCTCAGCTTATGCGTGAAGGCGGCCTTCCTTTTAGTCTTATTCTTTCAGAAGAGTTTGAAAAAGAATACGGTTTTTCACTTATACCACATCTTCCCGCACTGTTTTTTGAAAGAGAAAACTCAAAAGAGATAAAAATACAATACTGGCGTCTTATCGCAAAGCTGTTTTCTCAAAACTATACCAAGAGAATCTATGACTGGTGCGAAAAATACGGCTACATATTTACCGGCCACTATCTTTTGGAGGAGGATTTTCCAAGCCAGATAAAAGCCTCCGGCTCCATAATGGCTCAGTACCGCTATATGCACATCCCTGGAAGCGACCTTTTAACCAAAAAGAAGGTGCCGGGAGGACACGTGCTTTCCTCACTTCAGGTTTCCTCCGTTGCCCATCAGACGGGATGCAAAGAGGTAATTTCCGAAACCTATGCAGCATCCGGCCAGGGAATGGATTTTGACTCCTACAAAGCTCTTTACGAATGGCAGGCTGTTCGTGGCGTAACACTACTTTGCCCACACACCCAGCACTATTCAATGAGGGGACTTCGTAAGCGTGACTATCCCCCGCAGATATATTTCAATCAGCCCTGGTGGGACAAGTATCACATCTTTACCGAAACCGTGGGAAGAATAGGAAAAATCCTATCCGAGGGCAAAACCGATTTCGGCGTTTTACTCATTCACCCCATCGTTTCCTGCTGGGCAGAATTTGATAATGCAAAAAACGAAAAGGTTTACGAAATTCAAGGCTCCTTCCTTGAAAACATAAAAATTCTGGAAGACAAGCATATCCCCTTTGATATGGGCGATGAGCTTATTATGGAAAACGAAGCAAGGGTAGAAGACGGTCTTATACATATAGGAAAGCAAAGCTATCATACCATCATCCTGCCAAAGGGCGATTTCCACCTTCCCAAGGTAAAAGCTTTAATTGAGAAATTTAAAAATCAGGGCGGAAAAATCGTTCGTGCCAATGACCTTCCCGCAAATGACATAACAGAAGAAGGCTCCCTCTCATACACTTACCGCCGCTTTACTGACTTTACGGCACACTATTTCGTAAACTCCACCCCCGATACCGTAAGCCATACATTTAAAAAAGGAAATCTTATATTATCCCTGACAGACGGAACGCTGTCTGATTTTGACGGCACTTACACCTTTGCTCCATTTGAGAGCATAATTTTAATCGAAAAAGAGGACATTTCCCGTCCCACACTCCCCATTCCATCAAAAAAGCTGACACTTTCAGATAAAAACTGGGATATAGTTGCACATTCGCCAAATGCAATAACTTTGGATTATTGTGATTGTTACTTTGACGGGGAATTGATTGCGGAAAACGAATACGTATTAAACATTTTGGGAAAGGCACTTAACCTCAAAAAAGAGCCTCTTACAGAGCTTATTTTTCGCTTTAAAACAGATTTTCTTCCAGAAAACATCTTTGCGGGAATTGAAGATCCGGATAAAATGGACGAAATTAAGATAAACGGGAAAATTATTTCCAAAAAGGCGGAGGACACGTTTTTTGACCGCTCGGTATCTTTGATTGACATAGCACCCTTTATTGTAAAGGGCGAAAACATAATTTCCGTAAAATTCCGCCTTACCCAATCGGACGAGGTATTAGAGCAGATTGAGCGTTCAAAGGAATTTGAGGCGGAGAAAAACAAGATTAAGTTTGACACGGAAACGGAAGCAATTTACATCGTCGGTGACTTTGCGGTAATGAGCGAATCCGGTTATGAGTCTCTACCAAATAATGCCGTAAGGACAAAAGGCCCCTTCATTCTCACCCGCTTCCCCGAAAAGATTGGCCTTTCTCACATGGAACAGCAGGGTTTTCCCTTCTTTGCAGGTAAGATGACAGTTAAAAACACCTTTGATGCGGAAGATAATTCCCTTTCGCTTTCCATTTCAAAGAAGGGCATAAGTGTAGCCGAGGTGAAGGTAAACGGCAAAAAGGCAAAGGATTTTATTTTCAACTACGATAAAGCCGACCTTTCGCCCTTTATAAAGAAGGATGAAAACGAAATTGAAATAACCCTTTCAAATTCCCTTCGTAACCTCTTAGGTCCCCACCATTTAGTGGCAGGCGAGCCCGATTTAATCGAACCTCAGAGCTTTTACGAGGACTATCACCCCTTCAAGATAGGAAAAACCGAGCGGCACAAAAGCTATTGCTTCATCGAAACGGGAATTTATACTGATTAACACTTGCAAAATTCTACATAATATGGTATACTTATTTTCTTAAAGGGAATTATAGTAAAATACCCTTTGGTAATACCCCAGAGAAAGGAAATGTCTATGCTCGAACTTAAAAATCTGTCCTTTGAAGTAAACGACGGCAGTGCAACAAAAAAAATAATTGACAACATAAATTTAACAATAGATGACGGAAAGTTTGCCGTAATAACGGGCCCCAACGGCGGCGGCAAATCCACCCTTGCAAAGCTCATTATGGGTATCGAAAAGTCTACAAGTGGCAAAATTTTCTTTGACGGTGTGGATGTTACAGAAAAAAGCATATCCGAGCGTGCCAATATGGGAATAAGCTTTGCTTTTCAGCAGCCCGTCCGCTTTAAGGGAATTGATGTGCTTGACCTTATGCGTCTTTGTGCAAAGCGTAATCTTTCCGTGTCCGACGCCTGCGAATATCTTTCCGCCGTGGGACTTTGTGCGAAGGATTATATAAAGCGTGAGATAAATGCAAGTTTGTCGGGCGGTGAGCTTAAAAGAATCGAAATTGCATCCGTACTTGCCCGTGGCACAAAGCTTTCCATTTTCGATGAACCCGAAGCAGGAATTGACCTTTGGAGCTTTAAAAACTTAATCGGCGTTTTTGAAAGAATGAGAAAGAACATTAAAGACGGCACAATTTTAATCATTTCCCATCAGGAAAGAATACTTAATATTGCGGATGAAATCATCGTTGTTGCGGACGGTAAGGTTGAAAAACGCGGCAACTCCGGCGAGGTACTCTCCGAAATATTAAAGGTTGCCGACCGCTCCTTCTGCGAGCGCTTAGAGGAAGGAGGAGCTAATAATGCTTGACGCTATAAAGAAAAATATACTTCTTGAGGTTGCCGACCTTCACGAAATCCCCGAGGGTGCATACAACATCCGTGCAAACGGCGAGATGGAGGCGAGAAACACCACCGCTAACATTGACATAGTTAATAAAACCGACGTCAGCGGTATTGACATTTATATAAAGGAAGGCACCAAAAAGGAAAGTGTTCATATCCCCGTAATCATCAGCGAAAGCGGCATCAAGGAAACCGTTTACAACGACTTTCACGTTGGCAAGGATGCCGATGTTGTAATCATCGCAGGTTGCGGAATTCACAACTGCGGCGATCAGGATTCTACCCACGACGGTATACACCGCTTCTTTTTGGAAGAAGGTGCCCACGTTAAATATGTAGAAAAGCACTACGGCGACGGGGATGGAAACGGCAAAAGAGTTTTCAATCCCGTAACCGAAGTAGAAATGGCAGAAGGCTCAAGCCTTGAAATGGAAATGGTTCAGATCAAGGGTGTTGACTCAACGGTTCGTAAGTCCACGGTTAAGATGGCATCAAATTCCCGTCTTCTTGTTAGAGAGAGACTTATGACTCACGGTGAGCAGACAGCCATAAGCGACTATGTTGTTGAGCTTAACGGCGAAGGCGCATCTGCCGATGTTGTTTCACGTTCCGTTGCAAAGGATAATTCCTATCAGAAATTTGATTCTGAAATCATCGGAAACGGTCCCTGCACCGGCCACACCGAGTGTGACGCCATTATTATGGACAATGCAAAGGTCGTTGCAGTTCCTTCACTTACCGCAAACAACATTGATGCTTCTCTTATTCACGAGGCGGCAATCGGAAAAATTGCAGGAGAACAGCTTACAAAGCTTATGACCTTAGGTCTTTCCGAAGCAGAAGCCGAAGAGCAGATTATAAACGGATTCTTAAAGTAAAAAGGATATATAAAAAATCAGGCATTGCTTGGCAATGCCTGATTTTATTTTATCTCTTTAACTCAAGGGCACAGAAGCCAAAGCCGTCAAGGGTTACCTTCGTTCCCTCAAATTCATATCTTCTTCCGGAAATTTCAGTTGCAAAGCTTAAAAAGTCTTTTTCATACTTTGCCTTTTTATCAGAAAGATTTACAAGCACAAGGATTTTCTTATCCCCCTTTGTTCTTTCAAAGGTAATTAAACTGCTCTTATTCTTACTTGTAATTTTCATATCAGCATCGAAAAGCATGGGATAGTCTTTTCTCATGGCGTTAATCTCTTCGATAAACTCCATTCTGTCCATTCCCTCTTCGCGAAGAGCATTTGACCAGTTGATGCCGATTCGCTTTCCGTAAAAGCGGTTTGAGAACATACACTGCTCCGCCTTGTCCGCAATTTCGTTGCCGTTCCATATAAAGGGAACACCGGGAACTGTGTACATAAGGAAATAACAGCACTCGGTCTGTTCTGGCGTAAAGACACTGTCAAGACGCTCGTTGTCCGATGCGTGGTCGTGATTTTCAAAAAGGTTAACGTGCTTATAGCCCGCCTTTGCGGAATATGCCTCGTTTATCTTAAATTCCTCCGTTTTGTTTTCCGCTTCCATAAGC
>JAFXHP010000062.1 GCA_017536285.1 Clostridia bacterium
GATGTATCTGTTGAAAGCGTAAAGCCCACACTCTTTTATGATGTTCAGGTAAGAGTAAGAGACGATTTCAACGTTGAAATGCACATTGATACCGACGATGCAAACTCCGCAGGTATCAAAAACGGTGACCTTGTAAAAATCATAAAGAAATAACATTAAAACTGCTGCATAAAAACTATGTGCAGCAGTTTTTTTGAAGAGGAGAAATAAAAATGTTTGCTGTAGAAAGACAGAAACACATTCTGGAAACATTGAGACTTGAGGGCTCCGTATGGGTAAGCAAATTAAGCCAGGAGCTTGGTGTTACGGAGGAAACGGTACGCCGTGACCTTGAAAAGCTTGAAAAGCAGGAAGCATTGGTAAGAACACACGGCGGTGCGATTCCCATTGACGAAAGCAACCGCGAAATGTCTCTGGAAAAAAGAAAATACTTAAATACCGAGGCAAAGGAACGCCTTGCAAAAGAAGCTGCAAGTCATGTTGTTCCCGGTGATACCATATTTTTAGACGCTTCCACCACCACCTTCTATATGGCACGCGAGCTTAAAAATATGAAGGACGTAACAATTGTTACAAACTCTATGAGAGTTATAACAGAGCTTGCAGGAAACCCCAACATCAAGGTAATTGGCGTCGGCGGTTTTACCAGTAGCAACCAGTCCTTTGTAGGAACGCTTGCATCAAACTATATCGAAGAAAACTTCTTTGCCACAAAGGTGTTTTTCTCAAGCCGGGGTGTAACCAAAAATGGAGGTATCCTTGACAGCAATGAAGCTGAATGTGGCATAAAGAAATGTATGATTAAAAATTCAGACCGCAAGTTTTATCTTTGCGATAAGTCGAAAATCGGAAGAATCGGCTTTGCAAAGCTGGCAGACTTTTCTGAAATCGACCATTTCATAACAGAAAAACCTTTAGATGAAGAAATATCCAAGTTGCTGGCGGACTTAGATGTTAAAGTTACAGAGGTTTAATAAAAAATGAAAGGACTTTCGTCCTTTCATTTTTTATTTGACAATCGTTTTTCCAAGGTGTATCATATATAATAAGGAGGTGCTTTTGTGAAAAAGATTTATCCATATATAAAACCTCAGCTTTTTGCCATAATCATCGGTCTTACCATTAAATTCATTGGCACGATTATGGACCTTTTTCTCCCATATATTCTTGCCCATATTATAGATAATGTTGTCCCGACAGGAAACATAAACGAGGTTTATTTCTGGGGTGGAGTCATGATTATTGTTTCCGCCATTGCTTTAATTGGAAACGTAGTCGCAAACCGCATGGCTGCAAAGGTTGCAAAAAATACTACTAAAGCAATCCGCCACGATTTGTTTACCAAAATTTCATACCTTTCTTCCTCAGAGATAGATTCATTCACCATACCCTCCCTCGAAGCCAGACTTACCAGCGATACTTATCATTTACACCACATGATAGGAATGATGCAGCGAATGGGTGTAAGAGCCCCTATCCTTCTTATAGGCGGTCTTTTAATAGATTTTTCCCTGGAGCCTGTTTTAGCACTTGTTCTTCTATGTCTTCTCCCCTTTATGGGATATTCCGTATGGACAATTTCAAGAAAAGGTGTACCGCTTTATTCTTCCCTTCAGTCCTCCGTTGATAATATGATAAGGGCCGTAAGAGAACATGCCAGCGGAATAAGAGTAATAAAAGCTCTTTCTAAAGTTGATTACGAAAAAGAACGCTTCGATGAAGCAAACCGCAATGTTGTGAAAAACGAAAAGAGAGCAGGCTTAACCATGGCTCTCACAAACCCTGTTATGAACATCTTCCTTAATACGGGACTTACTTTGGTTATCCTTGTCGGTGCTTACCGTGTCAATGCAGGTGTTTCCGAAACAGGTAAAATTATTGCTTTTTTGTCCTATTTCACAATTATCTTAAACGCAATGATGTCCATTACGAGAATATTCGTAATGACATCTAAGGGAAGTGCCTCTGCAAAGCGTATCGGTGATGTTTTGTCATCCCAAGGAAATCTTCCCATAATAAATGATGAACCCGTCAAAACAGATGCCCATATCGTTTTTGACAATGTGACCTTTTCGTATAACAAGAAAAGAGACAACATAAAAAATATAAGTTTCTCCTTAAAGAAAGGAGAAACCCTCGGAATCATCGGTGCCACCGGAAGCGGAAAAAGCACCATAATAAACCTTCTTATGCGCCTTTATGACACTGATACGGGAAAAATTTACATAAACGGTGAATCGGTGCGTTCAATCCCCCACGAAAAGCTTCACAGAATGTTTGGTACGGTTTTTCAGGGCGATGTGCTTTTTGCCGATACCATAAAAAACAATATTGATTTCGGAAGAAATCTGACAGATGAGCAAATCGAAAACGCCGCAAAGCACGCCTGTGCCTTTGAATTCATTGACTCCCTGCCCGACAAATTCTGTCATATGCTGACAGGAAAGGGTGCAAATCTTTCCGGCGGTCAGAAGCAACGAGTTCTTCTTGCCCGTGCCTTTGCAGGAGACAATGACATTTTAATTCTGGACGACTCATCAAGTGCTCTTGATTACAGGACAGATGCTGCACTCCGACGCAATATAAAGGAAAACTTCAAAGATACCACGTCCATAATAATTGCACAGCGAATAAGCTCCATAAAGCACGCTGACCTCATATTAATGCTTGACGAAGGCGAAATTATAGGTAGCGGCACGCACGAAGACTTAATGACAAATTGTCCCGCCTACAGAGAAATTGCCGATACACAGATGGGAGGCGGTCACTTTGAGTAAGGAAAGAAACGAAAAAAATCAGGTACAGGATAAAAAGAAAACCTTGCTAAGGCTCGGAAAATACCTTATGCAGCATAAATTAATGCTCCTTGGTGCAATTCTTTTAACCGTAACAAGTAATGTTTTTTCCCTTGTAGGCCCCCGTCTTTCAGGTAACGCCATTGACGCAATTGGCCTTTCAAAGGGCGAAGCGGATTTTCCAAAGGTATTTTACTACTGCACATTAATGATTATAATGTACACACTTTCTGCACTCCTTTCCTATGCCCTTTCTGTGCTAATGGTGAATTTAAGCCAAAAAATAATTTACAAAATGAGGAAGGATTTATCGGATAAGCTCCTTTCTATGCCTGTAAGCTTTTTTGACCGCCATCAGACAGGGGATATCGTAAGCCGAATGTCTTACGACATTGACACCATAAACTCATCCCTATCCCACGATTTTGTGCAGATATCAACAAGTGCCATAACAATCCTCGGCTCACTTTTCATGATGATAAAAATTTCTCCGGTTTTGGTTTTGGTGTTTGCGATAACCATTCCCATTTCCCTTCTTATGACAAGATACAAAGCAAAAAAGGTACGTCCCTTATTTAAGAAGAGAAGTGCAAAGCTGGGAGAGCTTAACGGATATGCCGAAGAAATCATAACGGGACAAAAATCCATTAAGGCATATAATTCGGAAGAAGTCATGATTGACCGCTTCGACGATAAAAATACCGATGCGGTAAGTGCCCACTATGAAGCAGAGTATCACGGAAGCACCATGGGGCCTTCTGTAAACTTTGTAAACAATCTGTCTCTGGCTCTTATAAGTATGTTTGGGGCGATACTTTTCTTAAAAGGCAAGCTTACACCGGGTAATTTATCCACCTTTGTTTTGTATTCAAGAAAATTTTCCGGCCCCATAAACGAAATTGCCAACATTTTAAGTGAGCTTCAGTCATCCTTAGCGGCTGCGGAACGTGTTTTTCGCCTTATCGATGAAGAAAGCGAACCTGCCGATTTATCCGGTGCTAAGTCTATGGAAAACGTCTGCGGTGATGTGGAATTGAAAGATGTAAATTTTTCATATGACGGTGTAAAAACTGTATTAAAAAATGTCAATCTCAAAGCAGATAAAGGCTCGCTCATTGCAATTGTGGGACCTACAGGTGCAGGCAAAACCACTATAATAAATCTTTTAATGAGGTTTTACGATCCTGTAGCAGGTGAAATAACTCTTGACGGCACTCCATACCTTGACATAACCAGAGATTCACTGCGTTCATCCTACGCCATGGTGCTTCAGGACACATGGCTCTTTGGAGGAACAATTTATGAAAACATTGCCTACGGAAACAAAAACGCCACACGCAAGGATGTGGTAAGGTGTGCAAAAGCTGCTAAGATTCACAACTACATAATGGCACTTCCCGATGGCTATGACACCTATCTTTCAGAGGACGGAATAAACATTTCTCAGGGACAAAAGCAACTGCTCACAATTGCAAGAGCAATGCTCCTTGACTCCAAAATGCTTATTCTTGATGAAGCCACAAGCAACGTTGACACCCGCACCGAAAAGGAAATCCAGGCTGCCATGACCGCCCTTATGAAAGGTAAAACCTGCTTTGTAATAGCACACCGCCTTTCAACGGTCGAAAACGCCGACGCCATACTTGTTATAAATGACGGTGAAATAAAAGAACACGGCACGCATAGAAAGCTTCTTGAAAAGGGCGGAATTTATGCATCAATGTACAACTCACAGTACGAATAAAAAACGCTTCAGGCAAAGCCTGAAGCATTTTTCAATTTATTTCCACATCATCAACGGAACTTTCCAGCAAAATATTTATAAGCTCATTCCTTGAACGGTTGCTTTCTGTAGACAAATCATCTATCTTTTTAAGTGTCCCCTCTTTTATCCGTACAGAGATTACTTTATATCCGTCATCGCCTTTTTTATTTATCTTTATACTCCCCTTAGACATTAACATCACCTCTTGATATAATTATAATATTTTTATATCCATTAATGTATATTATATTTATATTCATTTTATATTCGTCAGTACTTGACTTTCCGCTAAAATTGTGTTAGTATGTAAACATATATTTATTGACGGCACTTTGAATATGTGATATAATAAATTAATTACAATATTAAGGAGTTTTTTATGAAAAAATCACTTTACATACTGATGATTTCTATACTATTAGTTTCTTTCATAACAGTTACGGCAAACGATGCCGTTTCGGTAATTGTGGACGGCCAAAAGCTTGACACACCCGCCCTCCTGATTGACGGAGTAACATATGTACCTCTTCGTGCAGTATCGGAATCCATGGGTGCCGAAGTTGCCTGGGACGGTGACACAAAAAGTGCCATTGTAAATTCTGCCGACAGCGAAAGTGCTGTTACCGACGCTATTAACGAAGCAAGCAGAAGCGTTGTTGCAATTACCGGAAATGCTAAAAACCATTTCGGCCTTATGTCCCACGGAACAGGCGTTGTTATAAAGTCTGCCGGAATCATTTTAACCAATGCTCACGTTGTTGAAGATATGGAAAATCTTACCGTAATTCTTCACGACGGAAGTAACTACGCCGCCAAGGTACAGTACATAGATGCCATTGCAGACCTTGCTGTCGTAAAAATAAACAAGCTTGGCTTAAAGCCTTTAAGCTTCGGTGATGCCTCTAGTGTTATTCCCGGAATGACAGTTTATGCAATAGGCACTCCACTTTCTCTTTCCATGAGAAACACTATTACAAAAGGAATAGTAAGTGCTGTTAATGTTGCTGCTACAGATTCATATTATCCTCTTCTTCAGACCGATGCAGCAATAAACGGCGGTAATTCAGGCGGTCCTTTAATTAACTCGGAAGGAAAGCTTGTGGGTATCAATTCTTCAAAATTTGTGGGACTAGGCATAGAAGGACTCGCCTTCTCAATTCCTCTGGATACCATAAATTTCGTACTTTCTCAGTTTGAGCAAAACGGCAGGGTTCTTCGCCCCGATATAGGAATTTCTCTTGAAAATTCATGGGAAGCAAGTGTAGGTCTTCCCACATCCAAGGGCATAACCGTTGTTTCATCCTCCAACGCATCGATCGTAAAGGGTGATGAATTAATTTCTGTAAACGGCGTATCTGTTCACAGTATCACCGATTATAACACAGCACTCCGTGATACAGCGAAAGACGGAAACATCGTTTTAACCATTAGAAGAAACGGTGAAACTTTCAGCGTAACCGTTCCTTATATATTAAAATAAGAAAGGAAAAATAAAATGAAAAAGATACTTGCATTACTCTTATGTCTCGCCATGTCCTTTTCTCTCATCGCCTCTTTTGCCGAGGAAGAAAAAGATACTTCAAAGATTGAGATTTCCTTTAAGGTTGGAGATTCAACTCTTTTAATCAACGGAAAAGAAGTTACTGTCGAAACTCCTTATATCGCAGGAGAAGGCACAACACTTGTACCTTTAAGAGTTATAACCGAAGCCTTCGGTGCCGAGGTTTTATGGGAAGGTGAAACAAAAACCATAACCTTAAATTATCCCGACGTAACCATTATTCTTCAGATAGATAATCGCATCGCAAAGGTTAATGACCACACAGAAGAATTACCGGTAGCTCCCACTCTTTCAGCATCAGGCGTTACAATGGTTCCCCTCCGCTTTATCTCCGAAACCTTTGGTGCCGAGGTAGGCTACAACGAAGGAGCCATCACCGTAACCAAGAGTGCCGATGATTTCGGAACAACTGTTTCTGTACTTACACAGAAAGAAAAAATCGGCGATTCATATTACGGCTGGACAATGAATACTCCCAAAAACCTCACACTCTCTTATAAGAGCTTTGACGGAAGAGAACTTGTATTCTCAGGCGACACCACAGAGGTTGAACTTGATATATATGACAATCCGGAAGACTTTTCTATTGAAAGCGATTTCATTGACATAAAGAGCAGTGCTTCAAGCATGGGTGCTTTAGTTCGTGCAGATCTTCTTAAAGATGAAAACGGTAACACCTATTACATTATACAGGTTAAGGACTCCGAAAGCTTTATAGATGCAAGAAGATACAGTACCGAAGATTTTGTTTACAGCTTTTTCACTGAGGTTACCGGAAATGACGCAACAGCAAAGGAAAGCATCCTTTCAATTCTTGATTCCTTCAAGGCCGAAGAACTTACCGATGCTGTATATGATTTATCAGAAGTTAAAGACGGCATGAGAAAGTATACAGACGAGGACTTAAAGTTCAGCTTAAGCCTTCCCGCCAACTATTCTGTGGAAGAAAGCTCCGTAAACGAACGTTTCTTCTACGCTTTAACTAAAACAGATGATGACCCCTACTCATATGTAAATCTTTTCATAAGCTCCAAAACAGACAAGGCAAACGCTAAAACGCTTGCAGAAAATGACTGCGAAACAAGAGCCAAATATTACAACAAAGAATTTTCAACAATTTCTTCGGTAAGCGAAAAAGAAATCAATGGAACCGTATGCTACATTTATACACACGAAATCAAAGGAACAAAAAGTGATAATTCTTTAACCACAGATGTATTCTTTGACAAAGGCGAATATGTATACAACTTCTGTTTCTACCGTGACGAAGATGCAGTGCTTGATGTGGATGCAATCCTTGCCACGATCAAAGCCGAGGAACTTGATGCAAATGCAACCGGTACTCTTTTAAGAAATGAGAATGACCCCGGCATTATCATCCCCGTTAAAAACTCCTACTGGTCCATGCAGATCCCCGCTATCTGGAATGCTGTAATCAGTCCTTCAACCTCAGGTGCAATTATTCTCATGCCTACTGCGATGCAATAATTTCAATAGTTGGCAGCACAGGAGACGGCAGACTTACCGACAGTCAGCTTGAATCACTCACAAGAAAAGCTGTACGTGAACTTTCCGCAGAAGAAGGCGTTACAATTACAGAAAATGTTAAGAGCATAAAATTCAACGGAAACAAATACTTCACTTATTCTTACATAACAGAATCCGATGATTCTACTCTGTACACAACAGGCTATACCGTACACAAGGACGGCGTTACATTTATAATTTTCACTGCAACAGATGAACTTTCACATACAGAGCAGATTGAAAAGGAATTTGAATCCATAATAAAAACTTTCCGTATAGAATACGAAGAAGAAGACTAAAAAAATGCTTCAGGCAAAGCCTGAAGCATTTTCATTCTAATTATTCTTCTTCCGGTTCGTCCCAGTTATGGTAAACGTCCTGAACATCGTCATCATCTTCCAGCATCTCAACCAGCTTTGTCATATTCTTAATCTGGTCGGGATCTGTAAGCTCAACAGTTGTTATGGGAGCATAGGTATCCTCGGTATCAGAAACTGTAACGCCTGCATTTGTAAGTGCCTCTGATACGTTCCATACGTCGGCAGGCTCTGTTATAATTTCAAAGCAATCTTCATTATCTGAAATATCAAGTGCACCTGATTCAAGTGCTGTCATTGTAAGCTCGTCCTCGTCCGCAACATTTTCTTTTTCAACAAGGATTATGCCCTTTCTCTCAAACATAATTGAAGCACAGCCGTTGGTACCCAAATTTCCGCCATACTTATCGAAATAGTGACGCATATTGGCTGCCGTACGGTTGCGGTTATCAGTAAGAGCCTTTACCATTACAGCAATACCGTTGGGACCGTAGCCTTCATATGTGATATCTTCGTAATTATCTGCTTCGCCCTCGCCTGCTGCCTTCTTAATACAACGCTGAATATTGTCATTGGGCATATTGTTGGACTTTGCCTTCGCAATAATATCCTTAAGTCTTGCATTTGCGTTAGGGTCTGGACCGCCCATCTTAACGATTACGGCAATTTCACGTCCGAGCTTTGTAAAAATCTTCGCTCTCTCGCCGTCTGTCTTTTCTTTTTTTCTTTTAATGTTATTCCATTTGGAATGGCCTGACATGTTCTTCACTCCTTTTATATACTAACTAATTAATAATACACTATTTCAAATAAAAAATCAAGTATATTAAATAAATTTTATAAATAAAATTTTCGTTGACATTATTCTTTATTTAAGGTATGATTAATATAATAATCAAAAAGGAGTGTCTAAAGTTGACCGAATTTTTCATAGAGCAATTTGCAAACCTTTCCGAAGGCATGAAATACATAATGACATTTTTGATTTCCATGCTTCCCATTGTGGAGCTTCGCGGAGCTGTTCCTGTAGGCACAGCTCTCGGTCTTGATACACTGTGGATTTTAGTTGTTTCCATAATCGGAAACCTTGTTCCCGTTCCTTTTATCATTCTTTTCGCAAGACCGATTGTAAGATGGCTTAAGAAAACCCGTTTATTCTCCCCTCTTGCAAACAAGCTTGAAGAAAAGGTTGAGAAAAACAAGGATAAAATCACGAAATATGAAAAATTAGGGCTTTTCATATTCGTCGCAATTCCTCTCCCCGGAACAGGGGCATGGACAGGGGCACTGGTGGCCTCCTTCCTTGATATGAGAATAAAGCACAGCTTCCCTGCAATAGCAGCAGGTGTCGTAAGTGCCGGAATCATCATGACTTTGGGTTCTCAGGCAGTAAAGTTTTTATTCTCCTTATTTTAACACCAAAATCCTCTTTTTTCATACCATGGTAAAAAGGAGGATTTTATGTTTCCTGTTATCGTTTCGCTGATTTCAGTTTTTGTATTTTTATCAATGTTCGTCCTACTTTTGGCAATACGTGAAAAGCCAAAGTGCAGCGTTATAATAACCGCTCTTTCGCCAGAAAACATTGCACATCTTTTAGCTGCATCGGAAAATGCAAAATCCAATTCGGTTTATATTGTTACCGACACATACGATGAAAAATATTTTAAATATCTTGAAAAACACTATCTTATAAGGGAGGTACTTACAGTTGTCGACAGAGATACTTGAAGGAACAGTTGAACACATAACATATCAAAATCAGAACAACGGGTATACCGTCTGCGACATTTCCAGCGACAACGCTTTAATCTGTGCCGTAGGCTGTATGCCTTCGCTTGCGTGCGGCGAACAGGTTCGTCTTACCGGCTCCTGGGTAAACAATCCTTCCTACGGAGAGCAGTTTTCCGTCACCATGTTTGAACGTCTTATGCCAAAGGAAGCAGGTGCCATCCTTTTATACCTTTCCTCCGGAATAATAAAGGGCGTGGGCGAAGCCACCGCCCGTAAAATCGTTGATGAATTTGGAAGCGACACATTAAAAATCATAGAATCAGACCCCGTTAAGCTATCAAAGATTAAGGGCATAACAAAGGACAAAGCTTTTGCAATCCAAGCCTCATATATAGAAAAAAGAACTGTTCAGAACACAATTATGTTTTTGCAAAACTATGGTGTAAGCGTTGAATTTGCAATGCGTGCTCACACAACACTGGGTAGTAATGCCGTAAACGAGATAAAGCAAAACCCTTATGTACTTTGTGACAAGGTTCACGGAATCGGTTTTGAATCAGCTGACAAAATTGCTATGGCAATGCAGGGCGAAACATCATCTCCCGACAGAATAAAAAGCGGTATACGCCACGTTTTATCCACCGTTGCAGCAACGCTCGGCCATACATATCTTCCTGAAACTCAGCTTACGGAATATGCATCCGGATTACTAAACGTAGATGAGGAGCTTGTGCTGAACCAATACACCGCTCTTCTTCGTGAAAGGGAGCTTTATGCTTTCGAATCCTACGATGAAGGTAAGTGTTTTCAGCTTGCCATGTATTATCATGCTGAAAGAGAAATTTCAAAAAAGCTTTCACATCTTCGCAGAGACCCATTGGAAAACGAGCTTTCATCCCTGGATGCCCATATAAGAAATTCGGAGAAAAAAAGCGGAATTATTCTTTCGGAAGAACAAAAATATGCGGTAAAAAAAGCCATCTTCGGCGGAGTCACCGTAATTACCGGCGGTCCCGGTACAGGTAAAACCACCATAATCAGAACCATCATTCATTGCCTCAATGCAATAGGACAAAGTTATTGCCTTGCCGCCCCCACGGGCCGTGCGGCAAAGAGAATGTCCGACGCCTGCCTCTGTGAAGCCAAAACTCTGCACCGTCTTCTTGAAATTGAATATTCAAAGGGCGATGTGCCATACTTTTCCCACGATGAAAATAATCCGCTGGATACTGACTTTTTAATTGTGGACGAGGTCAGCATGGTGGACACGCTTTTAATGCACAGCCTCACCAAGGCTCTGGCTCCCGGCACGGGACTTATACTTCTCGGCGATGCCGATCAGCTCCCATCTGTAGGTGCCGGCAGCGTCCTTAAGGATATTATTCAAAGCGAGGCTGTTGAAACCCTTCACCTTACCTACATCTACCGTCAGGCGGCGGAAAGTATGATAGTAACCAATGCGCACAGAATCAATAACGGAGAAATGCCAACCTATAACAAATCCGATAATGACTTTTTCCTTGTGGTGAGGCAAAATGCCCAGGCTATAACCGACACCATAACAGACCTTTGTAAAAACCGTTTGCCGAGAAAATATAACTTTAATCCCATGACCGATATTCAGGTGGTTACCCCCATAAAAAAATCCTTAATCGGCACCTTTGCCCTTAATTCATCTTTACAGGAAGCCCTTAATCCACCCGACAAAAACAAGGCCGAATTAAGAATGGCGGATATTATTTTCCGTGAAGGCGACAAAGTTATGCAAACGGAAAACGATTATAACATCGAGTGGACAAAAAACAGTGAAAAAGGAAGCGGCATCTTCAACGGCGATATGGGAATAATCGAAAGCATAAACAAATTCAACAAAGCAGTTAAAATCCGATTTGATGATGGACGTGAAGCCCACTACACCTATGAGCAGATGACTCATATTACTCTTGCCTATGCTGTAACCGTGCATAAAAGCCAGGGCAGCGAATTCGAGTGCGTCATAATGCCTGTTTATAAATGTGCACCCCAGCTTATGACAAGGAATTTATTCTACACAGCCGTAACCCGAGCCAAAACCCTGGTTGTCCTTGTGGGAATGATGGAAGCCTGCGAGGAAATGGTAAGAAACAACTCGGAAAAAAAGAGATATTCCGCACTTTGCGATAAACTGGTTTAAAAAATAAAAGCTTGAGAAGAAAACTCAAGCTTTTATTTTTTCTCTTATTTTTCTGTACTCCTCCGGAGTTAAAAGTCGGTTTATTACATTAAGCATTTCCTTTGCTGACAGCCTTTTCGGAAGGTTTACTTCCTTTAAGAATTTTTCCCTTAAGGAAGCACTTCCCATACCGCCGGCAAAACCATCGGAATAAAATTCATAATAGGAAACCTCGCTCTTTTTTTCACGCTTTACATCAGCCTCCGAGAGCAGTTTTATCAAAACCTCATCTTCCATCCCCTCTACGCCCAAAAGTCCTTCCTTGGACGGTTCCGCCTTCCGCTTTTCCATTCCTTTAACGTCAGGGATATAGACGTTTATAATCTCTCCTTCATGGCAGAAGCTTTTTATGTGATTTCTTATCACAAAGCCTGCCCTGTCAGAATCGGTTAAAATAATTATTCCTGTTTTTTTACAGAGTTCCGAAATCATATCCTTCATTGCCCTATCACGGAAAATCCTAAAACCGTTTGTAGCAATAATATGAGCATCCACAATGTTTCCCAGTTTTATTTTATCGTAATTTCCTTCAACTATAATTGTTCTTTCTATCTTAAGCATATGTACCTCAGAAATTTATGATCGTTCTGTAAACCTGCTCGGCATAGGTGTCGCTCATTCCCGAAATATAATCAATTATTGCTCTTGCATAATCCACTTTATTTTCAGAAATATTGTAAATTTTCTTGTTTTTGAGTTTTGCTTCGTCAAAGTCTCCCGAAAGCTCCCAATATTGCTCTATCCAATGCAGAAAGCTTTTCATAAAGGGATAATATGCGGAAGCCTTCTTTATCTCATCCGGTGTTTTTTCTCCGCTGTACGCCATGTAGAGCGTATCAAAAATTTTATTTAACGCAACCTCGGCAAACTCCTTATAGCCTGCAAGGCGATAGTGTCCGTAAATGTGCTGGTAATTAAACTCTTTTATAAGCTTCATTAAATGAACACGCTGCTCGGACAAGCATATTCCGTCTTCCAAATTGCTGTTTTTGCACACATCGGAAATAAACTCACTTATTAAAACAGTGTTATTTATATGTTCAATGCTCATACCGGATAAACGCTTGTCTTCTTTCAAAATTTTAACCAGCTCCGCTAACTGCTCGCGGGTTAAAATTTTAAGAATGAGTGCATCCTCCAGGTCTCTTCCGAGATATGATATTTTATCTGCCAGCTTTACAACACAGCCTTCCCAAGTATATGGGGAAAAATCTGATGCTTTTTTGAACGTCTTAAGGTCAACAGCTTCATCCCTGGGAAAAAGATTATTCTCATCCACCTCTCCGCAATGGGCAATTATTCCGTCTCTTACGGCATAAGTAAGATTCATGTTTTTACGTCGGCTCTTGTCGTCTTCCAGAAGCTCCAAATCATCCACAAGGTGAAGGCTGTTTCGTTCGTGCCAGAAGCCTTCTTTTACCTCATTATTTACTGCAATTCTGTGAAGAACCCCTTCTCCCGAATGGCCGAAGGGTGCATGCCCCAAATCGTGTCCCATGGATATAGCACGGGTAAGTTCCGTATTAAGTCCGAGATAACTTCCTATCGTATAGCTGACGGATTCCACATGTCCCACATGCTCAATTCTTGTGCAGATGTGGTCACTTTTCGGTGAAAAGAACACCTGAGTTTTATGCTTCAATCTGCGGTATGCCATGGAGTGTATAATTCTTGTGTAGTCACGCCCGAACTCCGTTCTTACATCGGCGCTTCTGTTATATATTGAATTTTCCCTCTTTACGGCATTTTCCCATTTCGGATTTTCGGGAAAAAGTGCCTCTTTTGCAAATTTCATGGTATCACCTATAAACTAATGATTATATCAAAAAGCTCTTTTGGATGGGATATGATAAATTCCGCCCCGGCTCCTTTAAGCTCATCCTCTGTTCTGAATCCCCATTTAACTCCGATTGTATGTAACGACGCCGCTTTTCCCGTTTCAATATCAACGGAAGTATCCCCAACAAAAGCGGAGTTTGCCTTATCTCCTTTAAGTTCCCCTAAAATATCCAGGGCAGAAGCGGGATCAGGCTTTAAGGGAAAAGCGTCTCTTGCTCCGTGGCAGATGTCGATAAGTTCATCACCAAGCACTTTCTTTACAACGTCAACCGTTGCAAAGTCCGGCTTATTTGAGATAACACCGGTTTTGATTCCTGCATCTTTAAGCTTTTTAAGCATTTCCACGATTCCGTCATAGGGACGTGTAAGATATAAGCTATCTGCGTTGTATATTTCGTTGTAGTATTTAAAAACCTTGTCAAAATCTTCCTCTGTATATCCGCCGTTTGCTTCAAGTGCCCGTCTTATAAGCTTAACTGCACCGTTCCCTGCAAAATATTTATAGCGGTCAACTGGGAATGTGGAAAATCCAAAATCAGATAACGCCTTATTCGCATAGTACGCAATGGTGTCAATGGTATTAAGAAGCGTTCCGTCAAGGTCAAAAATTACTGCTTTCATAAGTTTCTCCTCATTCTGTCATATATAAATAAGTGAAGTTTCCTTCCACATTAAATTCTCCGATGCCGGCAGGAACAAAGAAGGTATCTCCCGCCTTTGCCTCAACAGTTCCGCCATTATAGCTGATTTCTGCAGAGCCTTCCTCGAAAAATATAAGTGCATAGCGGTCGGTTGTTGTTTCCTTTTCTTCGCTTCCGACAACTTTAACAAGGCGGAAATGCTCGCATTTGCAAAGACGTGTTCTTTTATCCGAAAGCTTTTCTCTTTCCACATTTTTATAAGGCAAAACCTCAGCTGTGGCAATGGCTTCTTCCCTGTGTATTTCTCTTAAATTACCGTTTTTATCCCGTCTTTCATAGTCATACACACGGAAAGTGGTATCGCTTGACTGCTGAAGCTCTGCAATTACTATTCCTTCGCCTATGGCGTGAACGGTTTTAGCGGGAACAAAGAAAAAGTCACCCTTTTTAACGGGAACCTTTGATAAGAGTTTTTCCATTCCGCCATCATAGCATGCAGACTTAAATTCCGCAGAAGTAACCCCTTCTTTAAATCCAAGGTAAAGGAAAGCCCCCTCCTTTGCCGAGAGTACATACCAGCATTCGGTTTTACTTTCTCCGCCACCTAAAAATTCCGCAGCAGCCTTATCGGGATGAACCTGGACAGAGAGTTTTTCCCTTGCATCAATAAGCTTAAACAAAAGATTAAAGCCGCCCTTTCCTGTCATTTCGGGATTTTCTGTAAGAAGATTAAAATCCCCCTCCTCAGTTTTACTGCAAAAACCCTTAACCACAGAAGCCTCAAAGGACTCTCCTGTAGTTTCTGTGGGAATATTTTTCCCGTATAAATCCTTAAGACTTTTTCCTCCCCAAAGGACGTCCTTAAATGCGGGCGTAAGTTTATAAATTTTTTTCATTTGCATCACCTCAGTATTGAATAATTATATATCAAAAATCCTTCTTTGTCAACTTTGAAACCTCCGATGCCGCAAGAGGCACAAGTGCAAAAAGCAAGGTTGCCAAAGCATGCTGAAAAGACAAACTCACCGTTTTGAAAATTCTGCACATAAAAGGAACACTGCATGATAGATATTGCAGGAAAACACCTATAAAAAAGGACGCAATAAGCCATACATTTTTCTTTCTGCCCGAAGAAAATACGCTTCTTTCGCTTCTCACGGAAAAGGCGTGACTCAGCTGAGAAATGCTTAACGTACAAAACGCCATGCTGCGTCCTAGTGCTTCTCCTCCGCCAACTCTTGTCGAGCCGTAAACAAATGCCGCATAAGCCGTAACGCCTATAAGCAATCCTTCCAAAATAATCTGCCCGAACAATCCGTCCGCAAAGAAACCTTTTTGCGGATTTCTGGGTTTTCTCTTCATTATCTCTCCGTCGCCTTTATCCATTCCCAAAGAGATTGCAGGAAGCGAATCAGTTATTAAGTTAACCCACAAAAGCTCCACGGGATAAAGAATAGCTCCCTTTCCCATTAAAAATCCCGCCATCATCAGAAATACCTCTCCGATATTTGAAGACAGAAGAAAATGTATTGCGTTTTTTATGTTATCAAAAAGAATTCTTCCCTCGCTTACCGCTTCAACTATAGTTGCAAAATTATCATCAGTTAAAACCATATCGGCAGATGATCTTGCAACTTCCGTTCCGCTTTTACCCATGGCACAGCCAATATCCGCCGACGATAAGGCCGGAGCATCGTTCACTCCGTCACCTGTCATCGCCACAATGTGTCCCTGCCTCTTAAGTGCCCTGACTATCTTTACCTTATGCTCGGGCAATACTCTTGCAAAAACAGATACTTTGGACAGGGCTCGCATAAACTCCTCCTCGCTTAAATCATCAATTTCTTCCCCTGTGAGAACTCCGCCCTTTGCAATGGACAGTTCCTCAGCAACGGCCATAGCCGTACTCTTATGGTCTCCTGTTATCATAATAACTCTTATTCCGGCCTTCCTGCAAAGCCTTACCGCACCATATGCCTCCTTTCGCAAAGGATCGGAAAGTGCCACCATGCCGATGAACGTAAGATTATCTTCGCTCTTGTCGGGGGAGGACGTTTTCTTGGCCGCAACAGCAATTACCCGTCTTCCTTTTTTAGCCAAATCCTCGCAGCTTTTTCTGAGTTTTTCTCTATCCTTTGGAGACATGCTTCTCACTTTTCCGTTTTCGTAAATATTGCTGCAAAAAGGCAGAATAATATCAAATGCACCTTTCACCAGTGTCGTGAATCCCGAAGGCAGTCTGTTTATCGTAACCATTCTTTTTCTTTTTGAAGAAAATGGTATTTCGTCCACTCTTTCATAATTTTCATCAAGAACATTTTTATCTTCGTTGCAGGCTTCAATTATTGCCTTTTCAGTAGGATTTCCCTCTCCGTCTGAGCAGATGGCCATAAGCTTCAATACCAAATCTTTATCTCCGGCAATCTCCCTTACAGACATCTTATTTTCCGTTAATGTCCCCGTTTTGTCCGAGCATATGCAAGTTGCACTTCCCAAAGTTTCAACGGCGGATAAATTTCTTACCACCGCCTTCTTTTTTGCCATTTTCGATACAGAAAGTGCCAGCATAACGGTAACTATGGCAGACAGTCCTTCGGGAATCGCCGCCACAGCCAGCGACACCGCCGTCATAAACATAAAGAGCGGATCATACCTTTTAACTATTCCGATGAAAAAGAGAAGAACGCAGCAAAAAAGGGCCGAAAGAGCCATTACTTTACCTGATTTTGAAAGCTTTTCAGCCAGCGGAGTTTTTTCTTCCTTTTCTTCATTTATCATCGTTGCAAGATGCCCCACAGCGGTGTTCATTCCCGTTTCCGTGACCACACACATGGCGTGTCCGCTACTGACAAGAGCGGAAGAATAAATGCAGTTTGTCCGCTCGGAAAGAGGCGTATCTTCTCTTAAAACCGAGTCCCCCTTTTCAACCGGCAAGGATTCTCCGGTGAGAGCCGATTCGTCCACCGAAAAAGCAGATGAAGAAAGTATCCTTGCATCCGCTGTAGCTTTATCTCCTGCCTTCAGATATATTATATCGCCCGGAACAAGAAGAGATGAATCCACAGTTTGCTTAATGCCGTTTCTTAAAACCGTACACTTTGGCACAATCATGCTTTTAAGGGCTTCTATTGCCGCATCGGCACGGCTTTCTTGCACAATTCCGATAATTGCATTAACTATGACAATGGAAAGAATTATCAAAGGTTCGGTAAAATCGTTTTCTCCTCCCAGAAGTGATACCCCATAGGAAAGGACCGAAGCAATAATCAGTGCCATTATGGAAAAATCAGCAAACTGCGATAAAAAACGCCTGATTATTCCTTTTTTCTTTTTTCCCGCAATAACATTCTTGCCGTAAGATATAAGTCTTTTCCCGCACTCTTCATCTGTAAGTCCGGAAAAACCGGTTGCAAGCTTTTTTAAAACATCCTCTTTTTTCATGCTGTGGTACATCAATGAGATCATCCCCCTTTCTTCACATAATATTCACAAAAAAGTATCACTATGATAACAAAAAAGGCTTTTCTTTTTGACATTTTTATGATATACTGTAGGATACCAATAATATATATAAACACCAAGGAGGTTAACTATGAGATCTGACGGAAGAAGCTTAAACGAAACAAGGAATGTTAAAATTACAAGAGATTTTACAAAATATGCCAAAGGCAGCGTTTTAATAGAAACTGGAGAAACCAAGGTCATAGTTACCGCATCCGTTGACGAAAAGGTTCCGCCTTTTAAAAAGGATACAGGTTCAGGCTTTATAACGGCAGAATATTCCATGCTCCCCGGAGCAACGGCGGAACGTAACAGTCGTGATATACAAAAACTTAAATTAAACGGCCGCAGTGCTGAAATACAGCGTCTTATCGGCCGCTGCATAAGAGCAGGCTTTGATATGGATAAATTAGGCGAACGTACAATTCAGATTGACTGTGACGTAATCCAGGCGGACGGCGGAACAAGAACCGCATCTATTACAGGTGCTTTTGTTGCAACCTTAATTGCCGTAGCAAAGCTTATGGATGAAGGACTTATAACCGAAAATCCCGTAAAAACGCAGATTGCCGCAGTAAGCCTCGGTAAGGTTGGCGGAGAAATAATGACAGACCTTTGCTATGAGGAAGATTGCCGTGCAGACGTTGACATGAACTTAATCCTCGACGGAGACTTCAATATCGTTGAAATCCAGGGAGCCGCAGAGCATGGCACATATAAAAAAGCTGAGCTTGACGAGCTTTTCGAACTCGGAGCAGCATCCATAGCCCGCCTTTTCGATGCTCAGAAGGCCGTGCTTAAAGAAAATGAACTGGCACTTTTAAAATGATGAAAGGATGATACCATGCGTCTTATAATGGCCACAAACAACCAAGGAAAAGTAAAAGAATTATCCGCCCTTTTAAGCTCCGATTTCGAGGTATTAACCTTAAAAGAAGCAGGCTTTGAAATTGAAGTTGAAGAGGACGGAACCACCTTTACGGAAAACGCAGTCAAAAAAGCACTCGAAACCTATAAAATCACAAAAATGCCCTCCATCGGAGATGATTCCGGTCTTTGCGTTGAGGCACTTTCCGATGCTCCCGGAATATATTCTGCACGCTGGGCAGGAGAAGGAGCAACTCAGGACGAGTTAATCGGAAAGCTTCACTCAGAGCTTTCCGGAAAAGAAAATAAAAAAGCAAAGTTTGTATCCGTAATCGCCCTTGCTTTCTCAGAAAATGATATTGTAATAGCCCAAGGTGAATGTTCCGGCGAAATAATTGACGAAAAAAGAGGCAACGGCGGCTTTGGATATGATCCCGTTTTCTACGTTCCCTCTCTCGGCAAAACTTTTTCAGAGCTTTCCTTGGAAGAAAAAAACAAAATCAGTCACAGAGCAAACGCTCTTTTTGCTCTGTGTGATAAGCTTAAACAACGTGGCATTTTAAAATAAAACAAGACCGCATAAGCGGCCTTGCCATATTTTTCTCTCAGCAGATGCAACCGCAATTGCAGTCGTTGCCACCGTTATTTGTTCCTGTATTGCAGCCTGTGCCGCAGCAACAGAAAATAAGTATAAGAACAATAATCCAGAGACATCCGCAGTTGTTTGAACCAAACATAATAAAACTCCTTTCAAAATAAGAAACAATTGCTTCAGGGAAGATTTTTCGTTCCCTGCCCGCAAAATGCGGGCAGGTGCCTTATAATCAGTTACAGCCGCCGTATGTGCCGGTGCCGGATAAAAGGATTATAATAAGAATTATAATAATCCATGATCCGCTGTTATTATTTGAGCAAAACATAAAAATCCTCCTTTTATTTAAGAGGATGTTCCTCTTAAGGAGCTTTATTTAAGCTCCCATGACATAATATGTGAAATGCCGATTTTTGGTTACACATAATTTTATTTAATTTTGAGAAAGGATAAAATCATGAGATTTTTAATTCTATCTGTCACCGCAGGACAAGGACATCATAAATGTGCAAATGCTTTGTCAGATGCCTTAGTTAAAAAAGGGCATACCGCAGAAACATTGGATGTTTATAAATTTGCATTTTCTCCCCTGGGCGAAACAATTGACAAAGGCTATCTTTTATCCACCAAGCACATGCCCGAGCTTTACGGAAAATTTTACCGCATGGCTGACGAACACGGAATCGGTTCAGGTCTCACCAAAGAAACTCAGAAACTCATGTACAAAAAGGTTTCCGAATATATAAATGATTTTGCTCCCGACTGCCTTATCTGCACCCATGTTTTTCCTGCTATAATGCTTACATCTGCTAAAAAACATAAAAAAATCAGCGATATTCCCACAATAGGCATTATAACCGACTTCACAGTGCACCCCTATTGGCAAAAGAGCAACCTTGATGCATATGTGGTTCCCAGTGAACTGCTGGGCTATCAGTGTCAGAAGAAAAATATACCCGAAGAAAAAGTTTTCCCTTTAGGCATTCCGATTTCGGAAAAGTTCTCGGAGATTATTCCTTGCCGGGAAGCCAGAAATATTCTTGGTATAGAAGACAAAAACACCATACTATTTATGACCGGAAGCATGGGCTTCGGCAATGTGCCTGAACTCATCAGGAAAATCGACTCCCTCAAAGGTGATTTTCAGATACTTTGTGTCTGCGGAAACAACAAAAATAATTTCGAGGAAATTTCTTCCGGTGTGTATTCACATAACGTATATACATATGGTTTTGTGGACAATATAAACATTATGATGGATGCTTCAGACTTCATAATAACAAAGCCCGGCGGACTTTCTGTTTCCGAAAGCCTTTCAAAGCACCTCCCCATGATTTTAGTTGAGCCAATCCCCGGTCAGGAAACCCGAAACAGAGAATTTTTGCTCAACTCGGGCCTTGCGGTTGCTGTAAGCCGCTCCCTTCCCCTAGAAGAAGCAGTATACCGTCTTAACAAAAACCGCAATATACTTTCTTCCATGAAGGAACTCACAAAGCACTACGCTCATCCAAATTCCGCTTCAGATGTGGCAGACCTTGCCATAAGCCTCGGAGAAAGCCAGCGATAAAGAAAGGACTACTCTATGACAAAAATTGAAATTAAAAACGGGATAAACCTCTATCTTTTTCCCGAAAAAAAGTTTAAGACATATTATGCAGGCATTCATTTTCATACCCCACTTAATGCCGACACTGCCACCGAGCACGCACTTATTCCTCTTATACTTAAAAGAGGAAGCAAAAACTATCCCTCAAAATCGGCAATTTCAGAAAAGCTTGATATGCTTATGGGTGCATCTTTATCCGCCTTCGTGCAGAAAAAAGGAGAAAGCCAGCTTCTTTCCCTTTCGATAAGCGGAGTTTCTGACAGCTTTGCACCTTTTGGAGAATGTTTCAACGAAGGAATAAATCTCCTTTCCGACATAGCTCTTAACCCCATTCTGCCCTTTAACGAAGAATATTTAAGCAGCGAAAAAAAGCATCTCCGAGACATTATAGAAAGCGAAAAGAATGACAAAAGACATTATTCTGTTTCAAGGTGTAAAGAGGAAATGAATAAAAACACGCCCTATGCCGTACCCGAAAACGGATATGCTGACAAAATAGATGAAATAAACTCGAACAGTCTTGAAAAGCGTTATCTTGATATAATCAAAACCTCCCCAATAGATATTCTTATAGTAGGAAACTTTGATGAAGATGCTGCCTCAAAAATCATTTCATCCTGCCTTTTACGCCTGCCGGAAAGAGACGGTAACTATCCTGTAACTCAGCCCTCCGTTCCCGATGATATATTCACAGTTACGGAAAGCATGGAAGTTTCCCAGGGCAAACTTTGTATAGGCTTCACAACACCGGTTCCTTCAGCTTCAAGCGAGGATTATCCGGCATTAATGGTTTATAACTCCATTTTTGGCGGCGGTGCACATTCCAAGCTTTTTATGAATGTCAGGGAAAAGCTTTCTCTTGCTTATTATGCCGGAAGTTCCTACGAACGCTCAAAAGGAATAATCATCGTATCCAGTGGCATTGAAAGTAAAAATTTCGAAAAAGCCAGGGATGAAATTTTCCTTCAGCATAAATCAATGACCACAGGGGATATAACAGATACCGAGCTTTCTGTTTCCAAAAAAGCCCTTATTAATGCACTTAAGGCAACAGGAGATTCCGTTGGAGCTATTGCATCTTTCTACCTTTCTTCCATTTTACAGAACATTACCTTTTCAAAAGAAGCTCTGGCAGAAAAAATTGACAAAGTTACCGTTGATGATGTTGTCAGAGTAGGAAAAAGCATAGCTCCCAAGACAATTTATTTCCTGAAAGGAGCTGACAGATAATGTATTTTACAGAGAAATATTACTCCGATATGAAGGAAACCTTATATGTCGGTGAGCATAAAAGCGGCCTTAAGGTTTATGTCCTTCCCAAAACAGGTTTTACAAAAAGCTATGCAATTCTTGCCACCAGATATGGTTCTGTTAACAATCATTTTACCGCTCCCGGGGACACAGAACCTACAAAAATCCCCGACGGTATTGCTCATTATCTGGAGCATAAAATGTTTGACCAGGAGGACGGAAGCAATGTTTTTGACAAATTTTCCGCCTACGGAGCAAACGCCAATGCATTTACCGGATTTACCATGACTGCGTATCTTTTTTCCGCTGCATCCAACTTCTACGAAAATTTAGAATCTTTACTTGACTATACCATGCATCCTTACTACACAGACGAGACAGTTGAAAAGGAACAGGGCATAATAGGACAGGAAATCAGAATGTATGAGGACGAGCCTGACTGGAACGTATATTTTAATGCACTTCGTGCCATGTATAATGTAAATCCCGTAAACATCGACATTGCAGGTACGGTTGAGTCCATTTCCGAAATCACAAAGGAAAAGCTTTATAAATGCTATAACACATTTTATCATCCTTCAAACATGGTACTCTTCACAACAGGTGCCGTTAACCCCACCAAGGTCGGAGAGTATATTGAGCGTTTGATTTCAGCAGACAGCAACCCCGGAGAAATAATAAATCATTTCCCCGAAGAACCTCCTCATATTGCAAAAAAAGAAATCAAAGACTTTTTCGATATAGGAACACCTCAGTTTGTGGTGGCATTCAAGGATATAACACTTCCCGATAAAGGTGATGACTATGTTAAAACCGATGCCGAAATGACCATTCTTCTTGAAGTTCTTGCAGGCAGAGGCAGCCGTCTTTATAACAGCTTATATGAACAAAACCTCATAAACGACGGATTTGATGCATCATACGAAGGTGAGCTTACCTATGCTTTTTCAGCCTTTTCGGGAGAAAGCCGCGATCCCGATGCCGTATACAAGGCCATTTGCGACGAAGTTAATCGCTTAAAGAAAGACGGCATAGATAAAGAAGCTTTCGAGCGTGCTAAACGTGTTTGCTACGGAAAAGCTGTATCTTTATTTGACAGACAGGAAAGCTTTTCTAATGCCTTTTGCAGATTTGCCACAAAGGATGCTGACCTTTTAACTTATCCTTCTTTTGTCGGGAAGGCAACATATGAGGGAATCAGTGAAAGACTCAATCAGCTTAACCCCGAAAGGTGTGTCCTTTCTGCTATTTATCCTAAAAAGGAGGCTTAAATATGAAGACTCATATAGAGTTTCCGAATTTGGGAATTGACCTTAATCTAAACCGCAGATTAGTCGAATTTGATGCCTTGGGTGGCGGCATATATTATTATGCCGTCATCATATGCCTTGGATTCTTCCTGGCATGGCTCTACATAAATAACAAGGAAAAAAGGACCGGAAAAAGCACAGAACCCATCCTCGATATGGTCCTCTATGCCCTCCCGGCCGCAATAATATGTGCAAGACTTTACTATGTTATTTTTTCATTTGACAGCTACAAAGATGACCTTTCGGATATTTTCAAGATATGGGAAGGCGGACTTGCAATTTACGGCGGCATAATAGGTGCAATGGCCGTTATAATAATTTACTGCCGTACAAAAAAGCTTTCTGTTCTTCACTATCTTGATCTTGTTTCCATAGGACTTTTTATAGGACAAGCTGTAGGACGCTGGGGAAACTTTGTTAACGGAGAGGCTCACGGCTCTGTTTGTTCCGATAGTTTTTTATTGGGAATGTGCATAAACGGAAGAGGCCCGTTCCACCCCACATTCTTATATGAATCCGTCCTTAATATAGCAGGATTTACAGTTCTTCACTTTTTATCGAAAAAAATAAAATACGAAGGCTTTTGCCTTTACTTTTATCTTACCTGGTACGGTCTTGTGCGATTCTTCATTGAAGGTCTCAGAACCGACAGTCTCTATATCCCGGGGACAGAGATAAGAACCAGCCAGGCACTTTCTCTGGTTCTGTTTATAGTCGGCATCACACTGCTCATAAAAACCATAAAAGCAAACAGGCAAAAAGTATCAGGCTAACTATAAAATTCCTTTGACTTGCCTTGCCTTTTATGGTAAAATAGAATTATACTGGATAAATATTTCATCAAGGAGGTACATTTATGACTATGCTAAAAAAAGCTCTGTGTCTTTTTCTGGCTTTTTGCATGCTTACAATTCCTGTATGTTATGCTGAAGACGCAGCTGCTCAAACCGCTTCATCTGCCGACAACACTGCAGGCGAAGTTTCAACCGAATTCTCCGATATAGATTACTCCACTCCAATGGGTATTTCCATCGAAGCACTGGTTGATAAATCCATTATCACAGGATTCCCCGACGGGACATATAAAGCCGACCAGACTTTAACCCGTGCGGAATTTGCAAAAATTATTGTTTGTTTTTTGGGAAACACAACCGAAACCAATCAGGACTCCGGTTTCCCGGATGTTGACAATGTCGGAGGAAGTGCTCACTGGGCAAAGAATTATATAAAAATCGCAAAAGACATGGGAATAATTGCCGGTTTTCCCGACGGAACATTTATGCCCGACTCTCCCGTTACATACGAACAGGCTGTAAAAATGATTATGTGTGCCCTTGGCTACACAAATCTTTCTTATCCCGACGGATATATTCAGCTTGCAATGCAGAAAAAACTCTTTGTAAACTCCACCCACACAAGCGGACAGAGTTCTCCCATAACCAGAGGATCAACTGCAATATTCATTTATAATGCACTTTCCATAACCCCCAATAACAAAACCACCGATAACACAAACGTAACATTTACCGGCGAAAGCTTCGGAAGCGGCGGCGGTGGTGGCGGCGGCAGCCGTGACGATTCCTCCCGCAAAATCACCGGTATTGTATGGGGTACAGAAACCACAATGCTTGATACAACAAAGAGCATCCTTTATTCCGATGAACTTGCCATCGTATACCAAAACGGCGAAGACGAGACCGTGAGAGAGGATTTGCCCGTTTCTTCAAAATACGCTAAAAAAATTGATTCCTATCTTGGAAAACACATTCGTGCAACAATAAAGGAAGATGACGACGGAAAAGAATATATTTCCGACATAACAATCATTGAAAAGAAGAACCGTGCTGTTTCCGTATCTTTGGATGATTTCATTGATATGTCAACATCCGATGAAACCGGCGAAACAATCGTAACCTACTATGACAGCGACGAAAAGAAACAGACACTGACTCTTGCCGATCCCGAAAGCCTTTATATTATCTACAACGATAAATCCATAAACACAGAAGATGCCGAAAACTATGAATATGATTCTTCCTTCATAACAGATACAGAGATTGGTTCTTTCATATTTTACTCCAATGACGGCGACAAAAAGTATGATATAATTTTCGTTGAATCATACAAAACCGCTGTTATAAACGGCAAAATTGCAAGCTCCGGCTTAATAAAGTTTAAGTATGGGAACGAAGACTTAAATATCCTCTACAGCGATTCCGACAAGAACATAGACCGAACCGTTACAACGCTTAAAAATTCCAAAACACTTTCAAGCATGAAAGTGTCCGACCTCAAAGAATATGATGTCATCGACTATAAGGAGTCCATCGACAAGGATTTCCTTACAGCAGAAATAACTCCTGCCGAAGATACTTCTGTTTCCGGAAGCTTCTTAAAGTTTTCAGAAGTTGATGGTATAAACAAGATTCAAATAAGAAATAAGTCTACCGATAAGAAGGTAGAATACGAACTGAACTATAATTACCTTAACTACCTTGACAACTATTCCGGAGATGATAAGTTCATCCCTCAGGAATATGACAATGTAAAGCTTTATTTCAACGCTGACGGCAAGGTTGCCGCTATTGAAGAAATAATTTCTACTGCAGATTCTAAATACGGCTATATCACAATGCTCGCCTATAAGAATGCGGATGGAAGCAGAGAAGACGAATACATCGATGCATCCGAAACTCCCGAAGAGGGTGACAAGGTTGCAATGATGTTGTATCAGGTCGATCCTTCAAAATCCACCATTGGCTCACATACTTCTTCCCCCATACTGGTTGACTCCACCGTAAGAGTGGACGGTGTCATCATAAAGAATAATCCGGAAGAGGTAATGACAAGACTCTTAAAGGCTGCAGAGCTTACAAACGATGGTAAGAACGCTCCATTAAACAAAAACACAGAATATTCCTCTTTCATCCGTTATGAAATGTCAGGCGGACAAATCATTACCATCGACACCGTTTTAGACTCTGACGGAAGAACCCTTTCTACGGAAAGCGATGAACGCTTCAACACCTTGTTCAGAAGCAGCACTTTCATTTACGATGACAACGGAGAAGACGAAGGCAGACATGTATATTATTCAAGTTCTTCTTCCCCCGGATTTTATAAAGCATCTTCAACTTATTCCACAAGAGTAAAGCTTTACAATAACAGCAGTAAATCCACTCTTGTTTTCGTTCCCGGAAACAGAAGTGATACAAAATATTATTCTGCAAGCAAATTTGATTACAAAAACTTCTACCACGGAATGAAATATTATATAGAAGCCTATAACGTAAGCGGAAACTATGCCGAGTTCCTTCTTCAGTATGTAAGTGACGGAAAAGATGTTGTTACATCTTTCTCCACAATGGCCGTGGTTACCGCAACTGAAGACGAGGATAACGACGATCCCGACGTACTTAAAATCAAATATCGCACGGCTGCAAACTCCACCGAAAACACCATAGCTTTAGCAAAAGGCAGTCCTGCGGCAGAAAAATATGATGACTTGAATGTCGGAGACGTAATACTTTTCTCAACCACACTTGATAAATTAATGTATGATTTCTATCATGCTTTGGATATAACTAACCTTCCTCATAAGCGTGTGGATGACGATACTTTATTCTATAATACGGTAGAGACCTCCGACAGAAGAATAAAAGGCTTTGACATTTATCCCACAGGCAAGCAGAATACAGCAGCAAATGCAGAGTACCGCACAATTTACGGAACGGCAGTTTCATATGAAAATACCGGTACAGGTACAGTAATCGTAAATCCCATTCTCAACACAGACTACTTTGAAGAAATGGACGAATCCCTTAACGAAGAACACAACTTTGCATCAGCCACAAAACTCTTCGTATATGACGAAGAAGAAGAAAAGGTAACCATGTATTCCTCTTCTACATCCGCAAAGGGGTATCTTAAAGAAAACCTCTTCACAGAAGACAAGTACGGTTTAGAAGATGCAGATAAGGTATTCATTTATACCACAAACACCTACGCAGCCGTATCCACCGGCGATCCTGTTGTTAAATTCATTTACTTAATCCGCACCGCCTCTCAGAAAAATCCCGATAACTATGAAGGCGTAGAAACTCCCGAAGTTGATCCTTTGGCTGATGTAAAAGCAGAAGCTAAGACTAAGCTTACAGATTATATTGGAGATATAGATGTTTCTCTTTACAGCACTGTACTCGGAATTAACGAAGACATTTTCTCTGATATTCTTTCCGAAGGAAAAGAAGCCATCTCCGCATCCACATCCGAAAACGAAATAGAAAACGCTTTAGCGGATGCAAAGGCCAAGGCTGATGACATCCCCACAGACTCCTATATAGAAGATAGCAAAAGCGAAGTTGAAAACTATATCGATGTAACCAAGTATCAAGACGCAGAAAGTTTTGTATCCGATGCGCTGGATCAAATTGATGCATCTGTATCAAAGGCAGAAATAGAAACAATAATTGAGGGTGCATACAGTAACATTGATGACGCTGTACTTTCTCAGATTGTTGAAGACAAAAAGGCTGAGCTTGATGATTACCTCGCAGGAGTATCATCAGATACTGGATACGATTTCTCTGAAGATACCGATTTAGATGCTCTCTTAGAGGATCATAAGGCAAATCTTGATGCCGTTTCTTCCATAGGAGATATAAACGAAGTATACCAAAATGCGACGGATGCGATTGATGAATTCGTTGAAACAAACTATCCTAAGGAGGATTCTACCGATCCTGAGACAGGTGATCCCACAGACCCCGAGACAGGCGATCCTACTGATCCCGAGACAGGCGATCC
>JAFXHP010000006.1 GCA_017536285.1 Clostridia bacterium
CGCTTTTCAGGCAAAAAGCTACCGTGCCGACCTTGCTTTTCTTTCGACCGGCGGAATTTCAGCCGACGGAAAGATTTTTGACGGAGTTTATCTTGACCTTCACAGGGTTATGATAGAAAATTCCGAAAAAGCCGTATTCCTTATTGACCACAAAAAGCTTGATGTGGCAGGCGAAAGATTTCTTTCCGACCTTTCTAGTATCGACATACTTATCACCGACCATAAATTCGGCGATGATGTAAAGGAAAAATACAAAAACACAATATTTATGGAAATCGAAACCCCGAAAACACAAAAGGAGCTGTAAAACAGCTCCTTTAATTTTATATACCGTAGTGCTTTGCCGCTTCGTCCGTAAGTTCATCTTTTCCGCATTCAGAAAGCCAGGTGCTGACAGCCCTTCTTATGTCGGTTTTTTCATATCTTCCGCTTGCTTCAAGGCCTGTTTCCTTTTTGAAAAGTTCAAAGTCGGATGGTGCATAGCTTTTATCCCCAAAGCGGTTTAAAAGATTTTCAGACTCTGTGTAATACACGTTTTCATCGATTAAAAGCTGGCTTTCCGGCTCCTTTAAAATAAATGAGAAAATTGCCGCACCGACTTTGGCATTATGGAAAATGTTACGCTTTATTTCAATCCCGGCATCCTTATCCTCCGTCTTTTTAGCCATACGCCATAAGAATATATGATGCCCCATAGGGAAGGGCCATATTTCAGACATTCTCGGTGCTTCCTCACCCTGAGACGAAAAGCCGCCACCTGCATTTATGCAGATGTTATCGTTGAATTTTGCACGGATGGGAATGAAATCCCTTACCTCATATGCCGCCATTCCGTAATTCATAAAAAGGTTGTGGCAATAAGTGACATCCGTTGCGGGAGTTGTACCCGCAAAGCCCTGATGGGTTATGCAGGAGTCATAAACGTTGTTGAAAAGACAGTCTTTTACCGTAATTTTTCCCATATGCTGCCAGGCTTCAACGCCGTTACCCAGCCTTATTCTCTGAGCACGGCTGAAAACCGCACCGCCGAGGAAGTGAAATTCGCATCTTTCCACCGTAAGCTCGTGATCGCCCTTTATGCCGTGAACACCGCTGTTTATAAAGGTTATGTCGCAGATTTTTGCGTAGTTTGCCCAGCAAAGAGCAAACTTTCCGTAAATGGCACACTCGATATGGGAATAGACCTTGCCGGGATTGCCCACGGAATAGAGATACAAGGGGCGTTTATAGCCCTCGGGCACTTCTTTTTCTTCCCACTCATACTGAGAAAGCCTTTTCTGCTTTCTTAAATTCCCCTTGTCAAGGTCATCATCGTACCATTCGCCCTGATTTTTAAGGTCAGAAAGATTCCAGCGGAGGTTTCCGCAGGATTCTCCGTAATTGAAAATCAAGTTACAAGGCTCGTCGGTCTCGCTTCCTACATAACGCCAGACATTTTCCTTTTCTTCCACCCATAAATCGGGGGAAGAATAGTCCATTGATCCGCAGAATATGGGGTTTTCCCTTTGCCGTAGGCACCGTAGGTTATTACGTTTCCCTTTTCGCCCCATACGGCATCCAGGTTTCCTCTGTAAAACGTGCCCCTCTTAAAAAGCACCGTATCCCCGGGCTTTACGCCGAGGGAAAAAATATCTTTGGCAGGCGTTTTTTCACTCAAGCCGTCGTTTTCGGCTTTGCCTTCTATGAGGTCGATATAATAAGTTGCCATAGAAACACTCCTTATATTTTTTCATCTGCTACAATTCCGGCATACATTGCCACGCCGATTGCGGCTTCTTCATCGTTTTCCGTAAGGTTCAAGGGCAGGCTGAAAACATCTTTTATTACCTTTTTAAGCACTTCGTTTTTCTTAACTGCATTTCCCGATGCGGTAAGTTTTCCAACGTTTTTTATTCCCATCAGGTCAAAATAGCCTTTAAGCTCATTTGCCATTCCGTAAAGAGTTCCCAAAACGAGATTTCCCGGGGTAAAGTTAAAGTCGCTTATATCCGCTACG
>JAFXHP010000063.1 GCA_017536285.1 Clostridia bacterium
AAAATACTGGGAAATATGGAATGAGCCTGAAGGAAAGGCTATGTGGAACGCACCGTTTTCAGAATACTGCCGTTTATATGATATTACAAGCAAGCACTTAAAGGAGTGCTTTGGCGATAAAATAAAGGTGGGTGGTTATGCCTCCTGCGGATTTTACGCCCTTGATAAGGATCTTGAAATGACGGGAATCGGCCTTGATCCTTCCAACACTATGGAACGTTATATACAAAACTTCTACACCTTTATGGAGTATGTGTCGGAGCACAAATGCCCTCTTGACTTTTTCTCCTGGCATTCCTATTCTGCCGTTCACGATGTTAAAAGATATGCTTCTTATTGTCACAGCGTTCTTGAAAAATTCGGCTACGGCAATATTGAAGAAATCATAAACGAGTGGAACCCCTGCCATACCATAAAAAATAAACGTGGCGGCTGGGCGGCGGCACAAAACCTTGCGATGATGCTGGGTATGCAGAAGTCTTCCGTCACTATGATGCATTATTACGATGCACAAATAAGCTATTCAATTTTCTCGGGAATGTTTAATCCCGACCTGGGAATTCCTTATCCCAACTACTACGGCTTTATGTCCTTTAACAGTTTATATAAGCTTAAAGACGAGGTTTTCACAGAAACGGACGATGAAAATTTATTCATAGCCGGTGCGACAAACGGAAATAAAAAGGTTCTTGTTATGTCAAACATCAACAATAAGGAAATAACGGCAGAGTTTGACATAACCGGGGCGGATGTTTCAGACGTTGACATATTTATGATAAATGACGAATACACTTACACGCTTACAGGCAAGGAAATAGTTGACGGAAAGCTTGTAATTCCCGCCAACACCTGCGTGGAAATTAAATTTTATAATTAAGGAGAGTTTTTATGAACAGTGTAAAGGTTGACTTTTCCAAAATTAAAGGCGAAATAAAGGCACTTCACGGTGTATGCTGTGCACCCTATTCCATTAATGCCGGCCCCAATCAGGGAGCGATTGACAAATACTTCAAACAGGGGCATATTCCTTATTGCCGTCTTCACGACTGCACGGGTGGCTATGGCGGAACATACTTTATTGACATCCCCAATGTGTTCCCCGATTTTGATGCGGACGAAAACGATCCCGCAAACTATGACTTTCATTACAGCGATGAATACATAAAGGCAATCCAGGATTCAGGCTGCGAAGCTTATTACCGCCTTGGTGTTACAATCGAGTGGGGAAGCAAGAAGTATTCTTCTGTTATGCCTTCTGACTTTTCAAAGTGGGCACGTGTCTGCGAGCATATCATTATGCACTATAACAAGGGCTGGGCAGACGGCTTTGAATATGACCTTAAATACTGGGAAATATGGAACGAGCCCGAAAACCCCGGCAATCAGTGGGGGCCCTGCCAGTGGAGCGGAACAAAAGAAGAGTTTTATGACCTTTACAGAGTATCTTCCAAATACCTTAAGGAAAAGTTTCCTGAAATCAAAATCGGAGGCTATGGCTCTTGCGGCTTTTACGCTGTTACAAGGGAAAAAATTCCTGAAGGACATAAGACCTTTGTGCCTTACTTCACAGATTTCCTCAAAATGATAAAGGAAGAAAATCTTCCTCTTGACTTCTATTCCTGGCATATCTATACAGGCGACGAGCTTGAATTACTTGCTCACGCAAAGTATGTAAGGGAAACTCTTGATTCATACGGTCTTAATGAGACTGAGTCTCATCTTAACGAATGGAATATTCACGCCGAGGGAAGAGGCTTCCCCTCTAAGCACACAATGGAAGGGGCAAGCTTTAATGCAGCAGTTCTTTCAATGCTTCAGGAAACTCCCTATCTTGATAAGGCGATGTATTATGCTTTCCAGTACAGGACCGGCTATAACGGATTTACTAATCCCATCACTCATGAAGCACAGTATCCATGGTACTCCTTCGTTGCATTCGGCGAGCTTTATTCCCTTAAAAATCACGTTGATGTAGCTGTGGAAGGTGAGCACATCTATGCCACTGCGGCAACCAACGGAAAAACTTCCGGCCTTCTTTTATCGAACTTCAAAAACGAGGATGGCGTGATTAAAACCGAGCTTTCGGGAATCCCCGAAAATGCAACGGTTACACTTTACCGTATAAGAGAGGGAGAAATGCTTAAGGAGGATTTCTCTGTTTCAGCATCAGGTAATCTAATGCTTAAGATAAACCTTCCCTTGTGGCAGGTTGCATACTTAAAAATAGAAGAGTAAAATTAAAGGCGGTACTTTTAATGAGTGCCGCCTTTCTTTATGCAGGTGACAAAATTACATGTTTTGGTGACATATTTCTATTGCTTTTTTTTATGCAAAGCGGTATACTTAAAAAAGGAGGTGGGATTTGTGTCCGGAAATTTGTTTAAGTGGCTTGACTATTGCGATGATATAAGATATTACTGCGACGACGAAGAGGGCAGAGGAGACGTAAAAGTTAAGTTTTATTCCCACGGCGAAACGATGGAAATGTATGTTGCCGCAGAAAAAAGCCGTGTGCGGAAGATTGAACTGAGATGGAAAAGAAAAACGGAGCATCCCGTATATGTTTTAGGCGATTCCTGGGAGAGAGCCTGCGGAAACCTTTTCTGGCAACCATTGAACGGGGACAGGGCTATGCCCTGGTATTTCCTGGCAACTGACGGAAGCAGGACATTGGGTGTAGGTGTTAAGACAGGAGCATCAAGTTACGTATGCTTTTCGTGTGATGCCTCAGGCATAACGGCATCGGTTGATTTACGGTGCGGCGGAGTCGGAGTTGACCTTGCCGGAAGAGAAATTCTTGCCTGCACCTTTGTAAGCAAAGTATATTACGATATTTCTCAATTCGATGCAGCGAAAGAATTCTGCCGCCTTTTATGTGACAATCCCATACTTCCGAAGGAACCTGTTTACGGCGGCAATAACTGGTATTATGCCTACGGGAAATCAAGCTATGAAGAAATTATGGCAGATGCCCGTTTGATAGCACACCTTGCGGGAGACAACAAAAACCGTCCCTTTATGGTAATAGATGACGGCTGGCAGATGAATCCCTGCGACGGACCATGGCTACCCAATGAAAAGTTTGGCGACATGAAAAAGATTGCCGACGAATTCAAAGCTATGGGTGTACGCCCTGGAATATGGTTCCGCCCACTTATGAATACCGCTGTTCAGGCGGAGCATCCCGACTGGTGTCTTGTCAGAGGAAATTCGCGGTGTCTGGATCCGTCTCATCCCGAGGTTAAGAAGCTGATAAAGGAAGATGTTGAAAGAATAAAAAGCTGGGGCTTTGAGCTTATCAAGCACGATTTTACTAACTTTGATGTAAACGGAAGCTATTCGTATGACCTTAAAGGAAGCATAACTAATTTTACGGGATGGTCATTTTATGATAATAAAAAGACCGGTGCGGAAATTTTAAGGGAGCTTTATAAGCTCATAAAGGAAACGGCCGGGGACATATACATTATCGGCTGTAACACATCACCTCACCTTTGTGCAGGATATGTGGAGATAAACCGCGTGGGAAATGACACCAGCGGTAAGATGTGGAACTATAACAGAAAGAACGGACTTAATGCCCTTGCCTTCAGGCTTTGTCAGGACAATGCTTTTTACAAGGTGGATGCCGACTGTGTGGGAATATTTGGAGATAACATCCCCTGGGAATTAAACCGTCAGTGGCTTGATATTTTGTCGAAAAGCGGAACCCCTCTTTTCGTGGCAGTCGAGCCTTCGGCTATGACTCCGCAAATGGAAAAGGACTTAAAGGAAGCCTTCAGAATAAATTCCCTTCAGGAGGATGTGGCAGAGCCACTTGACTGGATGTATAACACCAGCCCTCAAAACTGGATGATAAACGGACAAAGACGTGAATATGACTTTTTTATGGGAGAATATCCCGAGATAAAATAAGGAGGAATAAAAATGGTAGATATTTTAAGAAATCCCGACCTTGTTAAAATTTACTGCGACGAGGAAAATGTTGACACAAAGGTAGAGTTTGAAACGGAAGGCAGAAAATTAAAGATTTTTGTTACGGCAAATGAAAGCCGCCCCAGAATGATTTGTCTTCGCTGGTACTATAAAACCGAAGAAGCCGTTTCTGTTATGGGCGATAAGTGGGAGAGAGCTTACGGCGATATGACCTGGCACTCGCTTAACGGCGAAACCTTTATGCCCTGGTACTTTATTGTAAATAACGGAAAAGACAATGCATGCTGCGGCGTAATGACAGGCTGCTCAAGCTTTGTGTCCTTCCAGTATGATGCTTCGGGCGTAACTGCCTGGGTTGACGTTCGCTGCGGCGGCGTTGGTGTTGATTTATCGGGACGTAGACTTCATGCCTGCACGGTGGTTTGCGAGCACTATGAAAATATGTCAGCCTTTAGTGCGGCAAAGGCGTTTTGCCGTGTGATGTGCGAAAATCCCATACTTCCCAAAGAGCCCGTTTACGGAAGTAACAACTGGTACTATGCTTACGGAAACTCAAGCTTTGAAGAAATTATTGAAGATGCACGCCTTATTTCTTCTCTTGCAGGAGAAAACAAAAACCGTCCCTTTATGGTAATTGACGACGGATGGCAGATAAATAAATGCGACGGCCCCTGGATTCCCAATGAAAAGTACAGAGATATGAAAGAGGTTGCAGACCGTTTCAAGGAAATGGGAATCCGCCCCGGTATCTGGTTCCGTCCTCTTCACAGCTCTCCTGTTGAAAAAGAACATCCTGAATGGCTTATTAACAGAAGTGTAATGAAGTTTTTGGATCCTTCTCATCCTGAGGTTAAAAAGCTCATTAAGGAAGATATTGAAAGAATCATCGGCTGGGGCTTTGAGCTTATCAAGCACGATTTTTCCCAGTGCGATATGTTCGGTCACTTCGGATGGGACTTAAACGGAAGCATCACAAACTACAAGGATTGGTCCTTCTATGACCGTAAAAAGACAAGTGCGGAAATAACCCTTGATTTCTACCGCCTGATAAAGGAAACAGCGGGGG
>JAFXHP010000064.1 GCA_017536285.1 Clostridia bacterium
CAGTTCTTTTTCTTTGGAGTTATCGGTGTTTAATCGATAACTTTTTTATTTTTTAGGAGGCATTTATATGCAGGAAAAATTGTTAAGTATTGTGGCGAAAGCCAACGGCTATCTGGCGGATTACATTTTAATAATCCTCCTCATAGGTGCAGGTCTTTTATTCAGCTTCAAAACCGGTTTCGTACAGGTTCGCTGCTTCGGCGAGGGTATGAAAAAGGTTTTCGGCAACATCAAGCTTTTCGGCGGTAAGCAGCAGGGCGGCGGTTTAAGCTCCTTCCAGGCACTGGCTACAGCTATTGCCGCTCAGGTTGGTACAGGTAACATCGTTGGTGCATCCGGTGCTATCTTGGTTGGTGGTCCCGGTGCTATCTTCTGGATGTGGATTATCGCATTCTTAGGTATGGCAACAATCTATGCCGAGGCAGTGCTTGCACAGAAGACAAGAGAAACCGATGCGGCAGGCGAAATCCACGGTGGTCCCGTTTACTACATAAAGAAGGCATTCCCCAACGGCTTTGGTACCTTCCTTTCCGTATTCTTCGCAATTGCAATCACACTTGCCCTTGGCTTCATGGGCTCCATGGTACAGTCCAACTCCATCGCAGAGTCCTGTAACACAGCTTTCGGTATTCCCACCTGGGTTATCGGTATTATCATTTCCGCTATCTGTGCTATCATTTTCATCGGTGGTATCCAGAGAATTGCATCTGTAACAGAAAAGCTCGTTCCCGTAATGGCAGTACTCTTCCTTGCAGGCGGTCTTGTAATCCTTGGCATCAACTTCAAGGCTATTCCCGAAACCTTCGGAATGATCTTCAAGTATGCATTCACTCCCCAGGCTTTAATCGGTGGTACCTTCGGTGCGGCAATTAAGACAGCAATCAGCCAGGGTGCAAAGCGCGGTCTTTTCTCCAACGAAGCAGGTATGGGTTCTACACCTCACGCTCACGCTCAGGCAAACGTTGAAAAGGCACACGACCAGGGTGTTGTTGCTATGATCGGCGTATTCATTGACACATTCATCGTTCTTACAATGACAGCACTTGTTATTATTTCCACACTTTATGCAAACGGAAGCACAGCTTGGCAGACCGTTACAAAGACCAATGCGATGCAGACAGCTTATACAACTGCCCTTCCCGCACTCGGCAACTTCGGCAGCATCTTCGTTGCAATCTGCTTACTCTTCTTTGCATTCTCCACAATTATCAGCTGGAACTTCTTCGGTAAGATAAACGTTCAGTACCTCTTCAAGAACAAAAAGGCTGCAAACATTATCTATGCCGTAATTGCAATAGTATTTATCTTCCTCGGAACACTTGCATCCAACGACCTCGTTTGGGAGCTTACAGACTTCTTTAACTATCTTATGGTTATCCCCAACGTTATAGCACTTGTTGCTCTTTCCAAGGTTGTAGGTCAGGAAGCAAAGGACGCTATAAAAGCAAAGAAAGAATTAAAGAAATAATTAAGGCATAATAAAAATCACCATCCGTCGGATGGTGATTTTTTTGTGCTTATGTCATTCTTGATGCAGCATAGCGGAGCGAAGAAGCTGAAGCTTAGGCAGATGAGGGCATCTGCCTTCTGCTTTTGATGCTTTGACAGCGGGAGTAAGGTGCAATAAAGGGGCGATTAAAACGCCCCTTTTACATTACAGTCTTAAATCGTGCTCGCCGTTTTCAATTCGGGTAAGCATATCGGTAAGCTTTTTATGCATAGCGCTTCCTTCAAACTGTGCGAGATGTTCAGCTATTGTCTTTTCGCCAAGCTCCTTTGTGGCGGGGGATGCATAGTCTACAAGATATTCCTTGAAGGTAAGAATCGCATTGGGAATGCAGAAGTTGTGAACAAACTTTGTTTTTGCCACCTTCATAAATGCTTCGCCGGTTCTACCTGCTCTGTAGCAGGCGGTGCAGAAGGAGGGGATGTTCCCACGCTTACAGATTTCGTATACCACGTCATCTAAGCTTCTTGAATCGTTTATGGTAAACTGCTCCTTGTCAGCCATAGTGTTTGCCATTTTGGATTTGGTGTAAGCACCAACGCCGATTCTTGTGCCGGCATCAATTTGGGATACGCCGTATTCCAAAACTGCACTTCTTACCTCGTCCTTTTCCCTTGCGGTGCAGATTAAGCCTGTGTATGGAACGGAAAGACGGAGAATCGCAACAAGCTTCTTAAAGTCCTCGTCGGAAACCTGATATTCGGGATTTTCCGCATAGGGAGTGTCCTTTGCAGGTGTGATTCTGGGGAAGGAAATTGTGTGGGGGCCTACGCCGTTGAAGGTTTCTTCTAAGTGAATGGTGTGATACATTAAGCCCATAAGCTCAAATCGCCAGTCATAAAGTCCGAAGAGTACGCCGAGACCGCAATCGTCAACCCCTGCCTCCTGGGCTCTGTCCATGGCATAAAGTCTCCAGCGGTAGTGACCTTTGATTGTGCCTTCGGGATGCACCTTTTTATAGGTTTCGTGGTGATAGGTCTCCTGGAACACCTGGAAGGTGCCGATTCCCACTTCCTTAAGCTTTTTGAGCTCCTCAACTCGCAGGGGTGCGGCATTGATGTTGGCACGGCGGATTTCGCCGTTCTTCGTTTTGGTGGCATAAACCTTTTTAATGCTGTCCACCATATAGGAAACCTCGGTATGGGGGGATTCACCGTAAACCAAAATGGTACGCTTTTGTCCCTCGTCAATCATAATCTTAACTTCTTCTTCGATTTCATCCATTGTAAGGGTTTTTCTGTGCATTGCTGTGTTGGATGAACGGAAACCGCAATAGGTGCAGTTGTTTGCACATTCGTCGCTTAAATAAAGAGGTGCAAAAAATACGATTCTGTCACCGTAAACCTCTTCTTTTAATGTTTTTGCAAGGGCAAACATCTCTTCGATTGTTTCGGGGTCCTTGTTCTGAATTAAAATCGCCATTTCGTCAGGATCGAGTCTTACGCATTCTTCGGCCTTTTTAAGTACGGCACGAACCTCTTCCTTTGTGGGGTTTTCGTGGGCGTTTAACTTTTCCCATATTAAATCATCATCGATGAAGTCCTTTTCCATCTCGTCATAGGGACGGAAATCCTCTTTATATTTTTCCAAAAAATTCATAGGTTTTCTCCTTTCAAAAAAATCCTTCTGCCGGGAAGCAGAAGGAGAGTGTGACTTTTATCTGTCGCCTTTCCGTTAAGAATCTACTTCACGGTTAGAAAAAATTGTGGGCAATACGACCTGAAACACAAGCCATACCGCAAAGGTATAATAGCATAAAGCGGGCTGAATGTCAAGTCTTGCGTTTATGGAAGGGAAATGATATAATATATGATATAAAAATGTAGGGAGCGGCGGTTTCCGACGCTCCGTTTTCGGCACAGCCCTACGGTAATTTATATTATTTAAAAAGGAGGAGTATTATGAAAAAAATATTATCACTTTTATTAACTATACTTATGCTCTTTACTTATGTGAGTGCAAACGAATCTTACGGCGACTGGGAAAAGTCCGGCTGGTTCGGTGATGCTGCCACCTATCATTACAGCAGTAAGACCGGCGTTTTAACCATAGAAGGCTCCGGCGAAGCAACACATCATCCGGACTGGGAAACGGGAAAAGGCCTGACGGATGCTGAATATGCTGAATATATGAGCAATTCCTGGCGTGTGCGTGAGGTTATAGTCGGCGAGGGAATTACAAGCTTGGATCACGATATTTTCCAGCAGTTCCGGGATCTTTCGAAAGTAACCCTTCCTTCCACCTTAAAGGAAATAGGAAGCGATGCTTTTTATTACTGTAAGTCGTTAACAGAGCTTACTCTTCCGGAGGGGCTTGAAATAATCGGTGGCAGGGCATTCAGGGAATCTTCCATTTCCAGAATAAATATACCCGAAGGGGTTAAAAAAATCGGACACGATGCTTTTTCCCATTGCCCCGTGACAGAGCTTCATCTGCCATCGACCGTGGAAGAAATTGATTATAAGGCATTTTCAAACAACCTTCACACCCTTGAAAAAATCACAGTTGATGAAAACAATCAAAATTTCACAAGCGTTGACGGAGTTTTGTTTTCCAAGGATATGACAAAGCTCATAGCATTCCCTTCAGGGAAGAAGAATAAGGCGTACACTGTTCCTGAATCAGTTAAAGTAATAGGCGAATATTCCTTTGAATATACCACTCTTTCCGAGCTTAATATAAATGAAGGAACAGAAATTGTAGAACCCGGTGCTATTTCCTGGTCGGACACACTGGAAGTGGTAAATTTCTCCGATACCGTTAAGGAAATAAGGGATATGAAGGAAAACACCAACATTAAAAAGCTCATAATTCCGGAAAGCGTTACCTATTACCGAGGCTTTAACGAAGAAGGCAGAGTTGACACCGTGCACAGGGGGGATTTACCCACGCCCTATTATTGCTACTGTGGCGGCTTTCACCATCACAGCGAAAATTTCGTATGGTCTGATGGATGGACGTGGAGACAGTGCCAGAAATTAGTTGATACTCCGGACTCGTGGGCTGAGGATGAAATCGATAAAGCAAAGGAAGCGGGTATTGTTCCCGAAAGCCTTTTGTACGGATTCAAGAGCCGTATAACAAGAAGGGAATTTGCAGAACTCGTTATTGCCCTTACGGAAAAAGCGGTGGGACGGGAGCTTCCTTTAGCGGAGGAGAATTTCGATGACACCCACTCTGTTGCCGTGTCAAAGGCGAAGGCGGCAGGCATCGTTTCAGGCAGAGGGGATAACATCTATAACCCGGGAAGCTTTGTAACAAGGGAAGAAATTGCCGTAATGTTCCTTCGCACCATAGAATTTGTTGAAAAGGAAAAAGGCGTAACCTTAATTGAAAAGAAGGCTTCCATTGATAAAGTATATGCAGACCGTGACAAGGTATCTTCCTGGGCCGTCAAGGCTCTTGCAACCTTAAACGGCGAAGGCATAATAAAAGGCACAACCAACTCAACGCTCTTTCCTTCGGGAACGGCAACAGTGCAGGAAAGTGTGATTCTTGCATTGAGAATATACGAAATCGTCGGGTAATTTGGTGAATTTGTTAAAAGACTGACGTTTTTACACAGCATAATTTCAGCATAATTACAATTTAAAAGAAGCACTTTTGTGTGATAAAATATAGGGTAAATAAAAATCATCCCCAAAGGGTGGTTAATTTTAGAAAAGAGGTAATTAAAATGTTCAAAAAAGTATTGGCAGTAGCCCTTGCACTTTGCATGATGTTCGCATTTGCAGGTTGCGGCGAAAAGAGCTACACAGAAGCAAACACAGAGTATGTAATCGGCGTATCCGGTCCTTTGACAGGCGGTGCTGCAGTTTACGGTGTTGCAGTTGCAAACTCTGCTCAGATGGCTGTTGACGAAATCAACGCAGCAGGCGGTCTTAACGGCATCACATTCAAGTTTATCGCAACAGACGATACACACGATGCAACAAAGGTTTCCACAAACTATTCCGCAATGCTTGAAGCAGGTATGCAGGTATCGCTTGGTACTGTTACAACTGCTCCCGGTATGGAATTTTCAAACCTTTCTTTAGAGGATAACGTATTCTTCTTAACACCCTCTGCATCCGGCGATGACATTCCCAAGAATGCAAACGGCTATCAGATGTGCTTTGCTGACGGTAACCAGGGTGCTGTTGCAGCTGACTATGTAAACGAAAACTATGCCGGCCAGACAATCGGTATCTTCTACAAGTCCGACGATCCGTATTCAAATGGTATCTTCGAACAGTTCAAGGCAAGCTTGGATGAATCCATCACAACAGTTGAAGCTGTATTCACCGATGCAAACGCAACAGACTTCTCTGCACAGATCAGCACACTTAAGGATTGCACATTCATCTTCATGCCCATCTACTATACACCTGCTTCCATCTTCATGACTCAGGCTAAGGATCAGGTTGCTGCAAACACAGTTTACTACGGATGCGACGGTTTCGACGGTATCGAATCCGCAGAAGGCTTTGATATCACAGCTATTCCTCAGGAAGTAACAATGCTTTCTCACTTTAACTCCAAGGCAACTGAAGGAGCTGCTGCAGACTTCATTGCTAAGTATACAGAAAAGTTCGGTGCAGAAACATTAAATCAGTTCGGTGCTTCCGCATATGACTGCGTATATGCTATCTACAATGCAATGTCTGAAATCATTGCAGACGGAACAGAAATTCCTGTAACAATTTCCGCAAGCGAACTTTGCGAACTCTTAAAGGCTAAGTTCAATGGCGACTTTACATATTCCGGTGTTACAGGCGATGACATCACATGGTCTGAAACAGGTTATGTTGAAAAGGGTGCTGTTAAGTACGTAATCAAGGCTGCTGACGCTGCTGCAGAAGAAACAGTTGAAGAAGCTACAGAAGAAGTAGCTGAATAATTCAATAAAATAAAATAGTTTTTGCCGGTGCAAATTTTGCACCGGCAAATTCGCTTGAAGTAGGGAAGACTATGGAATTTTTAGAAACTTTGATAAACGGCTTAAGCGTTGGCAGTACCTATGCCATGATAGCTCTTGGCTATACCATGGTTTACGGTATTGCGAAAATGCTTAACTTTGCTCACGGTGACATCATCATGGTGGGCGGATATTTTATATATCTTTCACTGGTAGGTTTGGGAAGCCCCGTAATAGGGCTTATCGGTGCTGTCGTTTTTTGCGTGTTATTGGGCATAACCGTCGAAAAGGTTGCATATAAGCCTCTTCGAGGAGCATCGCCCCTTGCGGTTTTAATTACGGCAATCGGTGTAAGCTATTTGCTTCAGAGCACAGCACAGATGATTTTCGGCTCTGCACCCAAAATGGTAATTATTGCAAATCTGGGAAACTTCGAATTCGGAGGACTTAAAATTCCGGTTTACACAGTTGTAACACTTGTTTGCTGTTTTGCGATAATGACCGTACTTACTCTTTTTGTAAAGTATACCAAAACCGGACGAGCTATGATTGCGGTATCCGAGGATAAGGGTGCGGCACAGCTTATGGGTATAAACGTAAACGGAATTATTACAATCACTTTTGCAATCGGTTCTGCTCTTGCGGCATTTGCAGGCTTTTTCATGCTTATGAAATCCCCCAGCCTTTCAAATACCTTGGGTGCAATGCCCGGTATCAAGGCATTCACAGCGGCGGTAATAGGCGGTATCGGCTCAATTCCCGGTGCAATGCTTGGCGGTATCTTACTTGGTGTGGTTGAGGCAATTTCATTTAAAATCCCCGCTATTGCCCCTTATACCGATGCAATTGAATTTTTGATTCTTATTGTAATCCTTCTTGTAAGACCTTCGGGACTTATGGGCAAGAAAAGGAGGGAGAAGGTATGATGAAAAAAATAGAATGGAAAAATTATGCAAACTATATAATAGTTGCTGCATTTACCCTTATTTTCGGAATCATGTCATTAACAGGTTCTCTTTCCTCCTCCAATATTTATCTGCTTGAGAAAATTGCAATTTCCATTATACTGGCAGTATCTTTAAGTATGGTTGTAGGCTTTTTGGGCGAGCTTTCATTGGGCCATGCCGGCTTTATGTGCGTTGGTGCATATCTTGGCGGTAAAGTGGCGGTATTGCTTCAGCCCATGCTTGGTAATGGAATTGTTACTTTTATAATTGCTCTTCTTGTGGGCGGTGCTGTTGCGGCACTTTGCGGTATTGTAATAGGCCTTCCCGCACTCAGACTCAGAGGCGACTATCTTGCAATTGTTACCCTCGCTTTCGGCGAAATCGTAAAGTCCATCTTTATGAACTCTTCAAGAGAGTCCTTTGGCGGCTCTCTTGGTCTTGATACCCCAAGATATTCAAAGGACACGCTTTTCATTATTGCTTTCGTTCTTGTGATTTTGTGCCTTGCGGCGGTTCAGAATATAATCCGCTCAAAGCACGGTCGTGCAATAACCGCAATCCGTGACAACGAAATTGCGGCAAAGGCAACGGGCATCAATGTTACAAAGTACAAGCTTATCGTATTTACCGTTTCTTCCTTCTTTGCAGGTATTGCAGGAGTTTTATATAGCTACAGCAACTACACCGTGCAGAGTATGAAGTTTGGCTATAACTACTCCATCGAAATATTGGTTATGGTTGTGCTTGGCGGTATGGGAAGCATCAACGGCTCTATCATTGCGGCATCACTCATCACCTTCCTTGATGTATGGCTTCAGACCAAGCTTACAGGTAACCTTGCAGTGCTTCAGGACTTTTTGTATGCCCTTATCTTAATCGTGCTTGTTATCTATAACAACGCACCGGCACTTAAGGGCTTCAGAGAGAAGTATAACTATACGGCACTTCTTAAAAAGATAAGGCTTATGGGACACCACAATGATCCTTCCAAGCGTCGTGAGGACGAAGCTAAGTGGGACCGCGTGCCTACCAAGATTGAAATGAACGAAGTTTTATCCGTTGACCTTCAGGTCAACAACTACACCCCCGATAAGGGCAAAAAGGAGGATGAATAATGTCGGAAACAGTTTTGAAAATTGAAAACCTCGGCATATCCTTCGGCGGCTTAAAGGCGGTGCAGGACTTAAACCTTGAAATAAAGAAAAAACAGCTCTATGGTCTGGTTGGCCCCAACGGTGCAGGTAAAACCACGGTATTCAATATGATTACCGGTGTTTATAAGCCCACCTACGGAAACTTTTACCTGGACGGTGAAAACCTTACAGGCAAGGGACAGGAAACCATTAACCACAAGGGTATTGCAAGAACCTTCCAGAACATCCGTCTCTTTAACAATATGACCGTTATAAGAAACGTAATGGTTGGACTTCACAATCAGCCAGAGTTTAAATGCGGTGTTTTTGCAAGTATCTTCCGCCTTCCTTCTTTCTTTAAGACGGAGAAGGCAATGCGTGAGCGTGCAAAGGAAATCTTAAGCGTAGTTGGTTTAATCGACGAGCGAAACAATCTTTCCTGCAACCTTCCCTACGGTAAACAGAGGAAGCTTGAAATTGCCCGTGCCCTTGCAACAAATCCCAAGCTTTTGTGCCTGGATGAGCCTGCGGCAGGTATGAACCCCCACGAAACTGAGGATCTTATGGAAATCATCCGTCGTATCCGTGATGAATTTGATGTTACAATTCTTCTTATCGAGCACGATATGAAGTTCGTTTCAGGCCTTTGCGATGAGCTTACGGTGCTTAATTTCGGTACAGTTCTTGCTCAGGGCACACCCGAGGTTGCCTTAAACGACCCCGAAGTTATTAAGGCTTATATAGGAGGTTAATTATGGCATTACTTGAAGTTAAGGATTTAACCGTTCATTACGGTGTTATTGGTGCACTTAAGGGTATAAGCTTCGAGGTAAACGAAGGCGAAATCGTAACGCTTATCGGTGCAAACGGTGCAGGTAAAACCACCACTATGCAGAGCGTTATCGGTCTTATTCCCAAAAGCGGCGGCACTGTTATTTATGACGGCGTGGACATTACAAAAATGCCCTGCCACAAAATAGTTCATCATAAAATGAGCCAGGTTCCCGAGGGAAGAAGAATTTTCCAGGAGCTTACGGTTTATGAAAACCTTTTAATGGGCGCATATTCCGAAAAAAATAATCAGTCCTTCAAAGCGGATATTGAAAATATCTATACCCGTTTCCCCAGACTTTCCGAGCGTCGCAATCAGATTGCGGGAACGCTTTCGGGCGGTGAACAGCAGATGCTTGCCATGGGACGTGCCCTTATGAGCCATCCCAAGCTTTTGATGCTGGACGAGCCTTCTATGGGACTTTCACCCCTCCTTGTTGACCAGGTATTTGAAATCATAAAGGACATCAATAAGGACGGTACAACCATTTTGCTGGTTGAGCAGAATGCAGGAAAATCCCTTGCGATTTCCGACCGTGCATATGTACTTGAGACCGGTAGCATTGTTTTATCCGGTACGGGAGAAGAGCTTGCAGGAAGCGAAATGGTTAAAAAGGCTTACCTTGGCGGCTGATGAAAGAAATAAAAAACACTTTGGATTCGGCGGTACTTCTTAGGGAGAAGCCGGTTTTGGCTTGTTATTTTCCGCTGATAGTGCACAAAAAAACGCAGACATACGCCAGTATGACTGCGTTTTTTAACTTCTCTAAGGCGAAAA
>JAFXHP010000065.1 GCA_017536285.1 Clostridia bacterium
ATCCAGTGAATCCATATAGCTTCTTCCGAAGTAGAGGCAGGACTCCTCATCAAAGCCTTCGGTTAAAACCGTAAGAGTTTTACCGATAAATGCTTTTCCGTTTTCCTCCGCCACTTTGTTTTGTATATCCATAAGGATTCCGGCGCGCTCTTCTTTTATATCATCATCAATCTGATTTTCCATTTTAGCCGCCCTTGTTCCCTCTTCCGCAGAGTAGGCAAAGGCACCCAGGCGTTCAAACTTCATTTCCTTTACAAAGTTACAGAGTGTTTCAAACTGCTCCTCCGTTTCACCGGGAAAGCCTGCAATCAGCGATGTTCTTATGGCGATTCCGGGGATTTCTTTTCTCAGCTTATTAATAAGGGTGCGAAGCTCTTCTCCCGTTGTTTTGCGGTTCATCTTCTTTAATATTTCATCGTCGGCGTGCTGTATGGGAATATCCATATATTTTACTATTTTTTCTTCAGTTTTGAAGACATCTATTATTTCGTCGTTTATTTCCTCAGGATAGCAATAGTGCACTCTCACCCATTTAACATTTTCAATTTTACAAAGCTTTTTGAGTAGCTCCGGAAGCTTCTTTTCCTTGTACAAATCAATTCCGTATCGACTGGTATCCTGGGCAATTACGATAAGTTCCTTAACTCCTGACTCTGCCAGTTCTTCCGCTTCGGCTAATACTTCCTCCATAGGACGGCTCTTATAGCGACCTCTTATAAAAGGGATTGCACAGTAGCTGCAGAAATTATCGCATCCTTCGGCAATTTTCAAGTATGCCGTATGCTTGGGTGTTGTTATTACTCTGGGAAGTGTTTTATCGCTGGCGTTTCCCCCGAAAAACTTTCTGTTGCCGTTCTTTTTTGCCTCATCAATTGCTTCTGCAATTTTGTCATAGTCCTCAACACCGACTATGGCATCAAGCTCCGGAAGCTCGGATAAAATTTCATCCTTGTAACGCTCGGAAAGGCAACCTGCACAAATTAATATTTTGCACTTGCCCATCTCTTTATAGCTTGCCGCATCAAGGATTGTTTCTATGCTTTCTGCTTTTGCCGAGTCGATAAACGCACAAGTATTTACTATGATTATTTCCGCTTCTTCGATATCCTCCGTAATTTCATAACCTTTTTCCGTAAGAATACCTATCATATTTTCGCTGTCCACCAGGTTTTTGGAACAACCAAGTGAAATAAATCCTACTTTTTCAGTCTTCATTCATACAACTCCTGACATCGCTTAAGGAAAATCCCCATGATACAAAATAGCGATATATCTTTTCCTTTTCTTCTCTGTCCTTAAATCTTTTATTAAGTTCTTCTTTTATAATTTCACATTCATCCACATCAAATGCACTAAGTGCATCCTCCGCCAAAGAATCAGGGATTCCCCGCATTTTAAGTTCCGATAAAATTCTTATTCTTCCATGTTTTTTTATCCTGTAAGAATCCGAAACATAGGCTCTTGCATATTCCGCTTCGTCTATGTAGCCAAGCTCTGCCATGGCTAAAACCGCTCCTTCTATTTCCGAAGAAGGGAATTTTTTCGAATAGAGTTTTTCTCTTAATGTCTTTCTCGTCTGTCTGCCAAGGGAACAAAGCTTTGCTGCAGTTTCCCTTGCAGTAAATTTTCTTTTATTTTTATTCATCCGCCAGAAACTCCATAAACACCAAATTTGCAAGGTCTTCTCCCAGTCTCGTAAGCCGTGCAAACTTACCGTCATAGGATATAAGGCCTTTCTCCGAAAGCTTTTTAAGCTTTTCATGAAACTTTCCTTTAGTTTCAAATCCTGTCAGAATACGAAAGCCCAGCATAAAGCGTTCGCACTCAGCCTCAGTTTCTGAAATTTCTATAGCTTCAAACCTTTTATCCTCTGCCTTTATATATTCTTCAATCCCGGAAATATTCGAATATCTCACATTTCCGTAAAACGAGTGAGCTCCTGCACCAAATCCATAATAAGGAACTCCTGTCCAGTATTTCATATTATGGCGGGATATTTTCCCGTTTTTCCCGAAATTTGAAATTTCATAATGTATAAAGCCTGCTTTTTCAAGGCTTTCACAAACTGCATGGTGCATTTCCCTTTCTTCCTCATCTGACGGAAGAGCGGGTGTATTATCATAAAATGGTGTACCCTCTTCTATTATCAGAGAATAGCAGCTTATATGATTAACCGAAAGCTCAATAGCCTTTTTTACGTTTTCAAGAAGACTCTCTTTTGTCTGACGAGGTATTGCCTCCATAAGGTCAATGCTGATATTATCAAAACCGGCTTCCCTTGCCATAAGCACAGCCTGAGTCGCTTCAAAGGAAGAATGTACCCTTGACAATGCCTTAAGTTCGCTATCGCAAAATGACTGAACACCTATACTCAATCTGTTTACGCCCAGGCTTTTTAAAAAGCTGTATTTTTCCTTATCTGCCGTCGCAGGGTTTGATTCAACAGTAAATTCCGTATCGTCTGCCAAAGCAAAGTTATCCTTTATGGCATTTATAAGCCTTTTAAATTGCTCGTTTGTAAGAACCGTCGGAGTTCCTCCTCCGATGTAAACGCTATCCGCAGAAATTCCTGCAAAAGGCTTCATCTCATTTATCAGTGCAGTAACATAGTCATCCCGCATGTTCATCTTGCCTGAGTAAGAGTTAAAATCACAATAAGCACACTTTGCAAGACAAAACGGAATATGTATATATATTCCGTTACTCATCTAATTTAAGCACAGCCATAAATGCCTCCTGCGGTACTTCTACACTGCCCACCTGACGCATACGCTTTTTACCTTCTTTTTGTTTTTCAAGAAGTTTCTTCTTTCGTGTTATATCTCCGCCGTAGCACTTTGCAAGTACGTCCTTACGCATTGCCTTTACGGTTTCTCTTGCTATAATTTTAGAGCCGATTGTTGCCTGTATCGGAATTTCGAAAAGCTGTCTCGGAATAACCTCCTTAAGCTTTTCCGCAATTTTTCTTGCCCTGCCGTAAGCTTTCTCCTCATGAACAATAAAGGAAAGAGCATCAACCAGGTCCCCGTTTAGCAATATATCAAGCTTTACAAGCTTGCTTTCTGCATAACCCTTAAGTTCATAGTCAAAGGATGCATAACCCTTTGTTCTTGACTTAAGTGCATCGAAAAAGTCATATATAATTTCGTTTAAGGGAAGTTCATAATGAACCTGTGTTCTTGAATCGTCGATATATGTCATGCTCTTATAGGTTCCTCGTCTTTCCTGACAAAGCTCCATAATCGCACCGACATATTCCGTAGGAGTCATAATATCGGCATTTACCATAGGTTCATACATCGCTGCAATTTCAGTGGGTTTCGGAAGGTTTGCAGGGTTATCCACCAAAACAACCTCACCGTCACTCTTTTCAATACGGTAAATTACACTGGGAGCCGTCGTTACAAGATCAAGATTATACTCCCTTTCCAGTCTTTCCTGAATAACCTCCATGTGTAAAAGTCCCAAAAATCCGCATCTGAATCCAAATCCCAAAGCCTGAGATGTTTCTGCTTCAAAGGTTAAAGATGCATCGTTTAATTTAAGCTTATCAAGAGCATCACGCAAATCTCCGTACTTTGAACCGTCAGCGGGATAAATACCGCAGAAAACCATGGGGTTTACGTTTTTGTATCCGGGAAGAGGCTCTTTTGCCGGATTCTCTGCAAGAGTTACCGTATCACCAACACGGACATCCTGAACACTTTTTATCGAAGCGGTAATATAACCAACCTCTCCGGCCTCTAACTGGGGCGTTGACTTCATTTCTCCCGGCTTTAAGTATCCGGTTTCAACAACGTCAAATTCTTTTCCTGTCGCCATAAATCTTATTCTCTGTCCGGGTTTAACTGAGCCTTCTCTTACTCTGCAATATACAATAACACCACGGTAGCTGTCGTAAAATGAGTCGAAAATCATTGCCTGCAAAGGTGCATTTTCATCTCCCTTAGGTGCTGGAATATTTTCAACAACACTTTTCAATACCGCTTCTATATTTATTCCGTTTTTCGCCGAAATTCTCGGAGCATCCATAGCGGGAAGACCTATAACATCCTCAATTTCGGATGCAACTTCTTCAGGCCTTGCTCCCGGAAGGTCAATCTTATTTATAACGGGCATAATTTCAAGGTCCGCATCCAGTGCAAGATAGGTGTTTGCAAGAGTCTGTGCTTCTATTCCCTGGGACGCATCAACCACAAGTACTGCACCCTCACAGGCAGCAAGACTTCTTGATACCTCATAGTTAAAGTCAACGTGACCCGGAGTATCAATCAAATTAAGCTCGTATGTTTCACCCTCATAATCATAGAAAAGTCTGACAGCACGGGCCTTAATAGTTATGCCTCGTTCCTTTTCCAGATCCATATCGTCAAGAATCTGCTCATCCATATCACGCTGTTCAACAGCACCGGTCGCCTCAATAAGACGGTCAGCCAATGTTGACTTGCCGTGGTCAATATGGGCAATTATCGAGAAATTCCTGATTTTTTCCATTCTTGTTTTTGTCATTTACTTTATCTTCTCTTTCAGATTAAAATTTTCCGTTGTTTTCACGCATAATCGTGCGGTAATCAAGATCGCCTCTTGCCAGGCTATGTATAAGAGCTTCGGCCGTTGCCACATTTGTTGCCAGCGGCACAGTGTGCATATCGCAAAGCTTTAAGAGCGACTGCATATCAGGCTCATAACTCTGAGCAAAGGGGTCCCTGAAAGATAGCACCATATCTATTTCGTTATATGCTATTCTTGCTGCTATCTGTTCGGATCCGCCTTCTCTGCCGGGAAGAAATCTGTTTATCTTAAGTCCGGTTGCTTCTTCTATAAGACCGCCGGTAATTCCCGTTGCAAGAAGAGTATGCTTTGCCAGTACACTCTTATAAGCAAGGCAAAACTCCACCATAAGATCCTTTTTCTTGTCATGTGCAATAAGCGCTATATTCATATTCTCCATCCCTTTCTCTTTATTATCTGTATTTTTTCTTAAACAGGCGTTTTTTATTAAGATTCAAAAGCTTTACGCTTTCACCGTTAAGTCTTCGTGCGATATTTTTAATTGCCTTACCTGCGGGAGATTTCCTGTCCGTCACGCAAAGAGTTGACTCATATGCATTTATCAGAACTCTTGGGTCCTCCGGAATAATTCCTATAAGTTTAACCGCAACAGTAAAAAGAGTTTCTTCTGCTCCTGCCGTCTTTCCTATGTCAGCCAGTTCCGGAATTAACCTGTTTACCAAAAGGTGTGTTTCCTTTACATCAGGATATCCTTCTTCAATCAAGCCTGCCACTCGGTCAGCATCTCTTATAGCGGCTCTGTCAGGAACTGCCACAATTATAGCTTCATCCGCAGGATAAAGAGCACATTTAAAGCCGTATTCGATTCCTGCCGGGCAGTCTATCAGGATATAATCAAATCTATTTTTCTGTTCAAGGCAGAATTCCTTGAATTTTTCCAGCTGCAGTTCCTCTTTTTCCTTTGTCTGGGATGCAGGAATCATATACAGGCATTTGAACACCTCATGCTGTATGAATGCATCCTCAGGCTGTGCAGAACCTTCAAGCACATCTATCACATCGTAAAGTGCTTTGTCCTCAAAACCAAGTAAAATATCAAGATTCCGAAGGCCTGTATCTGTATCAATCATTAAAACCCGCTTCCCGGTAAGGGCAAGAGCCACGCCTAAGTTTGCCGTAACAGTGGTTTTACCCACTCCGCCTTTACCTGAAGTTACAACTATTACCTTTCCCAATATTTTACCCTCCTTAGTATAATTTGTCAATCCCAAGGGTAAGCTCAGGTGAGTTTTCTGCATTGAGATATGCGTCGATTATCGCTTTTGCAACAGGTCCGCAATATGATCCGCCACCGCTTCTTTCAATTACAACAGCAACTGCGATTTTCGGATTTTCATAGGGAGCATACGCAACAAAAAGACCGTTATCGCTTCCGCCGTAAACCTCTGCAGTACCGGTTTTTGCCGCAACCTTTATAGGATAATCCTCAAAGTATAAAGATGCAGTACCGGAAAGTGCAACAAGCCTCATACCATATCTCACAGCATCAAGATTTTCCTGTGTTAATGTAATTCTGTCGCTTTCCTTTATTTCGGTAAGGCTTATCACTTCTTTTCCTCCATAGGAATAAATGCCCTTGACCAGATGCGGAGTATATCTTACACCGCCGGATGCAATCTGCGACACGTAAGATGCCAGCTGAATCGGAGTAAATTTATTGTCATCCTGCCCTATCGCCGCCTGAAGAGTATAACCTTCATACCAAGGTTCATCTCTCAGTGCCTTTGTTTCAGGCGAAGACACGGTTCCCGTTTCTTCCGGCAACTCTATCCCAGTGCTTTTTCCCAAGCCGAATTTATCGGCATATTCAACCATCTTATCAATTCCAAGTTGATATCCTGCTGTATAGAAAAAGTAGTTACAAGAATCCTTTATAGCAGTCGACACATTTACAAATCCATGGTCGTGCAAACATTTAAAGTGTCCTTGCCCAAGCTTATATATAACTTCATCCTTTATAAGAGTATCAGGAAGAATCACCTTTTCTTCAAGAGCTGCTATTCCCACAAGCATTTTATATGTTGAACCCGGAGAATAAGTTCCCGAAAGTGCTCTGTTAAACAAAGGATTATTTCTGTCAGAAATAAGCTTTGAATAGTTCTTATTGTAATCCTCAATCGAATAGTCAGGATATGATGCCATACAAATCACTTCACCGGTTTCAACATCTATTGCAACTGCAGCACCGCCTGCCACATCAGCACCGTAACCTCGTTCTTCATGTTTTGAATAAATCTCCGCTACGGTCTCTTTCAAAGCCTTTTCCGCTGCTTTTTGTACATCAAGATCAATTGTAAGATATACAGAATTTCCGCTTTCTGCCGGAACAGCTTCAGTAAGTGCAACATAATGTCCGTTTTCGTCCTGCTCCGCAACCATACGGCCGTTTTTTCCGCGAAGATTCTTTTCAAGATATTTTTCAAGGCCTTCTTTTCCGATATAATCATTCATTCCGTATCCTTCGGTTTTAAGTTCAGAATATTCAATATCGCTTATAAGGCCTGTCCTTCCTAAAATATGAGCCCCGAGATTTCCGTGAGGATATTCTCTCACAGGCTTTGTCATTATGTTTACGCCACGGTACTCATCATAATGTTCTTTAATTGAAACAACGGTGTCTTTTGAAACATCGCCTGCCAGAGTGTATGATATATTTGTCGAAAAGCCTCTTATCAGCATAGTGTATCTTACACCAACGATAAGTCTGGTTTCGGCATCTGTATACTTTTTATCCACGTTGAAAAGCAATGCATAATGTTCAACTGTTTCAGCTGCCGTATAATCCTCCGGGATATTCATTTCCTTTTTCCATGAAGCTTCAGCTTTTCCCTCTTCGTCAGAAAATGTGACAGCATACGGTCTTTTATCCGTAACAGGAAGTTCATCCGATGAGGGAGTTTCCTCATTGCTTTTAAAAACTTCATGTGTCTTTAAGATTATCTCGTTTATTTCTGCATCATCCATACCTTTTACACGCTGAAATTCAACAGAAAAGCCCATTCTGTTTCCAACGATTACTCTTCCGTATCTGTCATATATTTCACCACGAGGAGCACTTATGCTTACAGTTCTCTGGGTTCTGGACAAGCTCTTTTCATAGTTTTCTTTTCCGTTTACAATCTGTAAGACAGAAAGTCTAATAATGGCTATTATCGCAAATATTATAAGGACTGCGTATAAAACAATATATCGTTTTCTATTATCCATCTATACGCACCTCCTGTTTTTGCCTGTGGATTTTTCTGGCGAAATAAAAAACAGGAATACAAACAATGCCGTTATAAACACATCTTGTAACAAGGATTTTAAAAACTTCGCCCGAAATAACCGCCTCGTTCCAAATGGCTGTATTTATAATGAGCAGCAGCGATTCGTAAAGTATTGATGATAAAAAGCAATACAAAATTACTACCCACATACTTTCGGTAAATATGTACCTGTTAAGAAAAATGTATATGCACACAAACAAAATCAGTAAAAGAGTTGTTATTCCGTAGATTTTACCGAAAATCAAGTCCGTCAACGTTCCGAATATAACACTGTAGGAAACAACCTCAGTGTCTTTAAGGAAAAGTGCATACACAAACAATAAAACAAAAACAATATTAGGCACTGTTTCGCCTACCTCAAATCTCTTTATTACAGGACTGCTTTGAAAAAAGAATGCAATAAAAAGCAATATAAAATGCGTAATGCCGTATAATTTTGTTTTCATCTGCAGTCCTCCCTTTCGTTAGATTATTCTCTATATGTTGATGTTATAATTATTACTTCCTTAGGGGATTTAATGTTTCCCGTAGGCTCTACTATAGCGGTTCTCGAAAGATCCTCGTCTTTTATTTCCTTTACTCTGCCTATTGTAAGCCCCGAAGGATAAACGTCACCGCTACCCGATGTTATAATGTAGTCCCCGGGCGTTATATTTGCTTCCTTTGACACTGATGTCATTTTACACATTCCGTTAAGAAGTGAATCCCCCTCTATAATGCCTGTCTCTCCCGTACGGCTTACTTCCGCACCGCAGGCCGTACCGGGTTCTGCAATCGTCATAACACGAGCCCAGGTGGAGCCAACCTCGTCGACTTTCCCCAAAACTCCTCCGGAATCCATAGCAACACAGTTTTTGCTTATTCCGTCTTTTTCTCCTTTATCTATTATAAAATAGGTATACCAACCCGATGGGTCAACTGCAATGACAGATGCTGCGGTTGTATCGAAATCCCTGTACTTTTCGCTTAAATCCACTAAAGAGCGAAGGCGTTCGTTTTCTGATAATATCTCATCACTTTCCGTAACCTTGCCCTCTAAAAGCATAACTTTTGATTTCAAAGCAGCATTTTCTTTTTTAAGCTCGTCCATGTCCTTAAAATAGTCAAACCCATATTCAATCACATTATCGATTCCCACGAAAAGCTGTTGAAAGGGTTTTGCAATTATTCCGGCAACATCACCTATGATACTGCTTTTGTCTTTTTCAATAGTGCTTACAGCCATCGAAACGAAAACAACAATTACGATTACTGCAAGCCACACTAATTTCTTTTTCAAGAAAATCCCTCGCTAATCACTTATTCTTTTTAACGACGTTTTTAAATCCCTTAATTTCCCCCGAATCCTTCATGAGGGCACCCATGCCCTCCACGGCACAGGTTATGGGATTTTCCGCCACCGTAACTTTAAGACCGGTTTCCGCTGCCAGAAATTCGTCCAGTCCTTTCAGCTTACTCACTCCACCGGTGAGGTAAATTCCTCCCGATGTAATATCTCCGGTAAGCTCAGGAGGCGTTTTTTCAAGCACCTTCCTTATACATTCAAGAATCGCAGACACCTGATCGGACAAGGCCTCTCGTATCTGCTCAGGGGTTATAGACATGGTTTTAGGAAGTCCCGTAACCAGATCTCTCCCTTTAAAGCTCATGGCACTTTCGCCCTCATAGGCTGCTGCAGAACCAATTGTATTTTTAATTTCGCTTGCTGTAGGAAGTCCGATAAGCAAGGAATAGTTTTTTCTAATATAATTTATTATGGCATTATCCATATCATCGCCACTGATTCTTATAGATCCGCTTGCAGACACACCCATAAGCGAAATTACCGACACTTCGCAGGTACCTCCGCCGATATCAACTATAATATTAGCTTCTCTGGCTTCTACAGAAAGCCCCATCCCCTTTGCCGAAGCAATAGGTTCATCTACAACCGTAACCTGGCGGGCACCGCATCCCAACGCCACATCCTCCACGGCACGTTTTTCAACCTCGGTTGCCTCGTAAGGAACACCTATTGCTATCTTTGCACCGAAAAAGCCACGATGCTTAACCGTTTTTTCAAGAAAGCTTTTAAGCATAAACTCCGCCATGTGATAATCTGCTATAACCCCATCTCTTAAAGGATGTATAACTTCAATATATGAAGGAGTTCTTCCAAGCATTTCTCTTGCTTCGTTTCCCACTCTGATAACCTTCTTCTGTCTTGTATCATAGGCAACGGCAGAAGCCTCGTTCAATAGGATTCCGTGACCCTTTAAGTATATTCTTGTATTTGTTGTGCCAAGATCTATTGCGATGTTTTTTGAAAAGAAAGGCATTTTTTATCTCCCTTCAAAGATAAACTCTTCTTTAAGTAAATTTATAAGTGCTTCTTTCGGAAGGCCTACGACATTGGAAAATTCTCCATCGATTCCTTCCACAAACTTTCCCCCATCGTCCTGTATGCCGTATGCCCCTGCCTTATCTTTTGGCGAGCCACCGGCTATGTATATATCAATTTCATCATCCGTAAGGTTTCTGAAGGTAACTTTAGTTTCAGCACATTTGGCTACGGTTTTTCCTGTTTTCGTGTCAGACACGCAATATCCCGTGTACACGGAATGAGTATTCCCCGAAAGCATTTTAAGCATTCTTTTAGCGTCATCATCGTCTGTCGGTTTACCAAGTATTTTTTCACCCAATGCCACAACCGTATCAGCCGCTATAACAAGGCTTTCCTCTCCGACATGAGTTTTTGCAATATGTGCCGCCTTAAGAAGCGAAAGCTCCCTTACCAGAGTAGCCGGACTTTCCACACCGATGTTTTCATCAATATCTGCAGGCTCAACAGTAAACTCAAGTCCCATCTCAGTTAATATATCTTTTCTTCTGGGTGACATTGATGCAAGTATATATTTCATAATATCAACTCCGGTTTTTATACTCCGGTGGAGCCGAAGCCTCCGCCTGCTCTTTCAGTTTCGGAAAGCTCGTCCGCCTCTATAAGTATTGCCTGAATTACGGGAGATATAACCATCTGTGCAATTCTGTCACCGTTTTTAATTTCAAAAGGTTCATCGGAAAGGTTAACGAGTGCCACCTTAACTTCTCCTCTGTAATCCGAGTCAATTACGCCCACGCAATTCGGAAGAGTTATTCCTTTTTTGGAAGCAAGACCGCTTCTTGCATAAAGATAAGCAGCATATCCGTCAGGGACAGCAATAGCAAACCCTGTAGGTATAAGCTTACGCTCCATAGGCTTTAATATTATATCTTCTGTTAAGCATGCGGAAATATCCATTCCCGCTGCACCTTCAGTCTGATATGAAGGAAGATTTACTCCCTCCGCCAGTTTCTTTATTTTAACTTCAAACATTTATTTCTCCTCCAAAAAACAATACTCTCTGTTATTTTACCACAAATCGGAAAATTTTTAAAGCTTTTTTTGTTGTCATTTATAAAAATATCCTCTGGTGTAATTTTTCGGCGTCAAAGCCTTTTCTTCATCTGTATACATTCTGTAAATCTTCACACATTCTTCAGGACTTTCTTTCGTAAACATAAGCCGTATTCCCGATATTTTACTGTTTTTCAATTCAGAAATCCTATCTGCCATAAAAATCGGCACGCTGTTATAAAGAGTATTGAACTCTCCATCGGATTTTACGAAAAATTTTACATCTTTTCTGTCCTTTAAATATATGCTCTTTTCGCAGGATGCACATCCTTTTCCGTCACACTTGCCTGCCGTTTTTATTACGCAGTTTCTGCTTTTCATCAAAGGAAGATAGCCGTAGGCAAAAGCAAGGCAAGGCATTTTATCCGCAATATTTTTTATCTGCTTAAGATTAAGCTCAGCTGAAAGTACGGCTTTTTCAAACCTCGCTGCAGAATATGCATTGGAAATATTCATGCTGTAGTCAGCTATCACTTTCTTCCCCATTTTCATACCGCATTCTGCCGCACCGATGCTTCCTGCAAGGATATATTCTTCCTTTATTCTTTCAGGCAGCTTTCCGTAAACTGCAGAGATGTAAACGCCCTTCGCCTGAGTTTTTCCCGTAAGGCTATAAGGAACAAAAACATTTTCCGCTCCTTCTTCTATAAGGGCTTCTGCCTGCTCAATGGTTTCTGCCGTTATATACACTGAAAACTCTTCTTTTTCACTTTCCTTAATTAAGGGCAGTTTCACATCTCCAGCAAACACCCTTGTTTTTTCCCGCATCAGGGAAAGCTTTTCCGTTGCTTCTCGCCTTAACGCATTAAGTTCAGAGGTCTTGAAATAAGCATCTGTTTTTATATCTGCCGTAAAGCTTTCCGCAACATAGGGCGTTGCTCCGAGCTTTGTAAGCTGAGCTTTAGAAAATTCTTCATCAATTGCCCTGCCCGTTCCGCTTTTATCCGTTTTGCATGTTACCGTCGCATAATTTTCTCCGTCACTTAAAGTAAGGCTTGTTTCTTCATCCGAAACAGAAAAGCTCATATCCACCGGAATTTTCTTTATTTCTTTGCCGTCTTCCCAAAGGTGCTTAAGCTCCTTTATAAGAGCGGCATCGTTGGTTTTTAATACATCGTCGTTAGATGATGTGATATTCATCATCCCGACACCCTTTATACCTCCGTAGCAACCTTTTGTAAATTCACCGCCTCTGGAAAAGGCACGGACTAATCTTTCTTTGTCTTCCTCATCGGCATAGCCTCTGTCTATGGTTTTTCTGAATGCAGTAACAGCACTTGCCACATATGACGGACCCTTCATTCTGCCTTCAATTTTAAGGGATGATACCCCCATTTTTATAAGGTCCGGAATTTCAGAAAGCAGGCTTAAATCACGGGGACTTAAGAAGTATCCGCTTTTTCCCTCTATACTGTAAGGAAGGCGGCAGGGCTGGGCACATTCCCCTCTGTTTGCACTTCTTCCGCCAAGGAAGCTGCTCATCAAGCACTGCCCAGAATAACTCATACAAATTGCACCGTGGCAGAAAACCTCAAGCTCCATACCGCTCAACTTTGCCATATCAGCAATTTCAGCTTTCCGACATTCTCTTGAAAGCACGGCACGCTTAATTCCCATTTTTTTAAGATAGTCAAGACCGTTTTCATCAAACACCGTCATCTGCGTGCTTCCGTGAACCGGAGCATCAAAGTTTTCAGAAAGTGCCTGACACAAACCTAAATCCTGAACTATATATGCGTCTATTCCGCTTTCATAAGCCTCCTTCGCAACGCTTAAGGCGTCACGGAATTCACTATCATGAATAAGAGTGTTAATGGCAAGATAGACCTTTACGCCTCTTATATGGCAGTAGCTTACGGCTCTTTTAAGCTCATCGGAATTAAAATTTATTGCATTTTGCCTCGCACTGAAGCGTGATGCCCCGATATAAACCGCATCGGCACCTGCACCTACAGCGGCCTTTACAGCGTCAAAACTTCCGCCGGGAGCAAGTAGCTCTATCCCCATAATAACACTCCTTTCAGTTTAATCTATCTCTCATCAGCAAGTATTTTGTAATAGCAATTATTGTTTTCGCATCATAAAAATGCCTGCCCTCTTCAATAAGCCTTTGTGCCTCATCAAGGGGCATTTTAACAAGGGAAAGATATTCGTCCTCGTCTGTATGGGCATCGCCCGTCTTTTTCACGTTTTTTGCAAAAAAGATATATACAATTTCAGAAAGATACCCGGGCGAAGGATAGATTTTGCCAAAATCAACTATTCTTTCCGCACTGTATCCCGTTTCCTCAGAAAGCTCCCTTAAAGCCGTTTCCTTCGGATTTTCTCCTATATTGAGTTTTCCTGCGGGAATTTCGTAGGTAATTTCATCATAAGGGCGGCGGTACTGCTTCACAAGAAGGATTTCGTCATTTTCCGTAACAGCCAAAACGCCGCTTCCTCCGCTGTGCTCGATTATCTCACGGTCGGCAACTTTGCCGTCCGGGAGAGTCACCTTATCGCAGCGGACTTTATATATTTTCCCTTCAAAAACATATTTTCTCGAAATTTCTTTTTCAAAAAGCTCCATATTAACCTCACTTTATTGTGATTACGGTAACGCCCGCTTCACCCTCGCCGTAAGCACCGAGACGGAAGGACTTGATGCGCTTTTCCTGTCGGCAATACTGATGCACCATTGCACAAAGTGCTCCTGTTCCCTTACCGTGAATTACCCTTACGGTTTCGATTTTTGCCAAAACGGCATCGTCGATAAACTTTTCAAGCTCCATAAAGGCTTCGTCGGACATAAGACCTCGGAGGTCAAGCTCCGTTGATGCGGTCTGGGTTTTGGAAACCCTGGTTTTGTCAATGCTCTTGACCTTTTTCTCCGGCACCTTTATTTTATCCTCAACTACTCTTAAGGCAGAGATATTAACGGTTACTTTTAATATACCCGTCTGCACGATTAAGTTACCTTTGGCGTCGGGCAGCGTCATAACATTTGCCCTTTGACCGAGAGTTAACACCTCAACCTCCTGACCGAGAAGAAGATTTTTGGGTATCTTATTGTTCTTCGGCATCAATACATTTTCTGAAAGCTTGTCAGAAAGTGCATTTTCTTCTTCACGAAGACGTTTTCTTATCTCTTCCGCCGTCTTTTTAGCCTTGGACTTATCGTCCTCGTTTAACGCCTTTTTAACTTCTTCAAGCATTTCTTCGGTCTGCTTTTTAGCCGCTTCCACAATCCTCTTGGCTTCACGTCTTGCATCCTGTAATAAGCTGTCCTTCTGCTTATCAATACGGCTCTTATCGTCCGTAAGCTTCTTTTTGGCAGAATAATTTTCTTGCCTTATTCTTTCCGCTTCTTCCTTTGCCGCCTCAGCTTCCTGCTTGTTTTTCTCAAGCTCCGTCACAAGGTCTTCAAAGCGGATATTTTCCGCAGTTAGGTTTTCCTTTGCCTTTCCTATGATATAGTCGCTTACGCCAAGCTTTGATGCAATGGCAAAGGCGTTGCTTTTACCGGGGATACCGATTAAAAGACGATATGTGGGACTAAGCGTGGCAAGGTCAAATTCGCAGGCGGCATTCTCCACTCTGTCTGTGGAAAGAGCGTAAAGCTTTACCTCGCTGTAGTGGGTTGTAGCGGCTGTTTTAGCACCCGATGCCCTTACATATTCCAGTATTGCCATAGCAAGTGCCGCACCCTCTGCCGGGTCGGTTCCCGCACCAAGTTCGTCGAATAATACGAGGGACTTATCGTCCGCCTCGTTTAATATTTTAACTATATTTACCATATGGCTTGAAAACGTGGAAAGAGATTGTTCGATACTCTGCTCATCACCGATGTCGGCAAACACCTTGGTAAAGACAGAAAGGCAGCTTCCTTCCTTTGCGGGAATCATAAGCCCCGTCTGTGCCATAAGAGTAAAGAGTCCTAATGTTTTAAGGGTAACCGTTTTACCGCCTGTGTTGGGACCGGTTATAACAAGAGTATCAAAATCACGGCCGAGGTACACATCCACGGGAACGACCTTTCTTTTATCAATTAAGGGATGGCGGCCCTTATGAATTTCTATAATGCCGTCATCGTTAAGTGTCGGCACAGTTGCATCCATATCAAGGGCAAGACGTGCCCTTGCAAAAATCATATCGGCTTCCAATATATATTTATAGTTATCGCCTATCTGCACTCTGTAATCGGCAATTTGTGAGGTAAACTCTGAAAGGATTCTTTCAATTTCTTCCTTTTCCATTCCCACAAGCTTATGGATTTCGTTGTTTATTTCCACAACCTGCATGGGCTCAACGAAAACCGTTGCACCGGAGCCCGAGGCATCGTGAACGATACCCGAAACACTTCCTCTGTGCTCCGACTTTACGGGAAGAACATATCTTCCGTTTCGCATGGTAACAAGGCTTTCCTGAAGGGCGTTTCTGTACCTTTCCGACTTTATCATTTCGGAAAGCACATCCCTTATCTTATCCGACAGCTTTTCCATTCTGCGGCGGATCGAATAAAGCTCGCTCGATGCATCGTCCGCCAGCTCATCATCAGAAAGAATGCATAGGTCAATCTCCCTTTCAAGGGAAGGAAGCTCTGCCATACATTCGGATACAATATCCAAAAGAGGGTAATATTCCTCATCGTGATTTCGCATATATGCCTTAAGAAGTCTTGTAACCCTTAAAACGTGACCTACGTTTTTTATTTCACGGCAGGATAAACAAGCCCCCACCTCTGCCCTTTTTAATGTGGGCACAATGTCAGTTAATGGTGCAATGGGTGCTTCCTGATGCTTTACGGTAAAGCGGAAGGCTTCGTCTGATTGGGCAAGAAGCCTTTCTGCTTCAATGCGGTCGGTCGTCGGTCTTAAATTAAGGGCGTTTTCCTTTGTCTTTGCACAAACCGCCTTTTCCGAAAGCATTTTAAGTATTTTATCATATTCAAGTACTTTTAAGTTTCTTTCTTCCATAGTTTTGCCTCATAAAATTTCTGCATATTTATACTATTTTATTTTACCATTTTTTTGTCTTTAAGTCAATATCAGGATAAAAAAATACACAGACGTTTTTAAGGTCTGTGTATAATTAATCATAATTTCAAATCCTTGATGTCATAGTCTGGAATGTGGTCGTTTTCTATATAGTCAAAAATATCTTCCATATCCTCGGAAAAATGATAAAGACTTAAGCAGTTATCCGCAATGAATTTCTTCTCAATGGCGTTTTTCATACTTACGTCAATGTCGTTGTAATAGCCTTCGAAATTGTATACCGCAATGGGCTTTTTATGCTGTTTAAGCTGCTTCAATGTGAGTATTTCAAAAAATTCCTCGTAAGTTCCGATACCGCCGGGAACAACCAAAAAGGCATTGGAAAGCTCCTCCATTTTCGCCTTCCTCTCCCTCATTGTTTCGGTGAAAATAAGCTCGGTGCACTTATCGAAAATAACTTCTACACCTTCTTCTTTAAAAAACGATGGAATTACGCCGTAAATTTTAGCTCCGCCCCTGTGTGCTCCGCGTGCCGCCGCACCCATAAGGCCGCTTCCGCCTGCACCGAATACAAGGTTGTGCCCACGTTTTGCAAGGATTTCTCCCAGCATTTCCACCTTTTCGATGTACTTTCTGTCAATTTTTTCAGATGCTGCACCAAATACACAAATGTTCATAATTTCTCCTTTCAGAATAACAAATCGGCGGTTTTAACGCCTGTTGCTTCCAACTTTTTATTGTATTCAATAACCCTGTCTCCAAGGTAATCTTCAATTCTGTGCCCGTCAAAGCCGATGCTTATATAAACGCCTGAATCCTTAATTATTTTCTGCTGTGTTTCGCTTTCAAAAAAGCGTTTCACATATTCGTGCTCACGGTAGCTGTGAATGGAATCGTAATTTACGTTCATTTCCCAGAATGTTCCGGTATCAGCTAATCTTTTGAAAAATTCTTCGGGTGCTATATTTCTTTTTTCCGCTGCTGCAAAAAGGTCTGTATGCGCTATTCCCTTTTTTATCTTTATGCTCTTTAAAAACCCAAAAAGATTATGCTCCGAAATCTTCCCTTCGGAATCGGGATTTTCAATTAAGCAATAGTCAAAAAGCTTATAGTCCTCCTCCGTCATATCGTACTTTTCCCGAATAACGGAAATTTCAATACCGCAAAGAAGTGTTATTTTTCCTTCATACTCTTTTTTAAGAGAGTTTATAAGCTTACTGTATTCTTCTTTTCTTTGTCCTATTCCGTAATTATGGTCGCAAATTCCGAAAAGCTTTATGCCCGATTCAATAGCCTTGTCAATTATAACGTGGGGCTCGTCCTTTCCGCATCCCGAATAATAGGTGTGTGAATGTATGTCCATATATTTCATATGCCTCGCCTCTTACTTATTATACATTTTTTCTCTCAAAAAGTCAATTAATACTATTGACACAGAAATGAATTTAATGTAAATTAAATAAAAACAGTTAAAGGAGAATTCATATGGCTTTTGACAGAAGTAAATCCACCGCCGACAAGGCGAACACCGTTGATGCGAAAAATCAGCTTGATGTAAGTAATTATATTTCTTTTATAAATAAGGACGGATGCGGAGTAAGAATTATGTATGCAGGAAACTCCATCACCCGCC
>JAFXHP010000066.1 GCA_017536285.1 Clostridia bacterium
ATGACTTTGTAGATGAAAATGAAAACACAGCCATATTCACAGCGGAATTTTTCCAGGGCGGAAATCTCGATATCCCGGTAAGCATAGGTGGAATTGAAAGCTATAAGGTTACATTTAATAATGAAAACGAAGGCGGAAGCATAAAGCTTATTGCAGTAAGTCCTTCGGGCAGCGAAAGGGAAGTTGCTTCGGGAGAAACCGTAAAGACAACAGAGAACCTTCGCTTTGAAGCAAGGCTTAATAATGGCTATGAAGTATCAGGCTGGAAGGTCTTAAACACAACGAAGCTTTATGAGAAAATTCAAAACCGTGAAGGCTGGATTCTTGATGCATCTACAACCACCAGCGAATCTGGCACCTACGCAATGATTGACGGCAAGGAAACCACCTACTGGCATTCAGGCTACACCGTAATAAACGGAAGTGCGGAGCTTGTTGAAGAAAAGGATAAAAAGCCTTATTACATCACGATTACTTTCCCAGAAGAAACCACTATAGCAGGATTTTCATATCTTCCGAGGCAGGATTCAAGTGCAGGAAGAATTACGGAATATGAAATCTATAAAAAAGGTGAAAGCGGTAATTTTGACACGCTCATTAACAAGGGTACACTTTCTTACGAAAACACTTCTGATAAGAAGGAAAGAAATATCATTTTCTCTGAAAGTGTAACTTTAAGTGAAGTGCAGATAAAAATTATCAATACAACCGGAGTCTGGGGACACATTGCAGAGCTTTATGCTCTCCGTGAAAGTGATGCTGTAGAAGGAAGTGTTACCCACAAGGGAACAGCGCTTGAAGCATTTGGAATCGAAACTCTTGTTACAGATATTCTTGTTACGGCTGAGTTTGGTGAGCTTTCAGGAAATGCCAACGTTACTTATGCACTTTCAAATATAAAAGCAGAAGGTGCTAAGACTGTAAATAAAGGTGAAAATCTTGTTGTAAGCTTTGAAAGCGAAAATGATTTCTATATGCCTGAAGCACTTACTGTAATGCTTGGAGATACTGTTCTGTTAAGCGGTGCAGACTATACTTACGAAAGATTTTCGGACAACGATGCCCGCCTTACCGTAAAGAATGTATCAGGTGACATTAAAGTAACGGCAGCGGGAGTCGATCACGATTCGTACAAAGTTATTTACATGGATGAATACGGAGCAACAGGTACTCTTCCTGAATCTGAATATGTAAGATATGGAACAACCTATAAGATTCCCAAAACTAATCTTACTCTTTCGGGATATAAGTTTGTCGGCTGGGAGATTTACTATGATGGAATTTCAGACAACGACAAAAAGGTATATGCAACAGGTAAGAGCTTCCTGATGCCTGAGAAGGATGTAACCTTAAGTGCCGTATGGGAAGCTATCAAGGATAAGGATAAAACCGATAAGCCGCAAAAGGGCGGCGGTGGCGGAGGCGGCGGTGGCTCCTTCGAAATTGCCGGAAATCTTATTGACGTGGAAGTTTCGGGTTATGGCAAAATCAAGGTTTCTAAGGGAAATAGCCTTGAGGCTGTAAGCAAAGACGGATACGAATTTTTGGGCTATTACCTTGACGAAGCATTAACTGTTCCTTTCAGTAACACAGGTGTAAGCGAAAGCATAACCTTATATCCTTCGTTCAGGAGAATAAGAAGTGCTGATGAACTTAAAGACATTGCTTCTCATTGGGCAAAGGATACAATAGGAGAAATGTATGTTTCCTATCTTGTAAACGGAAAGGGAGAAGGTTTGTTTGATCCTGATGCGGCAATTACAAGAGCGGAATTCTGTCAGATTCTTTACCTAATATCCGGTGAAACCTCAAGCGGATATGAACCCTTCGACGATGTAAATATCGGAGACTGGTACAGTGCCGCTGTTGCCTGGGCATATGACAGAGAAATCACCAAGGGAACGACGGAAAACGAATTTTCGCCTTATGCACTTATAACAAGAGAGCAGATGGCAACCATGATTTACCGCTATGCTACGGCTGTAGGAGCACCGTGGAAAATCACAAGCGAAGCAGGTTTTGAAGATAAAGAGAATTTCTCGGACTATGCAAACTATCAGATTAACTGGGCTTCGGAAAAGGGAATTGTAAAGGGCTATCCCGACAATACATTCCTTCCTAAAAATAATGCAACACGTGCAGAAGCATCTGTTATGCTTAGCCGTATGATGTCTCTTATAAAGGGATAACTTAAAAAAGGGGCATTTCGGAAACGGAATGCCCCTTCATTTCATAAAAGGAGGACCAACATGAAAATATTTACTGAAGGAAACCGCCTTGCCCCGTTTTTCTGGGTACACGGCGAAAGTAAGGAAATATTAGAAGAAGAAATTAAGGCTGTATATAATCTTGGCATAAAATCAATCTGCATCGAATCCAGAATGCACGAAAAATTCTGTGAGGACGAATGGTGGTCCGATTTACGCTTTATGCTGGAGGAATGTAAAAAACTCCAAATGAAGGTATGGATTTTAGATGACAAACGCTGCCCCACAGGCTGGGCAACAGGTGCACTAGAAAAAGAAGAAAACTTTGATAAAAGAGCCTGGGGAATAACGGAAACCCACGTGGATGTTCCAGGGGGACTTAATGATGCAGCCCTTCTTATAAAGCATCACGTTGGGGAGAAGGAGGAACTTATTGCCGCCATTGCCGTAAGACATAAGGACGGAAAAGGACTTCTTTCAGGTACGGCTTTTGACCTTACGGAAAACATTCAAAACGGAATACTATATTTCACATTGCCACAAGGTATGTGGAGAATTTTTATAATTAAGAAAACAAGAAGCGGAATAAGCCCATTCTGGGCACGCTTTGTAGATAAATTGAACCCGGAATCTGTAGAACTTTTAATAGAAAATGTATACGAAAAGCATTATGCAAACATAAAGAATGAATTTGGTAAAACCTTCGTGGGATTTTTTACCGATGAACCGGGATTTCACAACAATACGGCAATAGTTGGAGGAAGCGGAGTTGTTGAAATGGGTGAGCTTTACACACATTATCCTTACAGCGATAAGCTGCTTACTCATCTTTCTGAAAAGATGGGGGAAGATTATCTTTTACATCTTCCCGGGCTGTGGGCGAATTTTGAAGACGGTAGGGAATCGACCGTAAGATACCACTATATGGACTTTATAACAAAAAAATACAAAGACAATTTCTGTAACCGTCTGGGCACCTGGTGCCGTGAACACGGTATAAAATATATAGGTCATATAATCGAAGATAATCGCAAGGATTCCCAGACCAATGCGGGATGCGGACACTATTTCAGGGCACTTGACGGGCAGGATATGTCAGGAATTGATATTGTGTTATCTCAGTTAATTCCGGGAATGAAGGATTGCGATCATACGGCAAATGTAAGTGCTAAACACGCAAACTACAACTTTTATAAGTATATGCTGGCAAAGCTGGGCTCATCAATGGCGCATCTTGATGAAAAGAAAAATGGCGATGCTATGTGCGAAATTTTCGGAGCCTTCGGATGGGTTGAAGGAACGAAAACAATGAAGTGGCTTTCAGACCATATGCTGGTCCGTGGCATAAACTTCTTCGTTCCTCACGCCTTTTCGGCGAAGGAAAATGATACAGACTGCCCGCCCATATTTTACTATCGCGGAAAAAATCCGCAGTATAAATATATCGGTAAAATCAGTACATATCTTGAAAGATGTGCGGCAATTTTATCGGGCGGAAAGCACGTGGCAGACTGTGCCATTCTTTATGATGCAGAATTAAAATGGATGAGCAATGACACGTTAGGTCTTGAGGATATAGCAAAGGAGCTTTATACAAGGCAGATTGACTATGATATAATTCCGTCTGATTATCTTGATCGTGCGAAGGTTTCTGACGGAAACCTTATTCTAAACGGTGAAAGCTTTAATACTTTGATTGTTCCCTACGGAAAATTTATGGCAAAAGAAACCGAAGAATTGCTTATAAAACTTAAAAGTGATGGGGCAGAGGTTATATTTGTAAATTCGCTTCCCGAAAATATAGGAGCAACATTTAAGTGCATAAATATATCTGATTTACCGTTCTATATCAAAAGTAAAGGTACAGAGTGCGAAATTGACATAGAATCAGAGGATATATGCACATACCATTATGTGAAGGATAATAAAAACATCTATATGCTTACAAACGAGGGTATTGAAAAAACTCTTGAGTTCAACCTTAAAACCAAGAACAAAATTACCAAAGCAGCACTTTACGATGGAGCGGAGGACACTTTAACGGAAGCCGAATTTACAAAAGACGGTATAAAAATAGAGCTGCCTCCTTATAACTCCGTTTTCGTAATAGAAGGCGCTTCGGGCGAAAAGGCGAAAATGTTAAAAGAAGAAAAAGAGCTTTTGCCGGAATGGAAAATTTCAACGGCGGAGCCGGGAAATGAAGAATTCAAGCCTTATAAAAATACAAAATCACTTTTCAATATTACGGGAAGATACGAGATTCCGGACTTTTCGGGACATATAAAATACGAAGCATCTTTTTCGTCTGAAAAGGGAAAAGCTATGCTTGATTTAGGGTATGTGGGTGAAATTGCGGAAGTTAAGCTTAACGGAAAAGATGCGGGAGCAAAAACATTTCCGCCCTATGTATTTGATATATCGGATTATATTGAAAACGGCGAAAACAAAATAGAAATCACGGTTACAAACAGTAATGTGTTTGCCTTAAAGGATCAGTTTTCAGGATTTATAAGAATTGAACCATCAGGTATGCTTGGTCCCGTAAAGCTTAAAAAATACGAATAAGGAGATGTTTATATGATTAAAGCAGGATTTGGAAGATGCGATATCACACCCCCTCTTGGCATAAAAATGGGTGGTTATTACAGAGAAAGAATATCAGACGGAGTGCTTGATAAGCTGGAAGTAACAGCCCTCGCTCTTGAAAATGAAGGAACAAAAGCCCTTCTTATCGGAATTGATAATGAGGGCTTAAAGCAAGGTCTTACCGATGATTTAAGGCATTTTATTTCCGAAAAAACCGATGTTCCCTTTGAAGCTGTTATAATTTCCGCCACCCATAGCCATACAAGCCCTATGGCAAGAAAAGACAGCGGAGATGAGCTTATTGAAAGCTATGTAAGTAATCTTTTCGAGAAAATGACAGAGGCTTCTTGTCTGGCACTTTCAGACCTTAAGGAGGCAGCAGTTTATACAGGATGCGACTTGGCGAAAAATGTGGCGTTTATAAGGCGTTTCCTTATGAAAGACGGAAGCATAATGACAAATCCCGGTGTCAACAATCCCGACATTGTTTCTCCCGTGGGCGAAGTTGACGAAAGAGTACATACGGTAAGATTTGAAAGAAAAGACGGAGATATCATTTTATTTAGCTTCGGAAACCATCCCGACACTATATCCGGAACCAAACTTTCAGCCGACTGGCCGGGGATTTCGAGAAGATACATTGAAGCAGAAAGAAAAAATACAAGGTGCATCTTTTTTACGGGTGCGGCAGGAGACGTAAATCATATAAATGTGCATCCGGAAAAGCAACTTGTTGAAGGAAGGATTTCAGGCTATCCCTATGCTCTTCATATTGGCCGTGTTGTTGCCGATGCTGTGAAAAAAGCACTGCAGAATGAAAAAAGGGTTTTAATTGACAAGCTTAAATTTATAAACAGAAGCATAAAAATAGCATCTGCTATGCCAAAGGCATCTGAAATTCCTGAAGCTCACCGAATTAAGCAACTTTACGAAGAAGGCAGGTTGACAGAAATTCCTTATTGCGGTACAATGATGCATACAACAGTAATTGCGGAAGCACTCCGGATGGTAGAGCTTGAAAACGGCCACGAATACTTTGATATGGCGCTTTCAGGCGTAGCTATCGGTAACGTTGCAATAGTCGGAATTCCCGGCGAACCCTTTACGGGAATCGGAAGAGCGTTAAAGGAAACTGAAGGATTTTCCGCAGTCATTCCCATAACTCAGGCAAACGGCTATGAAGGATATTTTCCGATGCAGGAAGCATATGACGAGGGCGGATATGAGGCGAGAAGCTCTCCCTTCAAGGCAGGAGTGGCAGAGCATATCATTGACGAAGGAAAAAAGCTTTTATACGAACTTGAAACAATATAAGAGGGTGGATTTTATGAAATTTAATTCAAAATGGATAACCACGAAAGAGTTTAATGAATTGAGTCCCATAAATATATATCATAAAGAATACGACAAAAGAGAAATGCCGAAAACTCCCGATGAGCTTATGAATAATCACTGCCACATAAGAAAATGCTTTGAAGGAAAAGTGGGCAAAAGCTATAAAATGTATATAAGCGCGGATGATTATTACAAGCTTTACATAAACGGCGAGTTTGTGTGTCAGGGCCCTGCATCAGGCTATGTGGAGGAATACTATTATAACACGGTTGACATTACGCCCTATATAAAGGACGGTAAAAACCTTATAGCGGTGCACGTTTACTACCAGGGCTTTATAAACAGAGTATGGACAAGCGGAGATAACCGTCAGGGACTCATTGCGGATATTTTCGAGGATGATAAATTCCTTTTCGGTACGGACGAAAGCTGGCTCTATGCCTATGCAAAGGAATATGTGTCGGGTGGAAGAATAGGATACTCAACTCAGTATCTTGAATTTATAGATTTTAATTTAGCAACACCTGACTGGAACAAGGAAGGCTTTGATGACAGTGACTATCTTCCTTCCGTAATAAAGGAAAATGATGACCATAATTTCATAGGTGCTGTTCCTACATTAGAGACTTATACATTGAAGCCGGAAGTCATAAAAGAGCTTACGCCGGGCCACCTTTTCATAGATATGGGAAAGGAATTTACAGGCCAGATACACTTCAAGGTAAAAGGTAAAAAGGGGCAGAGGATTATTGTCCGCTGCGGAGAAGAACTTTTAGAGGAGAACAAGGTACGCCATATTATGCGTTGCAACTGTCGCTATGAGGAAGCACTGACGCTGTCAGGCGGTGTTGATGAAGCACTGTTTTATGACTATAAGGCATTCCGCTATGCCGAAATAATATCAGAGGGAGATGCGGCTGAAATCACGGACATAGATATGTTTGTGCGCCACTATCCCTTCAGCGATGAGGCATATTCCGTTAAGTGCTCAGAGCCTCTTATAGAAGATATCTGGGCAATTTGTGCCCAGGCACTAAAAATAGGTGTTCAGGAAGCGTATCTTGACTGTCCTTCAAGAGAAAAGGGGCAGTATCTTGGGGACTTCGTGGTAACGGGGCTTGCCCATATGTATCTTACGGGTGACAGCAATCTTTATAAAAAAGCCCTTATGGAATTTGCGTATTCCACTAAGATTTGCAAGGGTATGATGGCGATAGCTCCCGCTTCCACAATGCAGGAAATTGCGGACTATTCTCTTTTGTATCCCCACGCAGTATATAATTATTATAAGTATACCGGAGACGATAAGACAATGAGAGAGCTTATTCCCGTAATGGAAGGAATAATAGAGCATTTCAGACAGTTTGTGGGCGAAAACGGGTTATTATGCGGTGTGAAAGATAAATGGAATCTTGTTGACTGGCCCGAAAATCTTCGTGACGATTACGATTTTCTTGTTACAAATCCTCCCCAGGAGACAGGGTGCCATAATGTGGTAAATGCATATTATTATTTTGCCCATAAGACTCTGGAAGACATTAAAAAAGAGCTTGGAATTGCCTGCGACATAAAATCGGAAGAGATTAAAAACGCATTTATAAAGGAATTTTATAAGGAAGATAAAAAGCTTTTTACAGACACAAAAGAGTCAGACCATAGTGCGCTTCATTCAAATGTGCTTCCTCTTTATTTTGGAATTGCACCGGACGAAGCAAAGGAAAATATAAAAAATCTGATAGTTGGAAAAGGGCTTTGCTGCGGTGTATGGTTTTCATACTTTGTGCTTAAGGCTCTGGCAAAAATAGGAGCCTATGATGAGGAATTTGACCTTATCACAAACAAAACCGAGCATTCCTGGTACAATATGCTTAAAGAAGGAGCAACCACCTGCTTTGAGGCGTGGGGAGTAGACCAGAAGGATAATACAAGTTTATGTCACCCCTGGGCAAGCTCTGCAATTATTGCTTTGATTGAGGATATTGCGGGAATAAAGGGCGAAAGCTTTTGGGGAGACGGCGTAAAAGCTGAAAGCCATGTACCTCAGAATATAGAACTTGATATAAAGCTTCCTGGAAAAATGTCTGATATAACATTTACAAGCAGATAATAAAAGGAGAGGAAATTAATGTTTAACGGAAAAATGAAAGCAATAACTTTCAGCTATGACGACGGCGTAACTCAGGATATACGCCTTATTGAAATGTTCAATAAGTATAATATCAAGGGTACGTTTAATCTTAATTCCGGGCTTTTGGGAAGAGAGGGAATGCTGCCCATTGAAGGCAAGGAGATAAGCCACGTTAAAAATAAGCCTGAGGATGTTAAGCATATATATGACGGACACGAGGTTGCGGTGCATACCCTTACACACCCCAATCTTGTTAATGTGTCAGACGAGGAAGTGCTACGGCAGGTTGAAGAAGACAGAATAAAGCTTTCAGAGCTTTGCGGCTATGAGGTAGAGGGTATGGCGTATCCCTGCGGCGGAAAAAACTGTGATGACAGGGTGGCATCAATCATAAAGAACAATACCGTAATCAAATATGCCCGTACGGTTGATACGACGCTGGAGTTTGAGCCTTACGGCGATTTGCATCAGTATAAAGGAACTTTATATCATAACGCCCAGTGGGATAAGCTCTTTGATATGGGAGAAAAATTCCTTGAATTAAAGGCAGATGCTCCGAAGATTTTCTATATATGGGGTCACGCCTATGAGTTTGACATATATCCCGAACGCTGGAAAAAATTTGAAGAATTCCTGGAAATGATGAGCGGTCGCTCTGATATATTTTACGGAACGAATATAGAAGTTTTTAAGCAGATTAATATGTAGGACTTATATCTGTTTGAGAGAGATGATTTTATGGACAGGATAGAAAAACTCGGAATTGAAGCATTAAATACACGTGCCAACTATGATGAATTTCATCTTAATTTCTATGAGCAGTACCTCGCAAACGAAAATAGTGTTTTTGAAGAACGCTATGCCGAGGCATTTTACCATGCCTTTTTAAATCTCACTCCTCAGATATCGGCAGGGGAACTGATTGCCGGAAAGTGTAAGGATGTTTTGACGCCTGAAAACAGAAAAAGATGGGAAGAACAAGTTTATCCTTTGGTAATGGAGATATCAAGAAAAGCAGGAGGTGGGCAGGATTCTCATATGGCGGTGGATTATGACCTTTTGCTTTCATCGGGACTTTCGGGGATAGCAAAAAAGGCAGAAACACTTGCCGTAAATTCCGATACAGATAAAAAGCACTTTTACAGGGCAGTGGTAAGATGTATTGAAGGTGTTATAAAGCATTCGGAAAATTATGCCAGGGAAGCACGTAAACTTGCAGAACGCAGTTAAAGCCGGAGATAAGGTTTCCTTAATCGGATTTGGTACATTTGAAGCACGCGCACGATCTGCTCGTGAAGGCAAGAATCCGCAGACAGGCGAAAAGATTAAAATTGCTGCTTGCAAGGTTCCTGTATTCAAGGCAGGTAAATCCTTCAAAGATTTAGTAAAATAATTTATAAAAAAACAGAGCCTTCGGGGAAATAACTCCCCGAAGGCTCTTATCATATATTCACTTATTCATCACCATTCAAAACCCAATTTTCATCATACCCAAACTCCATAGCGATAACCTTTGCAAGCATAGGAGAAATGACTCTGTTTTGATTTTTATCGGAACGACCTTTGCCGGTAAGTATATAGATATAATTTTCTGTAATACCGACTCTCCTTGCGAACTCTACTTTTGTGATGTTCTGTTCTTTAATTATTTTATTCAATCTATCGGCTATTGTCACTGATTTATCTCTCCTTTTCTATCCTGCTGTTGCTTTAAAGCGGCAAACTTAAGTAGCTGTTTGCGGGAAGAAATTCCAAGCTTTGAATAAATGTTTTTATTGTGAAATTTAAGAGTGTTTTCTTTAATTCCGACAATTTCAGCAATTTGTTTTCCGTTTTTGCCTTGAAGATATAATTCATAAATTCTGTATTCAGATGCAGTAAGTGTACTGAGGTTGCAAAGGAAATATTCATATTCTTCAAGAACAATATTATTTTCACGTTTCTCAGAAAGCTGTTCAATCTCACATTTAACAAGCTCGTATTCCTTTAAAGCTCTTTCATATGCTGCTTTTGCTTTTGTTGCTTCCTCTTCTGCAACATGTTTGGATTCCTCCAAGACTTCAAGCTGAGCCTCATACTGGTTATCCTTTTCTCGAAGAAAAGCAAAGAGGTCATCAATTTCCTTAATTTTAGTTTCGTCGTCACCAAAATTCTGTGATGTTTTAATTTGCTCTATTTTTCTTAATATGGGAGATACATATTTTTTGCTTAGGATCATACAAGAAACAATAGCAAAAACGGTAACGACAAGGAGAATCAAGGCAAGGTTTCTGCGACCTTCTTGAATATATTTGTTGTATTGTGCCTGCGTAATCATAACGGATACATCGAAAACATTGTTTCCAAGACGTATCTTTTTAGTTTTGCCTATGCAAGTATCTGTTCCAAAATCAAAAAGAGAAAAGTTGTTTTTCTCATAGACTTTAAGGGATGCATCTTCGAAGTCCGAAACATAGTGGCTATTTGATGTGAACTGTCCGGAGAGTTTATCATTTTCGGTGTTCAAAAGACCATATACGACGTGTCCTAAGCTGTTGTCAGTATGTTTTTGTGCAAGCTGAAAATAAAGGTTGTTGATTTCAAATCCGCACACACCGATAATATTCTTTTTAATGTCACATATCGGGACGAAAACATATCTTGCACTTTCCCATGTTTCAGGAATTTCTTTCACCGAACTTAAAACATAGCGGGTATTATTTGTAAAAAGCGAGTCGCATTTTTCAAAGAAATCAGTTTTGCACTCGTTTTGCCATCCACTATGAAATAACAAATCATTGTTTTTTCCGGTTGCGAGAGCGCCTCTGTAGAGGGTGAATTGCTTGTTTGCGGTATTTTCCGAATACAAATTCACATACTTTAGATAAATACCGCTGTATAAAGGAGCCTCGCTTTTTGAGTTGACTGTTGTATTTAAAATATAAAATGCACCGCTTGACGGGACCATCTGCATATTAAGATATACAGTGTCGTAAAGTTCTTCTTGTAATTTATAAATTGTATCGGGATTATCTTTCAAGTCCTCAAAGGTCAAATTGTTTTGAAGCAGATATTTTTGAATATCAGCTTCAAGTTGCTCGGAAAAGGAAATTGCGTACGCTGCGGTTTTGTCTATATCATTCTCAATTTTTTCAGAGTAGGTCGCAAGTTGTGTGTCAAGAATATCTGAAAGTTCTCTGTC
>JAFXHP010000067.1 GCA_017536285.1 Clostridia bacterium
TCTTTATATCTTTCGTTTTCAAAGAAATATGTATGGACATTTACAAGCTGAGTACGTCGCTGGGAATGGTCAACATACCAGGAGTTAAGAGCATTAATCTTGGGAACACGGATTCCGTCCGCCTTTGCATCGGCATATGCCTCGCAGAGAAGATTAAGTGTCTGTCCGCCCGAGGCAGTACCGTTTGACCAGTCAAAGAAGATTACGTCAACGCCTGCATTGGCAAGCATAATGGCGTGGCGGCGGATTACCCAGTAATCGGACATCGTATAGTAACCGAACAAGGGCTCGTTCCAGTAGTAGGCTGTTGCACCCGCAGGCCATGCCTCGTGATAGAAGTCATCATATGCATCGGGGTTTGCTGCTATAATTTCCGAGGGAATCCTTGCTGTTGTGATGGGCTTTTCCTCCGAGCTCCTGGGCCAGTACATCATACCTACTTCCCGCTGTCCCTCTTTAACCGGTCCAACCTCTTCAAAGTCTGCAACCTTAACACCTGCGGCACTTGTGGCAACCCAGGTGTCCGAATAGTTATCGATGAGGCAATCATCTGACGGAATGGTGTAGGGGCTTACATACTTTTCCTTGGAAAGTGTAACGGATTTAATTGCCGCTCTTCCGATATGCACCGTTACATAAACGTCATGTACTCCCGAAATTTCTCTGATATTTGAAGAGTATTCCGTTATGCGATTGTCGCAGATTCTTAAGAATGTAATAATATGTCCTCCGTCTGCCTTATCTGCCGTAATTCTTAAGGTTGCTTCGCTGTATGAATCAAGTGTAACCTTTACGGACTTTACGTCTGTAAGGTCAACCTTTTCAAAAACAACGCTTTCTCCCTCCTTGATGCTTTTCGAAACATCAAGAACTGTTTTTGTCCCTTCTGCAAATGACGGTATTACAGATAAAACCATCATAAGCCCAAGAAACAAAGCTGCAAGTTTTTTCATATTTTTTCTTCCTTTCTTTGTTTTGATAATTTAATTATAACATAAATCATAGCTAAAACAATAGACAAATTCTATCTTTTTATGTGAAAAAGTTTGAAATAGCTCGATTTTTATTCTTGAGTATATATTTTTTTCATTTTTTCTTTTATGCGGATAAAATCCCCATAATTCTTAGTTTTATTTTACCACAAATCACTTTTTATTTCCTTAATTTTTTTTACCGATTATGTGCCTTATTTCTTTAATTTTTTGTCATTTTAAATTATTTTGCTCTTTGCCTTTTATTATACTATGCATACAGCAAAAACACAAGAAAAAGCGTTATGCAAAAAATGCACAACGCTTTTTTATTATTTAGTTATTGTAACCTGTCTCGTCTCACCGTTCCACTCCACGTTATAGCCCAGATGCTCAGAGCAGAATCTTAAAGGAATAAATGTTCTTCCCTCCTTTATTCTCGGCGCCTCGGGAAGTGTATAACGCACGGTTCCGTACTTTCCTCCGTTATCCACATAAACAATATTATATCTGTTTTGAAGTGTAATAACGGTTCCGTCCTTTTTAATTATGATGGTCTGATCTTCGTCAATCCATGTAATTTCAGCACCCATCATTTCAAGCAATCCACGAAGAGGAATCAAGGTCGAGCCTCCTGCGATGTAGGGTGCAACATCCAGCGTTTTTTCTTCCGATGCACCATCCTTAACCGCACTTATCACGGGTGAGTCGATGGTAAGAACATATTTTTCGTTGTTTCCGCTCTGTCTTTTTTTCATGGTTGCTACACTTTCATAAAACTTAACTTCTCCCACCGATGCTTTGTTTGTGTATCCCTTTATAATTTCAAACTCGATATACTGTGCCTTCACGGGTGTTTCAAGCAGAAGTCTTTTTACCTCAAGAGACTTTTCAAAGCTTAAATTTTTAAGCATCACTTCGTAGTTTTCGCCGTCAAGAGAATAGTATACGTTAAATTCCTCCCATGTACCGTGAAAATCGGCTGTCTGTCTCGGATATACATCAATCGCCGAAATTTCCTGCACCCTTGCAAGATTTATGTTAAGAGTATAGGGGGCACTTGCTCCGCTCTCCGTCTGCCACCATGTTTCCACTCTTCCGTCCAGGGCATTTTTAAGAGGACCGTTTACATAAGGCGTTTTATTTGATGTGGCAATAGCCTCTTTCGTATTAATTTCAGAAAGTCCCTTTCTATCATAAAGTTCTTCATAACCCGATGCTTTAACGGTTTCGTTATCATCCTTTGCCTTTATTAATTTTAGCTCGGCACAGGTGCCGTAACCATTGCCGCCGTTTAAGATAACAAAGCGGAATTTCTTTGCCGTAATGTTTCCCACATAAGTTTTTTCGCTCTTACTTCCGGGAATAAGTGTTGCAAAGGCGGTGTTCATTGTTCCTTTTTCAAGGAAATACCATTCCCCGTCTACGGAATCCGCTGCATAGGTTTCGTATTCTGTGCATATACCGCTTCTGCCGTCTCCCCTTGCTTGATACATAAAGCCGGAGAAGGTAACGTCCTCGCCGAAAATTATATCCACATTATACGGTGCACTGTCACGGCTTACTATTGAGCTTCCCTCTGCCACATAGTTTGAATGCCAGTAGGTTTTCTCATCCCCGTCAATAATTCTCGAAGGCTCATATCCCACTCTTATGCTGGATGCTTCCGCCTTCCAGCTATCCGAAGGAGTGATATATCGGCTTTCCTCTTTTACTTCTTCCGTTGCTTCTTCTTTATTTTCAACCTTTTCATCGTGATTAAAGCTATCTACGCTTCCGTCTCCCTTTAAGGCTCCCACATTATCGGTGTTTTTCGCACCGCTTTTAATTATCTTAATTTCAGCCGCACTTCCGTGGCCGTTTACCCCCGATACCTTAAAACGGATTGCCTTATACTCTCCCGCAGTCGCAAGGGTGGCAGTTGCCGTTTCCCTTGCCTGCGCCACCTTTGCGGTTTCATAAACAAGCTTCGTGTTGTATGTGTAATTAACTCCGTCCTCGGAGGTATAAACTTCAACAATCTGCCAGATGCCGGCTTCGGATGAGTCCTTTTCCGTTTTCGGTCTCGGAACATAGGTTACGCCTGAAACAGGTCTTGATTCGGGGAATACAACCGTAATCGTATGAGGATTATCGTGCTTTGTTGATACTCCGTCCTTTGAATATTCCGAATGCCAGTAAGTAGCATCGTTTCCGTCAAATGCCTTTTCTATTCCATACCACTGCTGATTGCAGCTTGCCGTAATCGTCCAGGATGAAGAATCCTCATAATAATCTTCTGCACTTACTCCA
>JAFXHP010000068.1 GCA_017536285.1 Clostridia bacterium
CGGTCACACTCAACTTCCAGCTTTTCACCGTCATAATCAATGTACAAAATTCCGTCCTTTACGGGAATTTCACACTTAAGAGAGTCAAAATAGGAAAGTTTTGGCTCCACATTAAAGGTTTCATAGCCTGCTTTTGTGGGATATACTCCGAGGAAATATCTTCCGATTAAGTAAATAGGGCTTGCACTCCATGCGTGGCATAAGCTCTTTTCATAGGGCCCGCCGTACATCGAAAGGTGCTCCTTTCCCTGCTTTTTGGGATCGTACTCTTCCCAGAAGGTTGTTGCACCAAGGGAAAGCATACCTCCCCAGTAGCTTTTTATTTCTTCCATTACCTTGTCAAGATAGCCGTATTTTGCCAGCATATCCATTTCAAAAAACTTGAAATAAGGCGTTGTAATGGCAGGAACATTGTCTGAAAGAATAACCTTTTCAAGGATAGTTTTCTTTTTGTCTTCAGAGGCTATATCATAAAGAAGGGCGAAAATGTTAGGATGCCTTGTAACGTTTCTTTTGCCTGATTCAAAACAGTTTATGTACGCTCCCGCATCACTGTCCCAGAAGAATTTATCTATGTTTTCCTTAAGCTTTTTAGCTTCGCGGACATATTTTCTTCCGTCCTTTTCAAGTAGCTTTGAAAGCCTTGCCATTACATTAAGGCAATTTAAGAAAAGCATCTGCTCACTTGATACCGCCCCGTCCTTATCCATATCTGCCCAGTCGATAAATATCCAGTCACCGGGACGCTTTACTATAAAGCCGTTTTTATCTCTCTGGGAGAATAAAAGATTCATCATAGCTTCCGCTTTATCGTACATCGAAGATACAAAATCAACGTCGCCAGTCATCGTATATTCGTTTTCGATGGACATAATCCAATACATTGAATAGTCAACGATTGTATTAAGGTGCTGGTCTGTCAGCTTGTTTCCTCGAAGTGCTCTTATGGTACGCTTGTTTATCTCCTCATCAAAGAAAAGATATGGATTTACAAAATAGCTCTGATATGCATCACCAGACCATATCCAGCGGTCACGCTTTACGCCGTCGATAAAGAATAAGCCGCTGCACATTTTGTAGGTTTCCTCCGCCACGGACCATATTCTGTTAAGAAGCTCGTCCCCTGAACGGAAACGTCCTTTCACCTTAATAGGCACAAACTGATGCTTTGCACTTATGCTGACTCTTACGCCCTCTGTTTCGGGAACATAGATATATCGAAAGCCTCTTCGTTTGATTTTCGTATCTTTGCCCACATTTTTCTGATAGAGATAACAGCCCGAAATATCCGTTGCTTCCTCTTCCGTTTCACCGAAATAAAGGTCAACGGGTCTGTCGCAGATAACCTCTGGCACGCCGTTAAGCAGGCATCCGAAGTCGAAAAGATGGCCGCCGTTTACCATTTTAGTAAGCCCCGGAAGATACTTTGTTTCCATATAGGGAATGTTTTCAGGCTTTACGTTTTTATCCTTGTAGAGGGAGGAATATCCGACGGGGAGATTTTCCCTGAAGTTTGTTGCCGTCCAGCTTTCATCGGTATGTATAACTTCTCCCTTGATAAAAAGTGCGGGAAGGGTTTCCATACTTCCGATGTTTACCGATATATTAACCTCGCCGGGGCCGATTTTTATTTCCTCGCCCATGGGCAAAAGCCTTCCGTGGGCATTTACATAGCCGTCGCCCTCGGCATAGGCAGTAAAGGTTGTCTCCTCTTTTAAGTTATATGTCTTTTTAAAAACCACATTTGTGTTCCATGAATCCATTTTCCAGAACGCAGGCCAGAGCATTCCTCCGGGCCTCTCGCGGTCAAAATTCTGCTTCATTCCGTGGTAAATTTCAAAGTCGTCACGATACCATATCCACATAGCATTGCCCCCTTAAAGTCATTTAATTAAGTTTAGCACAGATGTCTTTTTTAGTCAATAATCACCTCAGAAAAAACGCTTTTTGTATTGAC